>CP065000.1:329500-659000 GCA_016700075.1 Acidobacteriota bacterium | reverse complement strand
TCAAAATATTTGGGACAGATCACCAATCAGCAGGCCGAGATCCTTGCATGCACGTATGCGTTGGAGCAGCTTCGCAGATGTTGTCGTATAGAGATAGTGTCAGACTCAAGATATGTAATAGATACGATGTTGGGCCGAAACCACATGCGTGCAAACCGCACGTTTTGGTCGCGTCTGGTCAAAGCATGCTACGGGCATCATGTCTCCTGGCGGTGGGTAAAAGGACATTCGGGAGTGCAGTTTCAGGAAGTTGCAGACCGTCTGGCCCGTGCTGCGGTAAGAATATGCTGTGACGTTTCAGCTGATGATATGGAGCAACTGGGCGGGCTTCTGTGTCGCGGCTCAGACCGGTTGGATATCCGCGAATTTGAGATGAAGCTTGAATTGATTCTGTCCCAATACGAGTCATCTCATCCGTCGTTTGTTTCCGGTGCAAATTTCGATGGGATTGGAACACTTCCTTCTGCTTTTTCCGCCTAGCTCATATTCTTTTAACCTCTAGTTTTAAGCCAGCTTTTGAATGCCGGATCGCGCTCAAAAAGGTGGTTTAGCGCGTACTCGACAACATCGTCATTGGTGATATCGGTATTCATGCTGATGGACGCGAACTGAAGATATTGTTTCAGTTTGCTGTCGGTCGCTTCGAGTACACGTGTGTTCAATTTTACGAAGTTCAAGCGGTTGATCTGCAGCAGCGGACGCTCGAAATTCTGCTTTGTAGAGGGGGTGATATTGCGCTGATCGTTCATTAGTATTTGGTCTCCTTACGTTGGCGAATTTACTGGCCTGGTTGGTAAATCAATCGGCGTGCCGCGGCAGAGAACTGCGGTATTTGTGGCTACGGGCGGCGAATAAACGAACCGCTTTTGGCGTAGAAAAAGAGGCGGATCGAGGGGGCTCGTAAAAAAACAAAAATTACAGCGGCGGGTGTATGACAGGATAGACCAAGAACCGACCATTGTAATTGGCGTAAGTCTCACACTGTCACTAAGTTAGGCGGTGTCATCAAAATTACAAACCGCAGTTCTCGCCATATTTCTCGCAAAAGGCACGTATTTTGCTCATGTCCAAATGGTCGGAGAAATTACAAGCCGACGAATTGGTGACAAAACGCCGCCACAAAAATCGAGAGATGAGAAAGCGAGACAGAGAGAAAATAGTAAAAAACATCGAGTTGGGTATCGAGTCAAAGCAGGGACGGCCGATCAGCGTCAGGCCCTACGAAGACGACCACAAAAAACTTGAAGAGATCGCAGCCGAAACCGGTGAGAATAAGTCGGCGATTGTGCGTCGAATGATCCATTTCGCCTTGACCGATAGACACCAGCATTTTGCTTCGGGTCGCTGTCAGGAAAAGCTCGATTGGCTTGTGCGAACCGGCCGCCAGAACGAGACGGTTGATCTTGCTGTAAGCGGCAACATCGGCGAGATTCGAGAAAGCATTGATCGAATGGAATCGGACTTCGAAAATGCACTAGAACTGCTACGTCAAGCAAGCTCGCTGACTACCGAAATCTACTCGATGTCGAGCATGTCGATTTCCTCGTTAAATCTCGTTTTCACAAAGCTCATCGAATATACGTCGCCGGAGACCAGCGACCGCAAACAGAGTGTTGTTATCGCCTCTACCGCAATGGCTGAGCTGATCGAACACGCCGTGTCCGATCTTAAGAAATGTCTCCTGTTCCACGAGCACGTCTCAGGAAACGAATCCCTTCACAACAGCTACCTTGCAACCAAGGTACGAATACTAAAACAGCGAATCGATTCCTTGCCTAAACCCGCGAATCAAATAGCGAGCGAATCATGAGAGTTATTGCCAGCGTTCAATCAAAAAGAGGCAGTTCTCGCGGTCTCATTCATTATCTAGCGCACAGTAAGATCGACCGGAATGCAGAGCCCGAAAAAGGTCGTGAACTTTTTAACGAGTTTACCGAACATCTTACCGTACGAAGCGCAAACAACTTTCTTAAATCCGATTGCGGCAAAGGGCGTCCGTCAAACAACGAGCTTCACCACCTTGTTCTTTCATTTCGGCGGGAGGATTTTCAACAACTTGGTTCGACTGATGAGGAACGCCAGCGGCAAGTAAAAATCGTCACAAGATTTGCCATCGGACAGCTAGAAAAGAGTCTCCAAAGCGAGCGGCTTGCGTGGGCAGGCGCCGTTCATCTCAACACAGCAAACCCGCACGTTCATATCGCAATTCAAAAGCAATATCTGACCAAAGATCTTCAGGGTAGATCGCTGAACAAAATTCCGCGTGAGGCGCTTCCGCATTTTGAAATCATCGATGGAGAGAAACGGATTGTCGACGGTATTCTGATCGAATCCGCGAAGAAAAAACTTCAGGAGTTTGTTGCGAAACGGACACCTTCACGGGAACATGCCAATGACAAGCAGCACAATCGAAATGCTCTACAAATACATGACGCCATTAAGTTTCAAAAAGGCGACGGAAATATTCACGAACGAGAGATTCTACGCCGGGGTATTCTTGCCGAATATCAACTCAAATTTAAGGAAGAAAAAATTGCCTTTCTAATAGAAAATCGTGAGAGCCTCAAGTTTCCGATCAGGGATCCGGAGAAAGCAATAACGCTAAGAGTCTCGCTCTTGGAGCTGAGGCAATCAGCAACCAACTCCGAAGACTGGAGCAAAACACCGCAATCACGTCAGATCATAGCGATAACCAACAGCATACTCGCCCGGGAAGAATCGGAATTTTTCAAGCTAAACGAGGAATCTGCGTCTATTCGTGGCGAAGCAAATCTGATCCGAACCGACTATAAAAAAAGAGGAGTAAAATTACCGCCGCCCGCATTCAATAAACAAGAACTCGATGAACTTCAGAGCGAATGTCTAGCGAACACGAAAACGCGTGAATTTCGCTATCTTGAGCAGGTGAGAACCGACCTTGAGAACAAGAAAGAAATCGCACCTAGAACTGTTTCTGATCTTGGACTTCTCGCTGGACAAAAAGCGGTTTCTGAAATGAGGATGCAGCTACATCAGCGGCAGCTCTCGGACTTCAAAGACAACGCGTATTACCGAAAGGTGAAGGTTGGAAACGATCGAGTCTCTTTGGCGATGATAGCTCGTCAAAATGATGTCAAGAACAACGGTCGCTCTGTTCTCCAAAGCATTCGCTCGGCAATCGAATATCTGACCAACAAGCCCTCAAGCCGAAATTCCAAGTCAAGGGAAGTTTTTCTATTTGATTCGGTCAATAGTTCTCTGAGTGAACAATCCTTGCAAATGCACAAATCGATGCGGCAGGAGCAAAAGATTGTTGGGGTTCTGAGTGAAGTCCTTGATCGAAGCAGCACCTTCGATACAGTGAAGCCAGTGTTTTCTGCCGATCAGATCATCGAAATTGACACACTCTCAAGAAAACTCAAATTTCCCAAAGAATACGCATCCAATTGGAATCTCCAAAAGACGTCGATTCAAGGGGCGGTGGCCAGCCAACACGGAGCTAAAGGAAAGATCGGCCCCGCAGAAGCCGGGAATCTTTCTCACGCGATCGTTCGCCGCACATTGGCAAGAGAAATTCTTTGCAATATCGGATTGAATAAGACAAAAGAAGACCTGGCATTCTACCGACGCTCGAAGCGTTTTCACAGATTTGCGATCGAGGACAAATCGAACGGCTCGATGAGTTATCTGAGTCTCAACGATGTCGATCTACCACGAAAAGGTTCGATTCTGGACCAAGCACTGAATCTACTGCTAGAGGGCAAAGATCACAGAACCTTGAGACGCGAGATCGAAGGCCGCGCAAAGGATCGCGAGAGATGTCTCAAAGCGGACGTGGCGGCCGCCAAAGAACTGTCGCTGAATGCGGCCAAAGAGGCTTCGGAGTTTAAGCAACTGTCCCTGTTGGGTAGTGCTGCGGATCTCACTTACCAGCCTATCTTCACAACAAGCGAGATCACTGAGATCGAGAAACGCATCACAGTGACATCGAGCAGCCGGGAAGCAAAGCGACTGAACTCAATACTCAAACACTCGGTCGGAATTGATGGGACGAACTTCAGGGAGCTTCTAGCATCGGTCGTCGATCCAAAAACGAAAGCAGAGTCTGGCAAAGGACGAGATTCGACTGCCCATGAAAAAGGAGGATGGCCCGAGAGGGAAGATGTGACGATTGGTCGAGGTATTAGGACCGGAATCGAACGGAGTTGATATCTAAATGTATAGAAAGCCAAACCATAGTTGGTTGGCTGACTTCTAGGCACATGATTTGCCATTTCTTCGGGGGGCGGTTAGCCAACGAGCCGAAACGGGGAGGGGCGAGTTATGAAATATGATCTGAGCAATAAGGTAGTTGCTCGCTTGAATGAAGCAGAGTCTACGCTTCCAAACAGGAGTCTCGATCTCGGGAATATTAGCACTCCAGAATTGGGGCTTCTTTCACCCAACCGGAACGAAATTGCACCACGGGGTAGCGGTCGCGAAGCCGCGCTTTTCGCTTACTCCGAACGGCTGCGAAACAGCTACAAACAAAATGATGGCGGGCTGAGGGATGGTATGGTTTTGCTTAGCGATGCCTTCCGCAGCGGACAGCCGATTTCGATCACGTGTTTCTGTCGGGCAGGGCAGACGTGTCACGCAGATGTTGTTAAGCTCGCGATTGAGAAAGTTGCGAAGGCAATTGAGGTCAAAGAGCTGAATCGAGCCTCACGTCATACGCTTACCCAAGATTCAAACTTTCATCCGTCGAATCCACGCACAGAAAGAGCGATCAACGAGATCCTTTCGGTTAGCCGAGCAGACCTTGAGCTTTCAAAACTTGACGACACAGATGGCCGCAACAGGAGCGAGCACGCTTCGTTCTTGAACAGCAGATCACAGTTTCTCCGTGACACATACGAGCGTGGAGGAACCGTTCAGAATGGCGTTCTGATAATTCCGAAGGAGTCGCCCGATCTAAAATCACCGCTCGAACTCGCAACTCTTAACTACGGAGTAATCCGGCTTGAACCATTGGTCGGGTTCGACAAAGCTCGCGAAGTCGCACCACAGATCCTTGACTATGGAAAAGCCATCGCCGGCAGCAATGCAGATCGAGAGACCGAGGCAAAGGTCTTTCGTTGGATCTATGACGCGCTGGACGGGAAACGAGAGTTTTTGGATCGGGATCGCGATCAGTCGAAAGCAGAATCGACGACAGAGCGATTCGATCGGACTCTAGCAGAAATCGCAATTGTTGCGGGTGAGATGGAGAAGCTCGAACCAACTGACCGTTCGATCCAGTATGAGCCGCTTCTCGAGCCTGATCTCCACGATACGGAACATCAATTTCGAGGATCGGTCGAAGAGCCTGGTGAAACCTTCGAGCATCTTGCAACGGGACGAGATTCTGAACACGTTAATAGTACTCTCGGGTTTGAGCGCATCGAACTTGAGAGTACACATCTAAACTTTCTCGCTTCCGAAATTTCCGTGGAAGAGATGAAGCACTGGGCTGAGGTCAAATTTCCGGCACTGGACGATGCCCTGGAAAATGGCATTACGCCCTCCATTATTCTAAAACTTTTTAAGGCAAAAGCTGATAAGCCGATCGAGAACGATGTGAAAGGAAAGGAGCTAAATTACGAGGACCTGCGAATCGCATCCGCATATCTTGAGTACCAGCTAAATCAACCTGAAACGAGACTTCGACATTTCAACGAACGGTATCGAGACTACGCCCAGATGTTAGATCGCTGTCAGTCGCGTGAGGAAGTTATCGAAGCGTCATCAAGGATACGGATTGAAAATGCCTCTGTTGGGCTTCAAAGGCTGCAGAATGCCCAGAATCGAGATTCTAAGAACCTTCCTGCTCTGACACAGAAGGAGATGCAAATGTTGTTTACCGAACAGTCGCCTCGGCACTACACATCCGAAATGATCGTCGCGAAACTAAACTATGCGGGTGACCGCGAGACAACAAAAGCAAGAACTGAGGCTTTGAAAAGAGGCGAGATCGCACGCAGCCCAGAGGCCCAACAATTGATCGAAAGTCTGGAATCTCGAATGGAAAGAAAGTACTTGAACGATTCCTTATCAGCAACAAAGCACTTTCTACAGAGTCTCAAAAC
This sequence comes from Acidobacteriota bacterium, assembly GCA_016700075.1. Lineage (NCBI taxonomy): Bacteria > Pseudomonadati > Acidobacteriota > Acidobacteriota bacterium. The sequence goes on along the minus strand of CP065000.1, from coordinate 652,914 downwards.
CCCGAATGAGGAACTCCGCTTCAAAAACAACTTCGACCACAGTGAACTTTACAGCAAACTGCCGCCTGCGGAGAGGGATTTCGTTTATCAAGTGGCCACCGAGCAGAAGGAAAAGCTAGAAACAACGGCCAGACTGACCACCCAAGAATCGAAAGGTCCCGTCATCGACGGAACTAACCAATCCACGCCCGATCTCCAACCAGGCAAGCTTCAAGCAGCGCTGAAAACCGAGCTGCTAGAATTGTCGCTCGCAAACGCCGATCCGAAGTTTGTTCAGGAACGAACCAATATGATCCTAGACGATCATTTGAGTTTAGTTGGAGCAAGAAGTGCGAATAACGACGCGAGACAATTGCTGACTTCCGAACTCAGCAGCATTGTTAATCAATTTAATGACAAGGAGCTATCCAAAGATCGTTTTCCATTCTCCACGCGTTCGGTGTCCGCAGGCGTTCGAAGTCGGGATGACCATTTTCAAACTACGTCCCAGCGTGTTCGGTAGTCTAAGTGCCCTTGGGTTTTTATGGCTGGCAAACCAGAAGCCTAGAGCTTTTCAACAAGTTCATCCTTTATGAAATTAAATGCCTCATGAGCATCATACTGTTCCGTTGGTCTCAACAACGCCCTTGTATCGCCAAGGAACTCGTCGTCCTGCATCTTGGTTTCGAGGTTCCTTAGAAACTGTTTTCTAGTTGGCGGATTGTCTACGGAAAAAGCGATATACTTTCGATAAACTTCAATGATCTGTTGAGAATCTGGCCGTTGCTCTTGATACGCCTTGTAAAGATCGTAGAGGTCGCGCCCTTTGCGACGCTGATACAGAGCCCTAAGCTTCGTTCCGAGAAGCTCTTCGATCCTGTATGTAACAATATCGGTACTTCCGCTAAACCAGTCAGATTCCGTTGCAAAGGGAAACTTCTGCAAGCCCATCACGTTAAAATGTTCGCGGCAGTTTATTTCGACTTTTAGTTTCAAAGGTTGGACCGGAGGTATTTCCGATTCGAATCGAAAACGGAGAGTATTATTGTCTTTCTTCTGAGCCACAGATGCCGGACCGACGAATTCAAGCCTGCTTTGAAGGCGGGCGAGCGTTTCTTTAATTGGTTCGGGTCTGATCTGAACGAGATCGATGTCTTCGGAATACCGAGGTTGCGGATTCAAATAAAGTTTATGAAGAGCGGTCCCGCCGCGAAACGCGAGGCGTTCGCGTAGGAAATCATCCGAAAAGATTTCCACAATGGCGCGTGTGATCACAAGGTCCTGCTCGACCTGTTCATTTGTCTGCCATGGGACGAAATTGGCCCATTGGGTGATATATGCGGCAGGAATCACTATTCGGTATCTATCGTTTCATTTACAACTACATTCCATCTCGTTTCAACCGGAAATCCACGTTTCCTTTTTGTTGTACTTAATGGCACAGGAAAGAACTTTTCGACATTTAACGCCGCGGCTTTATAGAGCCCGTCGGCGAGTGACTCTGCACCTGTTGCTGTTTCGAGCAGATAACCGAGCCGCTGAATTACGGCAGTTGGAACGAACTGAATAAACTCGTTGTTTAGTTTCTCGATGCGGATCGCTTCGGTCAGCTCTGAGAGCACTTCAACTACTCGGTTCAAACCGCCGACTCTTTTATGGTGCTGCACCAAATCGGCGGCGGTAAGTTCTGGCGAGGAAATCTTCACAACTCCAGTTTCGGTCTTTCGGTCTTCGAGAAGGTCATCTGGGATCTCTTTTCTGGTTATGTAATTTATCTTTATCCCCTTCTTCACGGTCGGCCTCATGGGCGGAAAACTCGTAAAAACAAAGAACTCTTGAGGCACCTGGTGTGCCGCGCCGTAAAATGCAGCAGCGTTTAAAAGGCCAACGTAATATGAACGCTCCAAGAAACGCATTAGTCCGTCAATAAATAGTGCCGGAGGAAGAATCCCGCGTGAAGAGTATTGAGGCGTGACAATAACGTAATAGCCCTTGTGGGCGGAAATTATGGTGCCCTTTCGTGATAATCGGTTCAGAGAACGTTTGATCGCGGTTTCAGAATACTGCGGCAGCTCACTCTCAACTCGATCCAGAGAGAAAGCGCTCCGGCCGAAAGCAATTTCCTTATCTACCCATTCTTCGACTCTAAGTTGCGAACTTTGTGATCTCATGAAAGTAATCCTTTGCACAAAGTACCACTTTTCGGTACTTTTCGCAAAGAAATACTTTACTTCGAATTCGAGGACATCGTTTTGTGATCTACCTGCTCAACCATTCCTCTAAGAGCCAAATCCTGTTCGACCGGTAACAACCGGGGTAGTTTGCCGACATCTTCTACAGTGAGAGCGGCTCCTTTCCATGTTCTTTTTTTCATAGGCGTTCCTACTAAAAATAATGTTGATGCCTCCTCACGCTCTTTGCCGATTGGGATGGCCCAGAGAGTGAACCGATTTTGGTCAATTCTTGAGTAAAGATAGAAGTAGTTTCTGTGGATCATTGAATGTCCGTCCGAAACGTAATTTCGATCCTTCTTTTCCCAGACGACGCCTTCGAGATCTTTCAGCGTTGCGGGGAACGAACCGCGTTTTTGGTGGAACTTCACCAGATCTCTGTTCATCGCTGCGGTTGCGTCAACGGGGATTTCTGAGCTTCGTTTTCGTTCCTGCGACCAAAGGGAGTAGACATAGACGCCGATCAAAATTGTGATGGCCAGCGGGGCTAGGATGAGCGAGATCTTGAGTCTATTTAGCATGCGTTTTAGATCGATGCGTGTTCAATCACCAAAGAACCTCCATTACCTTGGGCAGAAAAGTATCCCACCTCGACAGGAAGGTTGTTGAGAGCGTTGTAAACTGGATCCTTTTTCGCCGATTCACCGTCTAATTGATGTTCCAGCGAGTCAAGTGCTGGCTCTTTTGCAGATGGAAAAGCCAGTTCTGAAAGACGTTCCTTCGAACAGATTCGATCGACCTCAGATGAGATAACTTCTTTGAGAGCTGCCTTGTCATGTTCGGCAGCCTGGTTAGCCTGGCCCGAGTCTGTAAATGAGAATTGAGGATCAATATCTCCAAGGTGGATTTCGCGGGGTGTGCCTTTAATCGCGGCGGAATAAGTGTTTTTATGAACCGCAAAAGGCGGGTATGCAGCGCGGATCGGCGGGGCGGTGTCGCTGATAATCAACACTTCGGAATGGGCTGCTGTTTGTCGAATCTCATTCGGCAGCATGAGGGCACGCTTTTGCTCCGCGTATCTGGTGTTGTCCTGTTTCTTTCCCGGAAAGTCCTGAAATGTTTTTGAGAAGATCGTCGTTTCGCCCAGCTGCTTTGAGGCGTACTCGGCAGTCACATCGTCAAGGCCAGGCAGAAAGATCTTGGTCATTATGGTGCCGAGTATCGCATTCGCCTGCTCACGACCGTATTGGTCGTACATTTGAGGTAAGTCCTGATATCCGAGACCAAGTCCAACACCACGTCCGCGCCCGATACCCGATATTCTTTTGACCTCCGATACATTCAACTGGTAAGCCTCGTCTATGAGAACGAAGCACGGATGCTCTGGTTCATTTACACCATCGAGCCTCATTTCCATAACGGCCTGTCCGATGAAGGTAGCGATAAACTCTTTATAGACGTCGGCGGCCCCTTCCGAGACGACCAGGTAAATTGCTGTACCGGGTTTGCGAAGGTCTGCGAAGTTTATCGAGCGGCAGCCAAGTGCCGCTTCGTCTTTGGTTGGCGGCAACGTTACCATCCGAGCAGGTGCAAGTGTGAACGGTCGAAGCTTGTTGTACAAACCTATCAAAATGGATCCGCGAGTCTGAACCGGTGCCTGTCGAAAAGCTAAATACGCTTGTTTCGCGTAGAGGCTTGGCGAATTCATCATCGCATCGTTGAAGGCCTGATCGCCGTCACCGCTCAGGAAGAGAAGAAAGTCTGCAGCAAAGGCGGGAATTGCCTTCTCGCGAAAAACTTCTGCGATATGAAGTAAAATTGCGGTTAAAGCTATCTGCTCGGCGTCGCCCCAGAACGGATCGGCATTTGAGCGGCGTCGGCCTTCTATCCCGATCATCATTCCGGCAATCTGACACGCAAATGCCGGATCGTTTCTGCATTTCGGAATGAAGTTCCATCGATCGCTTCTTTTCGGTTCGTTGAGGTCCAGACGATAAATCGTTTCGGCGGAACGGGCAGTCTGGGCGAAAAGCTCGCCTTTTGGATCGTAAACCAGACATGACGACTTGTTCAGGATCGCCCGGATCATGGACATGAAAAAAGTCTTTGATTTACCGGAACCGGTCGGGCCGAACATAACAAAGTGGCGAAGCCACTGACTTGCGGGAAGAAATACATCGCGACCCCAAAACGCTTTTGCGAGAGGAAGCGCATTTGCAGGTAATGGCAATCCTCTAATCCGATTCATCAGACCGCAGCGAATCAGATCGGATGCCTTCGCCCACCGCGCTGAGCCATGAGCGGTACTCATTCGTCGAACGCGGTACGCCCACATTAGTGAATAGGAATCTACAAGCGAGCCCGCAATACAGATCAGAGCCATCGCCCAAAAGACCAAAGTTATCAGACCATAAACGTCTAAAAGATATCCCGCAAACAAGCAGACTATTGAACCGAGTAATCCCAAAGCAAAGAAGAAAACACACATGCCAATGTCAGCCGACCACTGCCAAAACGCTTGATACGATGGCAGATACTGCTCATTTGCTTTCCTTGGAATACCGTAGGAAGCGTCGAATTTCTCAATCCATTCACGCGAAAACATAGCTTGATCGGTTACCGTGTGTTACGAAGATAATCACTCTGTTCTTTCAGCGAATCATATGTCGCCGAAGTAATGGACGATACATCACCTCGCCAATGCCGGATCCTCCAGCCTGACGCACTCAATTGTTCAACAGTTGAAAGAGCTGCCGGAAAGGGTTTATCGCGGAGCGCTTCAAAATACAGAACGGTATTGGGTTCGCTTTGAGGGAGCGGAAATCTAAAAAGTAATTGTGAGCCTAGATCGGATTTTGGTACGGCCAGTACCTCAAATGAAAAGGGTTCGCGTCGATATATGATATGAAACGTGCTTCGCTCTGAAGTAATAGTTGCTGAATTTGATTGAATCCCGGGCGGCAGTAGTCGGGCGGCATTAACGTGGCGAATTATCCGATCGACATTCTCTGGGAGTCTTCCGTTTTGAGCATTCAGCGATAACACCGACAACGAGATCGCCATCCCCAGAGCCGACGTTTCTCTGAGTCTTACCGCATTATCATACTCGAGGCCGGAGAATGGGTCTTCGGTCTGCGATCCGGTCGGCGAAGACTCTTTTTCAGATTCAGGCCCACGAGTTTCAACAAATCGAACCTGGGCCGTTTCGCTCTGCGGCATCAATATTCTGACAAATCCGTAGATGCCGACCACGCAAACGACTACCAGTAGGCCAGCGTATTGACTGCGAACCACCGACTGTTTGATCGTCGAAAAAAGCCCCAATTTGGATTCTGTTCTATTCATAGGGAATTGTCGGCGAGCTGCGGCCACCTAATCTTCCAACTGGCATCACGCGAGCCTAGCCAAGAATCGATGTCCGGGTGGAAGGCGTGCATCATCCCCAAGAGATAGTCGAGTTGAAGAGTCAGCAGTTCTCTGGATGCTCCGGTCTTTACGAAATAGCAAAAATATCGGACCAAGTTTTTCGAATTCAGAGACTCAACCAAGTCGCGTTCGAGAGCCGCAACGATGTCGATCGACTCACGGACACTCGGATGATCTTCCATTCCGGCGATTCCGCGAACGGCGTCTATCAGCTTGGTTGTAAGTGCTAAGTGGGCTGAAGTCGCGCTTTTATTTCTTGTCGATAAGATCTCAAGCTCCTTTTCCAGCGAAGGACTCGCGAACCGGCTGTAAACGTGTCTCGAAATGAACGGCGAACTGAGTTTGTGGCGCAGATCATTTGAGGTCGTGATCACGATCGGTCTCGAATTCCAGTCGGGAACGCCTATCGTTCCGCCTTCGTATCGTGGAATGTAGATCAGTCCACGTTCGAGCGGCATAAGAAGTGAATCTTCAATGCTGGCCCCAAACTTATCGCTTTCATCAAGGATCAACACCGGCGGTGGTTTCATTGGAGTGCTCGACGCCGCGCTTGCCGCCAAGTCGTATGCCATTCCTACTTCACCAAGAATCAGAAATCGGCGCTGCCACTTAGAGCGTCGGGCATTGTCGAGAAACTCGGCCTGCTCGTCAAGTGGCAGTTGTTTTGCGAGAGCCAGGTGTTCTCTCATCCACACGGCTTGCTCTTCATTATCCCAGTCATAGAGGATCTCTTCCTGTTTTAACCCATCGCGTCCGGCAACAACACACATTGAAAGATTGCAGGCGGCGGCTAACGCTTCGGGAAATGCAGTCTTCCCGCTGCCGCGCGTACCGGAAATAAGCCATGCCCGTCCAGACTTAAGACTCTCACAGAAGTCTTCGAATACTTGCTCGTCGGGCACGTATCCGTGTCCAGCCATCAGTTGGAAAAGCTCACCGTGCTTTCCGTCTGAGACAAGTTCGCGGGGGTTGATCTGTGGACGGGATGCGTCAAACGGAATCATTCCTTTTTTGCTCCCGTTTCTGCGTTGGCAATTGAAGAGTTCGGTTCGGGTAGTTGCGTTACAAGTACGTATCCGGTGGTTCCGGCTAAGACCTCTAGGAACGTGTCCTCGGGTTCGTTTCCAAACAGTGACTGACTCGTGTCCTCGGAGAGTTTTTCGGACCCTCGGCGCAGCGGCTCAGATATTACTACTGTTCCCCCTGAACGGATTGAACCGACCGATCCCAATATCGAGCCGGCAGTATCTTTTATGCCTCGAAAGAATCGGGTCCACTTTCCGGTGACTCTTTTCCTGTTTCCGGGAATCCCTGAGGCACCGTCAGTTCCCAATAGTTCGCCGGTGAACTTCACCAGTTCACCAGAAACCGGATCGATCAGGCCGATAATGTTGACGAACGCTCTTACGGATTCACCGCCCCGTAGATTACCAATTAGAGTCGTGCCGGCCGGATAGGAATAACCCTTTCCTACAACCGGTTGTGTCAATTCCATACGGACGACCCCTCCGGAATTTCTAAGCGTGTAGATCGCTCCAATAAGACGGACCGTAAGCAGTGAGCCAAACGGCAGTGAGCCATTTACTTTTGGCTTCGGTGTGTCCGAGGTTGGCGCTGTAGTTGCTGCACTATTATTGCGAAATTGCTCATCTCTGACCTTTGTGACTCCAAAGAACAGCGAGCGTCCTAAGGGTTCGGTTGACGATACAGATTTTGACAGGGGAGTGTCGTTACCTTGTGGAGAATTCTTCTTTGTCTCCAGGTTGGTGGGCTGATCCTCTCGTTTGAGAGCGTCCCGGGAGGAGATATCAGTGCCAAGATTGAAGGAAGGCTCGGTTCTCGTTCGCGATGCTGACATCGAAGAGATATCGTTTGACTCGGTGTCAGCAGGAGCGGGTTTGTCGATCGATATCGGTTCATCGGATTGCCCAACCACAGAGTCCTTGCTTGGTATTGGCTCTTTTGACGCAACCATTGTGAGGGCAGCCTTAAGTTTCTCATCCTCGGTCATTGGAGCCGGAGATGAATCCTTTTGGCTCGTTCGATTGACGGCCTGGGGATTCGGCGTAGCGAACCAGCCCATACCGAAGAACCAGGTGATCGCTGTACCCATCAGTAACAAGAATACCGTGAACGCGGCAGCGGTTTTTAGTACCTTCGCGGTTCGGGAAGTTTTTCGTTCCGATCCGGTTTCAAGATCCAATTCATCATCATCAACTTCATCGTTCGAAAGTTCATTCTGATCAGCCAGCAACATTTTCTCGCGTTCTTCGTCCGCCTCGATGTCCGGTAAGGCAGTCGGAATATCGGAATTTGTAGTTAACGTAGTTTGCATCGCGTGTCTCCTTTATTTCGATCCGTTAAGAGTTGCCGAGATTGGGGCGTCGATAGCTTCGGTTTGAGCAACGGCGACTCGAATCTTCTGATTAACCCCGAGGAGCGGAGATTTGTAGACAAGAGCATAGAACGTCGTAGAGCCTGGTTGGACAAGGCCCTCAAACGCGGTTGTTTCCAAATAGCGGAGATCGAGTTTGGTGGTGAGAAGGCTGTTGCCGTCCTTGTCGAGCGTCTGGATCTGAAGTTCAGGGGAACCTCGAACGAGCCTTAGATTTGTTGATGCAGAATTGCGAATCGCAATAACAACAAGACGGTTTCCGGAATCAAGATCGGTGACGCGGGTCAGTGATAGTTCCAAACCGTGAAGAGGTGAAGACCACGCGGAGAGGTGCTTCTTTTGATCTCGAAGAACGTCAGCCAACCGCTTGTTTGCAGCCTTCGATATCTCAGCATCGGTCATTGCTCGCTTCGAACCCGCCCGCTTTGATTCGGGTATTTCGGCGAAAACAGCGTTTGAGATAGAGTTCAACTCCGAAATTGGAGAATCAGAAATCTTCTCTTCGGCGGGCCGTGCTGAACCGACCAGTTTGGATAGTGCCCGTGAGTTGATCGGAGGCGGATTCTTGGTGTCACCGCCAAGGTCAGACGCGAGTCCTGCAACCCTACGCGCCGAGACAACTGCTTCGCGGTCATATGAGATAACGCATCTGTGAGCATTCTTTTTAAGGTCGCTGACCGGTACCAGTTCGAGAATCAAAACCAGGCCGGACCGCATCTGCAGGCTGATCGCGGCAGAGGTCGCCCCGTCTTTTGAAGGGACGAATCCTTCTCCCGGGTAAATGGTTATCGATCGGTCGGTTTCTTTTGTCGGAGACTGAAACACTGACGCAAGCTTGGGGTTTCCCTCATGGATGTAATAGATTCCGTCCGATGCGGGAAACTCGACAATAGAAACTGCGTTTTGAGCCAGTCCCAGACGCACAACGGTAGGCTGCTTCGGGTTGACCGTTACATTTGCTTCTCCCGACAGGAAATCAGGGAGCGAAGCATTAACCACGGCAACGGGCTGTATTTCTTTGGAGACCGCTGAAATGTTTACGACCTTTTCATTTGAGGTCTGATTAGTCTCGTTCGAGATCGGGCGAACGACTTTCCTTATTTTAGGTTTGTGTACAGGCTTCCGGCTCTGCGGATAAACATTGACAACAAATGCCGACAGGACGACGAGAGAGATTCCAATTATCCTCGTAGTGTATTTTCCCAGATTTGAAATGCTTAAAGTTTTCATGATTCAGATGAGGTTCCTTCCTAATTACCGCCAGTTGTTTCACTGCCGGGTTGAATTGCTGATGATGTTTCCTCCGCATCGCCTATGAGCGATAAAGGCGAGATGGTCTTGCCGTTTACGGGTTCGACGCGAAACCGAAGAATGGTGAAGCCGGTTCTCAGGTTATTGTCGTTTCGGATCGGGGTCGCAGGGCTGTCCTTCAACAGAAATTTACATTTGAGCTGAACGGACTCTTCCACATCCTGGCCTGAGGCTTTTCGCCTTATCTTGCGCGTGCCGATCGCTCGCAGAATATATGGGTCGCTTTCATCGACGGATAAGTCCTGTAGTTCCCATGACGAATTTACGCTTTCTGTCTTCTCGGCGGCGAGAACGCCGTTCTGCTTTAGTCGATTGGCCATCGCCATCGAAAGATCAGGGTCGAGCATTCGGAGCAGTTTGTTTACTTGCGCCTCGCGCGTCGTTTGCTCGACTTCGTAAAGAGCGATTAGAAATTCCTTGACCAAATACTTCTTGTCAGTTGATGTAGGAACGTCCGGCGTGATGCTGACGGTTTCGGTTGCACCATAATCACGGTTGTTTAGTTCGACAACTCGTCCGCTCGATTTATCGACCACAATCCGGTCTGCCTTTCTAAAGATCAGGAACATGTTTATGCAGCCGCTCAGAACGAGGGCAAAAAGCAGCACGGCGAGGATCTTCAAAAGCGACGCGATCGTAACGATGTCGTCCGGGTCGCGAGTAAGGTAAGTTGGTGAACCGTTAACCATTTTCCCTGTATCGGGCGTTTCGATTTTTGTTTCATTTGCTTTCATAAGATTTCGGTCTCGAAAGGGCTAATGGCAAACGCAGTGCCAGACGCGAAATAGCCACTCTCGGGTCAATAGCCGGTTTCTAACTCCACATCGGCAGAAAAATTTGCCGAACGGTGCGAAAGTCGTCCGCAGTTGACTCGAAAATTCGCCGACTATCGATCGTGGGTTGATAAAACAATTTCTCCGGCAAAAGTTGAGCGAGCTCGCCGGGCCGAATTTGTTGGAATGTTTTGTCCGACAATAACAGGGCCGAAACTGAGTTGTCGCGGCTCGTCTGAAGTTTCACGAGAGATCAGGCTTCGTCTACCGGTTCGCGGATCATAGAAAACCAAAATTGCTTTGCTTTCCTGAACCTCCGTTGCCTTGATCTCCCTTTCACTCCTGGGATATTTCTCGGCGGCGAATGGCGTCGGAGCCGTGCCAAATCTGCCTTGCTGCTTGAGCCAGCGATACACCTCGACGCCTTGCGAAACATATCCCAGAGTTTCCTTATACGGCGGGACACCGTTGACCGTCCTCCGTTGGGAGGCATTGATCAATCGTCCGTTCGACTTTAGATTTCGCCCATAAAGATACGCAGAAACGGTGCCTTCGCCGGCGTTATAGGCGGCTAAAACAGACTCAAGTTTCCAATCAAATAGCCGTCCCAGATACTTCACATACTTCGCCGCCGCATACAGCGATGAGGTCGGCTCATACGGGTCTTTTAACCCAAACCGGGCAGCAGTCGCGGGCATGAACTGCATCAATCCCTGAGCGTTCTTTGGACTTGTCAGCCATGGCCGGAACCGCGTTTCGTTATAGGCGATTGTCCATAGGATGAGCGGGTCGACGCCTTCGCTTTTTGCGACCTTTTCTATCGTCGCCTCGAACAATCTGGCACGTGAAAGTACATCCATTCTTCCGAGTGAAGTTCGAGAAACCAGTTGTTTTTCCTGCGCTGTAGCATCTAAAGGGAAACCAGCAAAAAGTAGCAAGAACAATGTGATCGGGTGTGTGATTCGTTTTTTCATATCACCCGTCCTTCGCAACCGATGTGCCACCCATGCGCCGCCCAATGTGCCACCGAGCCCGATCATCGAACGGCACGAACCTTGCAGAGCGGTTGAAAGTATTGACGTATCTGGACCCTTTTTCCGGGTTCGTCAACGAAAACTTACAAAGCGAGGACGACTATGAAAAAACTACTGACATGTGTCAAAAGCCATGTACCTGCACTGGCGCCGCTCGGATTAATGTTGCTTTTCACGCAAATGACTTCTGCACAAGGCCCGATCTTCACCGGAGATGCAAGTAACCTCTCCAACATCATTCGTGAAGCCCTTAAGCTCATGGCGATCATTCTGTTTTGTCTTGGAGCGGTCGGCGTGGCTTGGTCGATCTATAACAAGATGACCGGAAAGGAATGGGGCAACCAAGCGTTCGGTTCGCTCCTGTCGTTTGCGTTCGGAACGATAGTCGCGGTGTTCTGGCAGCTTGCACAGGGACGTGCGGTTGGAGTTGATACGAACTTCTAGGAGGAAGCCACATGAGAAAACGTGCAACACGACCTAATGTTTTCCGTGGCCTGAAGCGGTTCGGGGTCTACTCTACCGACTGGAAGTTTATCCTGATCCCCACTGCGATCGCCTACATCGTTCCTTTTGTTTTCGGGCTTTGGGTGGGCTACGTTCCGCTGGGATTCCCCATGGGACTGCTAGTTTTTCTGATTCTTTTGGGAATCTTTAACTATCTTCGTTTGAGTAAGCCTTCCTACTGGCTTTCTCAAAAGTTTGACGCCGAGATAGACCGATGGACTGAGTATCGACCGCCGCTCCGAGGCGAACTCGAACCGACAAGTTGGAAGACATCGAACAGGAAATAAGCATGGACACAGCAAACCTAACATTCGCGCAAATCGCAATCTCTCTTTTCGGAGGACTTCTTTCCGTCGGTCTTGGATTGGTAGCCGGATTTCGTTTCATGCCGGCAGTGAGATCGCTATCGAGCCGTACTCCATTGGACCGCGGGTCTCGAACTCAACTCATCGAGAATGCAGAAGCAGGTCGGATATTACCGACCGAGATCGCGGGCCTAGATGGGAACACTATCCGTTACCGAGACGGCAGCTATGGGAAGGCCTATATTTTCGAACCGTCGAACAGTCTTTACATCGATGGTTACGTGACTGAACAACGGATCGACGAGCTGAAAACGATACTGAAATTCGAGAAGCCGAAGAACACTATCATTCAGTTTCGGTTCCTAAACTCGCTCGACACAGGTGAGGTGCTTAGGTCACATCTCTCATCCAGAGACACCGCATCATCCGATCCGGTCGCCGGTGTCCTTCAGGCCACCAATCTTGCGCTCCAAGAGGAAGCGATCAGATCCGGCGAAGTTATGCGACAAACGGCAACAGTCTGGATACGAGTTCCGGTACGTGATGCAGGGGAAAAGGGAATAATGTCTTTGCTTTTGCCTTCTATCTCAAAAGACATAGGGGATCACGGGTTTACACGACTATTCCGCTTTCCCCTCAGAAGGATAAGAAATCGCGAAAGTGAATTGATGGTGCAGAGAGAGGTGCAAAGTGAAGCCGCCTGCAAACTAAAAGCTTCACGAGTATTTCAATCATTCGAAGCCAATTTTCCTCGCAGCTTGCACCTTCGGGAGATGAACCGAACAGAGATATTTGAATCACTCTTTATCAGTCATCGCCGGGAGCACGGTCCTTTCCCTGATCTGACAAGCTCAGATTGCGTCGATCTGCGGCGCTATCTTTGCAGTACAGAAATTGAGACAAAACGCGAGCAGTACATCCGTCACAATGGTACGCCTGCAAGTTTAGTCAGTCTCAAAACTCTCCCAAATGGCTTTGTGACCGCAGATATCATGCGCTATCTAACTGCTACGAGAGCTCTAGGATTTCCGCACGAGATCGTCGTTGATTTGATGACAACTGAAAAACAGGCTGCAAAAAAAGACCTGCAGAAGCGAATCGATCGTATCGACGGCAGCCGCAACACCTGGCTTGGGTTCCGGAATCTCAAAAAGGACGCGGTTGTTATCAAGTCAGACCTTGAGGGCCTGCTCGAACAGGTCGAAGGGGACAATGAAGAGATCTGCGATCTCAGATTAAACGTCATTGTCTTTGCGGGCCGTTCAAAAGGGCTTAAGGAAACGCGTCGCCAGCTTGAAATTCTTGACGACCGATGTGATGCGGTAGTCTCAGCGATCCGCAAGAAGATCGGGGCGGACGCAATTAGAGAAGACGCAGTGCGGCAACGCGCGATCTATCCGCGAATGCTTGCCGGCGAACTTTCCTGGAGGCCAACAGGTCAGGAACTTACGGAAACGGCCGACTCGGTAATCTCATTTGTCCCGACCGAAACTAGCTGGCGCGGCAGCCGAAGGCCGCATAGCGTCTTTACAACCCCGAATGGCCAGATGTTTGGTCTTGATCTCTACGATCGGGCACTGATCAAATCTCCAACGGTCATCGTCACCGCAGCGTCCGGTGAAGGCAAATCATTTCTTGCGGCTATGCTGATCACGGACATCCGGGCACACCGCGGGAACGTAAAGGTCCGCGTGATGGACTACAGGCATTCGTTCAAGCCTATCTGTAAACTTTTTGGCGGCCGTCACATCGAATTTAACGAAGCCGATCCCAAACCGATCAACATCTGGAACTATCCGGGAATCGAGGAAGGTAACCGTCCCACGAAGCGCCAGCTTTCAATGGTGTTGATGGACATTCTCATTCTAAGCAAAACAGCAAAGACAGACGCGATCACAAGTGCTATTGCCGCCACCGTTATCGATGAGGTCTACAAGATGGCGATCTCTCGCAATGGGGCCGGCAGACCGAAATTCCAACCAACGCTTGGACACTTTCTGGATGTTCTAAAGACCTATCACTGGGAGCCTGCGCAACAAGCACAAGCCAGCGAACTCTATTTGAAACTTAATGTTCACCGAAAGGATCCGTGGCTTAATTCGCCAACCCATCCTGACTACGACGTTCCGTCTTTGTTCGACGTATTTGAGCTCTCAGGTATCAGCGGCCTTGACGAAAAGATCCGTGAAAGCGTCGGCTTTCGGATCAGCGCCCAGATAATGCAGGAGATAGGCGAAGAAGACGAGCGGAAGCAAAAGACCCCGATCCTATTCCTTTGCGACGAAATGCGCGAGATCAACAAACACTTTCCGGCGATACAGGAACTCATTGCCGAGGCAACTGTGACAGGACGCAAGGAAGGATTAGTAACGGTGCTCTTCTCCCAGGCCTACGAGCATTTTACCGGAACTGCGGAGCGTCCGAATGAGATCGGAATAGATCTTGTGAAGAACTCCGGCGTAAAGATGATCGGCAAACAGATCGGAGGTTTTGACCGACTGGCGTCGGATTGCGAGCTTGCCCCTGAGACAGTTGCCGCGATTCGTGCGATCAGAAATCAATACGGGCGATTTACACAATGGGTTTTTGTCATCGGCAGCGGAGCGGACAAGATCGTCCAGATGGCCGAGATCCGTCTTTCGCCGGCGATGCTTTGGGCTAACACCAACGACACGAACGAAGCGAATGCGCGAAGACTTGTCGAGAATATTCGGCCCGACCTGCCACCTGAGATCGTCGTGTCCTGGCTGGCCTCAAAGTACCCGAGCGGATTGACCGCAGTCGGACTCACGGAAATATCTTCTTTTGACCTGAATGAATTGAACGGTTTGGAGGTATCAGCATGATCGGAAGTAACGGAATAGTAAGACATCTCGTTTTCGGGGCAGTTCTTTCGTCGATCTTTATTGGTTTCGACGTTCGCCCGGCCCGGGCACAGTGGACGGTATTCGATCCGTCACAGTATATTCTCCAGGTTGAGAAGAGGGTCGAGGAGGCAGCACGGTGGGTGGAGACCATCAACCACTATATCGATACCTATGAACAAGCGGTCAAGCAGTACGAAAAGATGGTGGAAAGCGTAACTAATCTGAGAGGGATCCTCGGTAAGGTTGAAGAGCAAGTCATGCGGCACAAGCAGCTGATAACTACATATGCGACCATCGGCCGTCTGATACGGGGCACCTTTGAACTAAAGAAACGAATTGAGGCGACCATCACGAGCCAGATTCATTCTGTCGTCAATATCGCACGACGCCTTAAGAACGGCATCTTCGATATGGACGCAAACAAGCGAGACCTTGACGATTTCCTTCGGCATTCGATCGGTCGAAGCGCCGATGCCCACCTCAAGAATCTTGAACGCCTCGCAAAGCTCGATTCTGAACTCGAACGGATGCTCTTCGACCGTGAAAACATGCTTCTCGATCTAGCCAAGCTGTATGAAGAACGAGAGAAGATCGCAGATGAAACCCGCGCGATAGAAGCTAATCCGGCAGCCAATCGGGATGGTGTTCAATCTCTGATCGATCAGATGCTCGCGATCAATCTGCGTATTTCAACAGTCGAAGGACAACTGCGCGAGCTTGAAGCGAAGATCCAGGCAAAATTTATTGCCTACGGCCTCAAGATCGAGCAGATGACAGAATTCGGAAAAGAGATTCGACGAAGCACTGAGATGATGACCGGGATCACCCGAGCCTCGGACGAGTTTCTTCGCGAACTCGAACGCTATGAAGTATGGAATGACGACGTCTATGAAAGTCCCCTTCCATAACCGCCAAAACGATCGAATCTAAAGAAATAGAACAAACAAAGCCATGAGAAACGCGACTCCATTTCGCCACGCTTTAGCGACAGCTCTAATCGTTCTCGCCTACCTCGTCTCGCCATACCTCCTCGCCGATACAGCGGCCGGGCAAACCCGGCCGCGCCCTCCTCGCGTCGAGGGCCAGACTCCGGTAGGAACGATGAACGGACAGCCTGTGACGGCGAATGACCTAATAATGACGATCAACTCGGATTCTCCGTTTATGCCGCCGCTGGATGGGAGTCCGGCACCGGCACTTCGCGAATTCGAGAATAGATACCCCGCGAACCCGATTGCGACACCGTCTCCCGGCCCAGTTGTTCCGCCAAAACCGCCTGCACCCAGTTTTAGCGAACAGATCAAGAATCTCATGCGGACTGGACAGGAATGGCTATTTCAGTCCGTTCTCAATACGATCATAAAGCCGCTCATGCCGATCCTTATGTTTCTTGCGTGGATCATAGCGAGTTTTGTCTTGATCTTTGCTTTTATTCGCCGGTTCCATGACAACCGCGGCCTTGGACCCGAGCAACTCGTTGCCTGGGCGATCCGTTCGATCATTTTCATGGTGTTGATCGGAGCGAGCCCGTTCATCATTGATGGCCTTACGATAACGGGTAAGTTTTTCGCCCGTCCTATCCGGGCTTACAACCGTTCGCTAGTGACAGAATTCGACGACAAGATGAAAAAGTTTGTGAAAGCAAACTTTGCAGTCGAGGATCCTAATTCATTGCTCGCAGAGCGACTTCCGAACGGCGAGCCCGGACTTGTCGGCATCATTATGGATAAGGAATCGACGGTAAAGGACATTACCGGTGAACTTAATATCCTTGGCTGGAGTCTGCCCCGTATGTTCACATTTATGGTGATCGGACAGAACATCATCAAGTTCGGCGGACTCTTTCTTGCGATCGCGGGGCTATTTATCTTAATAGGACTGAAACTCGCCGCGCCCGTCCTCGCAGCTTTTGGTTTTGACGAGAAATTTGCCGCCCAGATGTTCTATCCATTCTGTTGGGGCGTAGCTACTTTTGCGCTTGCATTTCCGATAGTAAAGGAAGTGACCCTATATGTTTGCTATGGCCTCGGCGTTCTTGCGCTTTCTATCTACAACGGGGAGAGTACATTTTCTCTTGATCCAGTAACCGCGAAGATCATAACCAACGGTGCCTATGATCCAGCTTCAAGTGCTCTGATCGTCACTGCGTTGTTCTTCGTTTCCAGCCTCTGTTTCATTCTCGTTCCGTGGCTCAGTTACAGAGTTCTGCGAGGTCAGGTCTATGAGAGTGTCTCTCAGATCTCGATGGGCTGGATGCTTTCGAGTATCGGAACGGCGCTTGAGACATACGGATTAGTTGCGGGAGCCGCCATCAATCGACAAGCCGAAAACACCCAAATTCAGGGCATCTACAATGCCGAGCAGACGGCCGCAAGAAAATCCCTAGAGGCCGCAAACCAATCAACGGACGCCCGATTGGTGTCATCCGTTGCCGGAGTCGAAGGCGGCCTTACCACCAGTTTGGGACAAATCCGGGCAAATCAGGTGACGCAGACATTGCTGGCCGAGGCGACCAAGAACTATGGCCTGAGCAGCAGTGCAGCGGCAACCAAGCGGGAGATCGCAGGAACGTTAGCGGAAGCTCAAGGAACTAAAGAAGCTCGAACCATCGACGGAATGAAGGAAGTAGAACTGCGTGGTCAGGGCAACCTTGAGCGATTTGGGATGAAGACCTACGAATTCACCCCCGGCGGCTCCTCGATCGCCGGAACTTCCGTTCCGATACGCACGGGTCAGGAACTTTTTGACTGGTCGAGAAATAAGCATCCTATTCAAGAAGTAAACAAGCAGATGGACTCAACGACCAGAAGTAACATCGCACTTCAAAACAACAACACCGGCATCGTCGGAGACACGAAGGTAGAGGCGAGCAATGTCTATCAGGGTGAAATCAATCAGGCGCTCGAAACGCAGGCGTTGCAAAGCAAGCAGGCTTTCAATACGGGAAGTTCGATCGCCTCTTCAAGCACCAGACAAGGTGCCGGAATCCAGCTTTCCGGCATTCGACGTTCGGCCGACATGGAGAAAGTATCAAATCAACTCAACTTTGAAGGCCGAACTGAAGCCGCATTGATAAATCAAACAGCGGCGACGGAGGCTGCCCGGCTAAGGATGGTTTCAACAGTTGTGACCGGCTTTTTCCGCGATATGGACAGGCGGCTGGAAGAGATGAAGCCAAAATACTAGCGGAAAAGGTTATAACTTACATAAATGTAGTAAGATGATCGTTCGGCCAGTTACTCTTCGCCCGAAGATGTGCTGTCCGAAAGAGGGCTGCGGTGTGGGAGACGCAGCCCTCGCTTGTAGATCGCGCCTGTTCCCGCTCGATAGCCCTGGCGGATGCCCTCGTATAAAGCCGTTTCCAAATTCTGAAACGGCACACCGATCTCAACATTCAGGTTTATGAGCCTTTGCCGCACTGAAGTTTGCGCTTTGGTGGTCATGGCACGATGACCTCTAAATGTTTGGCCAGTACCGATTCAAGCTCAAGTTCTCTTGCTGCTTTTACAAGCTTTGCTTCCGTGGTCTTTCTTGTTGCAAGAGCTTCTCTGGCGGCTTTAATGGCCGTTCGTTCTCCTATTTTCGTGATAAATTTTAGAGCCTCCAGCACCGCCCGTTCGACTGTGACGATTCGATAGCCCTTCATCTAATTCCCGCAGCCTTGCCCTGAGCGAGCGTGAAGACTCCAAGTTTTTTAATATGTGGCTGCTGTCGCTTATCCATCACTATTAGTGATGCGGTGTAAAGTGACATTTGTCAATGACAAATGTCGCGATACACCAGAACAGCGTGGTGAGTCTACGTTGAAGTCAATTGAGATGATGTAGCCTTATTCTTGTAGGAAAAAAACAGTACTTTTTCCTACGGGAGTGTTGGTGGGAATATGGGCAAAACAGTTTATCAGCAAAGAGTTGCGAGGGTTTACGGCCACTGTAAGGGTTGGGCCTTTTCCCCAATAGATTTCCTGCACTTAGGCCTCCGCAAAGCAGTAGATGTTACCTTAATCTGCCTAACTAACGCAGCTACGAAATAACAAAGAAGCGGTAGGAAACGCTGGAAAGTTATGATGACTGGATACCAGCGAGTCTCGAGAAGATCTCCGTGCCGAATTTGCGGAAAACCGGACTGGTGCAGCACGACTAAAGATCACAACATCGCGTTCTGTGCTCGTTCCGTGACAAACGCCGACAGACTTAGCAGCAAAGGTTGGGGAATTTTTTATCACGATTTTCGGAGCCCATCAAGAATCCGTCATGCTCTGCCACAAAAACATCTGTCTCGCTCGAAACCACCTTGTGTAGCCTCCCTCGAAGTCAGGAATAAGATCTATCAGAGCCTAATTAAGCTTTCGCCCTTACCTGAGAACGGCAATGGAATCCTCGGCAACGAATGGTTAACGATTCAAGGTCATGGCGTCGAAAGCTTCGGAATATTGCCAAAATTAGTTGTCGACAGGCACGCTTTAGCTCTATCGCTTATCAAGTTACTCGTAAGAGAGACAAGAGCTATTCCAACCTTCAAAGGTGTACCAGGATTCTGGCAGGGATCGAATGGAATCCTGCGACTTGGTAGTGATTTCGACTATGATGATGACCTTCTTTTGATTCCGTTCTTAGATTCGAACGGTTTGATTCAGGCCTGCCAGATCAAAGCTATCGGAAAGACTAAGAATACGCCCGGAAAGTATAAATGGCTGTCGTCGATCGGAAAGCGTGAAGGATGTAGTTCTGGAACGCCGCTTCATTACGAAGGCTCCGTGGGTTTTACAGGAAATACGACTAGGACGGTGCTTGTTACCGAAGGTGTCTTCAAAGCTGTGGCGGCCCAGCACTTCTTGCGGGATCGATATGTCGTCGCCAATGGCGGAGTCGCAACGTCGCATCAGGAAATTGTTAAAGTCGCGCGGCGAAGGATTCTGGAAATCGCATTCGACGCAGATTGCTTCACAAATCCACATGTAGCGAGAGCAATGGCATCATTACTCACTCTGCGAATTCGGGAACAGCAGTTCTTGTCCTGCGACGCACCCATAAAAATTCTCGCATGGGATAGACATTTCAAAGGAATTGACGATGCTCTGATCGCGGGAGCCTCTCTTAAATATCTGCAAGTTTCCGAATGGCTTGGATTGCTAACTCCTGAATGTTTCGAAGAGGCTAGCCATCAATTCGTTGGAATCTCGCCATAAGAAATTAGCGGCTGACAGTTTGCGTCATGTGCGAGCCAACCGTTTCCTATACCTCATTCCGAGATCTAATCGAACAAGTCGCAGGCATAATTGATGGCGATCGAAAGATCTCCAACAAAGAACTTATTGAGATCTGCAAGGAAAGTGGTGTCTTTGATTTCAACGTCGATGCTCATATCTATCACGAGATAGCTGAAACTGCGTTGAACCTACTTATTCTGAAAAAGTACGGGCCCGATCTGCTCGCATCAACGGATCCAATCGAAGCAGTCTCTGCTGTCGTAAGACCTTTACAAAAACGACTTCCAACGCAGACGTGGAGAAGTGAAACTCAGATCACCTATCAACAGTTCTCGACGCCGGCAACGATTGCGTATCTAGCCGCCTATCTTTTGAACATTAAGCAGGGCGAGACAGGGCTCGAACCTTCCTGTGGTACGGGTTGTCTTGCGGTATGGGCGTCTGCTTCTGGAGCCAAACTGATAGCTAATGAGATCGACCCTAGGAGGAGAGGCTCCGCTTTGGCGTTGGGGTTCCAGCCATATTGTTTCGATGCAGAGTTCATCGACGATCGTCTGCCTGAGGATCTACTTCCCGACATCGTTCTCGCCAATCCGCCATTTTCTTCGACTGGCGGCCGCGTGAAAAATAACAGTCGGGACTTCGGCTTTCGTCATATCGAATCGGCATTACGAAGGCTAAAGAAAGGCGGGCGATTCGCGGTGATCCTTGGTGAGAGCGGTTCTCCGAAATCCCACAGTGGAAATCGGTTCTGGGAATATCTTTCCCCTGAAATACAGGTAAAAGCCTCCATCGAACTGCCCGGGCGGGAGTTCTACGGCAACGGCACGAGCGTCAAGACAACGCTCATTCTCGGGACAAAGTCGCTCATGATCGATTCACCTTCGATGTCCGACCTTGAAGCGGTTCCGCATATTGCTGCTCGGTCGGTCGAGGATGCCTTTGAACAATCCATTTCGTTAGATCTCCGTTTTTGATCAATAGAAAAAGCAATGTATTCCATTCAAGAACGAAGTTCGGAAGGGCTTCCTGCGACTGTACTAATTCCGAGTAATGGGACGGGAACAGTAGAACAAACCCAAGATGATCTCGAAATTCAAGTTTACTCGCCGCGATTTATTACCGGTGGTTCGCCACATCCGGGAGTGATCGTCGAACCACCCGGTCTTGCCAACGTCGAACCACCGCCGATCCGGTACCGGCCACGCTTGCCGAGATGTCTATCTGAAACGGGAAAGCTATCGGCCATGCAGGTGGAGCGAATAGTCTACGCTGGACAGGCGCACGAGCAGACGCTGGCGGACGGATCGCGAGCGGGCATCAGCATCGGAGACGGAACCGGAACGGGTAAGACTGCGACATTAGCTGGAATAGTTCTCGATAACTGGTTTCAGGGAAGACGGCGGGCTGTTTGGTTTTCTGTAAAGGCGGATCTTATCGAAGCAGTTTCCGATGAATTCAAACGACTTGGCCTGACGCCACCGATCAGGCTAATCAATGACTTTACAGCCGATCAGGAGATAGACATTCATGAAGGAATAGTTTTCTGCACGTATCGATCGCTAATAGCCAGATCGAAAAAGGGCAATAAACGGCTCGATCAAATTACACGATGGCTTGGACCCACCGGAGTCGTGATCTTCGATGAAGGGCACAAGGCTAAGTACGCTTTTGCCGACGACCGCGGCAAATCGACACAGACCGGAGCAGCCGTACTTGAGATCCAGAATCCTGAGAAGTTCCCGGATGTGAGAGTTGTCTATTCCTCTGCAACCTCGGCGGGTGAGGTTAGACATCTCGCTTACATGTCGCGGCTTGGTTTATGGGGCGAGGGGACTAACTTTCCGCTAGGGTTTGAACAGTTCGCCGAAGAAATCGAGTCTGGCGGTGTCGGGGCGCTGGAAATGGTATGCCGCGACCTTAAGGCGATGGGACGATACCTATGCGGCAACCTAAGTATGGGAACCGATCCCGAGTCGGGCCTGTCGGTCGAATTTCGTGAGGTCATTCATAAACTCACTCCCGCTCAGCGAATGATGTACGACAATATGGCCCAAGGCTGGCAGGAAGTTTTTCGCAATATTCATCGAGCCCTTGATCTAACCAACTCCGGCAAGGCGACCCGAAGCAGTGCTCTAAATCAATTCTGGGCTGAGCATCAACGCTGCTTTCGCAATCTGATCACGGCATTTAAGGTGCCGACTCTTATCCGAGAGATCGAAGGTGCTCTCGGCAGAAAAGAGTCCATTGTGGTGTCGATAACGGGCACGGGTGAGAGCCAGACCAAGAAGCAGATAGAGCGGGCGGCGGATCAGGAAGAGGCTATCGATAGCCTCGATTTTAGTCCAAGAGAAACTCTTACACGACTCGTCGCAAATTGTTTCCCGACCGCGTGCTTCCAGGAAAGAACCAATCCATATAGCGGAACTATAGAATACATCCCTCTCGTTGACGCAAACGGCGAGCAGGTTGAGAGTCGTGCAGCTTTGCAACTAAGAGCCGAGCTATTGGATAAGCTTTCAATTCTGGAAGTTCCTGAGCATCCGCTTGATCAACTCGTGAATTACTTCGGGGTAGAGAATATTGCAGAGATGACCGGTCGGAAGAAACGCTTGATCCGAACAGCGAATGGCACATTGGAGTATCGGCCGCGACAACTCGCTGGTGTCCCTTCAAAGCTTATCAACCTGCATGAAAAGAATGCTTTTCAGAATGGTGACAAACGGATCGCGGTCATGTCCGAAGTGGCATCGACAGGGGACAGCCTTCATGCAGGCAAGTCCGTTGGGAATCAGCAGAGACGTCTCCATATCGCTGCGGAGCTAAAATGGTCCGCCGATAAACAGATCCAGGATTTCGGGCGTACTCATCGCACAGGACAGGTCGCACCGCCAGTCTACCTGCTCGTCTTCACGGAACTCGGCGGTGAGAAAAGATTCTCCTCAACTATCGCCCGAAGGCTTGGTAATATGGGAGCCCTTACAAAGGGCGACCGCCGTGCCGAAAAGGCCGGTAATCTTGATAAATATAACCTTGAATCGAGAGAAGGGCGTTCGGCGTTAAGTGTTGTACTCACTGGCATCATGAAAGGCCGGGAGATCGAGGGGCTCGATGATCCGAAACAGGCGCTGAGGGATATGGGGCTTGTTAAAACGGTCGATGGTGACGAGCAGATCCCCGACAGCGAGAAGACCAATATCCCTCGATTCCTAAACAGGCTGCTTTCGCTTGAGGTGGACCGGCAGAATGCTCTCTTCGACTATTTCTATTCAACATTCCTCGAAACAATCGAATATCTAAAACAGAAAGGAAAGCTCGATGATGGGATGGAAGACCTGAAAGCGATGTCAGTCGTCATCTCGGGATCGCCCCAGGTTCTTAATTCAGATCCCCTGACCGGAGCAAAGACGGTTTATTACAAATTGGAACTTAAAGTCGCAACGACGCCGGCCAGATATCTGGACATGGCGGCCAGCGAGATACATCAGTTCTATCAGGACCGGCGAGACGGATCGTTCATAGCGGTGAGAAAAACATTGTCCCATACCGATCCAGAAACAGGGGAGCGGTATCAGATGTTCTCGATAACAAAGCCTTTCGGCCGCAATGTAGCCTATCTTCGCGAGAACGAGTTGAATCAACGGTATCGCATAGTCCCGAAGACCAGAGCGGAAGACTGGTGGATCGAGGAAGAGAACAAGATACCTGAATTTGAGAACAGGACCGTACACATCCTTAGCGGTGCATTGCTTCCTATATGGAAATATCTGAAAACGCTTAGTCACGACGCGTTGAATATAGTTCGGACCACAACAGATGGTGGTACGCGACTGGTCGGAGTAAAAATCTCCGAAGAATGGCTTAGAGATATTCGGCAGCACTTTGGCCTCCGTTCGAGTATTCCAACGACCGCGAACGAGGTGTTGCGTGTTGTCGATTTCGAGAAGAACAGCGTCGATCTGATTGGCGATATCACGGTGCGTTCCGCAAGGTTCCAGGGACAACTTCTTACAGAGATTTGTCCTTCGACCTTTGAACAGATTCGCGAATTGCGGGGAATGGGCCTTGTCAATATTGTTCAGCACGGAAAGCAGAGATTTTTCTTGCCGGAGGAGTTGCCGTGGCTCGCTCTCGAAAGGGTCTTGCTTCTTTATCCGCCCGAATCGACAAGCATATCGTTTCTTCCGGAATTACAGGCCGCAACCGAGAAACTCACAAAACAGGAACCTGTAATCCTACCAGAATGGCTTATCGAACCAGCTCTCGAATCCGTGACCAGTCTCGGCGGCTCCGCGAAAGTGTTTGTAGATCAGAACGGCATTCCGCTAATAAACGAAACATTCGCGATGTAAAAAAAAATCAGAAAAAAAAGGTATATAAAAGGTAACCACCGCGTTTATCGCGGGTTTTTAGTTATGCAGGCTTAACTATCGAAAGGGTGAATCGGGTTTTTCTCGCAGGGAAAGACCGGATTTGTAGCCGAAACAGCTCTGCAAGCCGAAAGTTGTTCGTGGGAGAAGTTACCTTATGGCCGATAATTATGTTGATGACTGTGCTTTCAAGGGAAGGTCAATCTTGGATGAAAAAATCGTCCTATTCGCCAGAGTTCCGCATTACGTCCTCATTACGGGGGAGAGAGGCACTGGAAAGACAACCATTGCCCACCAAATGCACGATCTTAGTCCCAGGTCGAAACGAGATTTTGTAAGCGTCAACTGCGCCAGTTTTACGTCTGAACTTTTGGAGTCAGAGCTTTTTGGATACGAGCGAGGTGCATTCACCGGTGCAATCGCTGCGAAAGCGGGTTTGTTCGAAGCCGCACAAGGCGGAACACTCTTCCTCGACGAGATCGGAGAACTCTCGCTTGGACTTCAGGCGAAGTTTCTGAAAGCGGTCGAAGAAAGACGCATTCGTCGGGTTGGCGGAACGATGGAACGCGAAATTGATGTGCGGGTTGTTGCTGCGACTTCAAGAGATCTCCGATCAATGGTCAAGAACGGGACATTTAGGGCCGATCTCTTCGACCGTCTGAATATTCTTCAGCTTGAAACCTTGCCGCTTCGTTATCAAAAGGAAAGAATTGTTGAGACATTCCTCGACCAGTTAGAGACCGATAGAGGCACAATAGGGCTGGAGGAGCCTCTACAAATCGAAAAAGAAGTTCTTGTAGCGATCCAGGAACTCGAATGGAAGGGGAACTACAGAGAGATTAGAAATTTCGCAACCCGCCTTGCAGTCGAAACCATTGACGAACCGGCGATCACTCTTCAGGTCGTCAACAGTATGCTAAGTGGAGAGACCAGATTCCGCTCCGAACTAGAAACAGCTGACGAAAAGGAAAACAACTACCTGACCGTCACACTCGACCCGGCGACAGACGATCTTGATAGCGTGTACATCAAGGCCGCCGCAATGTTTGTCGAACACGCCCTAAAACGCTCAAACGGAAATCTGCGCCGGGCCGCGCGTTCGATCAACACCACTCATTCAACTATCTCCCGCATTCTGAAAAAGAATCAGGAACGGTTTGTGACGTCGTCAAACGCATCCGGCTCACTTGCGGCTGCGGCGTAAAACGAAACGAAGGTTAATTGGGCAGAAGGGTTTGCGAGGTTTCGCGAACCTTTCTCTTTTCGTTTGACGATGGTTGGGGAACAAAAAAGAGCGGTAGATAGGACTGTGGAGATAGAGATATGGAAATTCTGAATGGCGGTTCGTTCATTACTCTTGATAATCGCGAGAAAATCGACCAACTGATCTTTACTGCCCAAACACTCGCGTCTGAAGTACATCAGAACGCGGGATTTCAAGGCAGCGGGCAGACGAATCAGCAGATCGGATTGGAGCTCTGGAAAGGTGCTGAGTACATGACTCGGTCGCATGAAGAATTAACAATTCGGAACATTTTCCTGAGCAAGTTTCTCGAAAGGCTCCGAGATATCGAACGCGAAACCATTCCGAGGACATCCGCTCCAATTCAGCAAGCGACTCCGCGTACAATTGAAAACACGGTCGCAAACGTAGCATCAATGTCTGCTGAACTGAACACCGATGTGAAGACTGAATTCGCCGAGTCAAACGACGAGTTTCTCGGTATCGTCCATCCTGAAGAATCAGGCTCTGATCGACCATCCTATGCAAACGAATGCAAGCCGGAATGCGAGGAAGAGATCATTTCGATATTGAGACCTTCGGAACCATTTGGAATCGCAGAGCCAACGGGTGACCAAAGTGCAGAACAGAATTCCATTCCGCGTTCGGACGCGGGTATCACCACCGGGGAAGCGCAAGAGCACGATTCGATTCTATCGGCTACTGGTGTCGAGGCAGTCATTGAAACTGCTCCGTTGATGAACTCAACCGATGAAGCCGTCCCAGACGACATAATCGGTACTGAACAGTTCGTAAGGTCGGTCGTTTTGTCTGAAAAGGAACCCTATAACTTTGACGCCTGCACCGTAACGGCCGTGATCCAACTGCTGCCCGAATCAAATGGTTCGAGAGACTGCATTGTCAGTGTGCGTTCACATGAGTTTGCTCCGCAGATCACATTCATGAACAGGTGTAATGAAAGTGGTGAGTTCAATCTGTCTGATCCGATATCGACGGCTCTCGAACAGTACAGAAACTCACTTCCTCTAATGGCGGCCGAGAAGATGAAGAAGGCGCAGGCGGCAACCAAAAAGCGAAGTCCCAACGCTGCTGCGAAAAATCCAAATAATACTTCCGAGCAAGCGGTCACGAGTTCCGATACAACTTCAACTTCAAGTGCGATCCCGCAGGAACCAGCGAAGGACCAGCAGTCACTTTTCGCCTCATAGAAAATTATGGAAAACGAAACTAATACGCCTCCGGATGAAAGTACGCCGGAAACCGCGAACGGCGCCGAAACGGAATCATCGGAAAGCACGGATGCGCCAACTCCGGTGACCGATCCGAAGGCGACGATAAAGATCGAGGGTCAGACCTTCGAACTGGATTCATCTCTCGCACAGGAAGATAAGACACTTAAGGTTGTGCTTCAGCCGCATTTCGCTTCGATCGAGAACGCGAACATCACGCGTGAGGTTAAGGACGGCAAGCTCAGTGTCACCATCGTCAAACGAGCGCAGCATAAAGGCTATGCTTCTTGATGAAGCGCCCCTCGAATTATTGCGGGCTGAGAACGAGCAGATCAATCCGGCGATCATTCTTGCCGAACGCTTAATGCAGCGAGAGGCTACTGAACTTTTGAGCGTCGAGGAAGTAAGCGAGGCCGAGAACATCCTGACCATCGGCACTCAGGAGATCGAAACAATCGAATCCCATCGAAAGGGGTTTCAGAAGAGCCCGGCATCAGCGATCGACTATGTTCCGATTGGATTCTGAGGTATGGAGGCTCCATGACCGGACTAGGATTGGCGACGGCCGAGAACGGAAAGGTAATTTTTGGCTTTGACGAACGATTGGTCGGTTCGCTCGAATATCTTCGATTTAAAGCAAAGAGCCACAACGCCATATTTGCATGCGAAACCGTATCCAGAGTCGTATCGGAACAGCACAAATTCCGGCTTTATATCGAGATGTTTCCGAAGGAGTGGGAACAATCCACAAGGAGCCTGTATAGAGCAGGTCATTTTAAGGCGTACAGCGAACGTACGAACGAGTTCTTTCAGCTTATAAATGACAAGCGCTTTCCACTGCTCGAATACTGGCATGACGATCCTGAGTCAGAACTAGAACGATTTGCCATACCGCCGCTGAACTTCGACCTTTGCTGTGAAGAAGTTGACTTCGCACACTTGCGGGACAGTTATCTCGCGGGCCTGATGTTCTATTTCAATGAAGATGATGAGATCTGGAATTACTTTTCTGAAGAGTACGGAGTTGATAAAGAGTCACTGCCTCCGATCAAGACGGCACATGCAAATATCTGGAAGGAAACGCGCGGGGCAAAAGCAAAACCTTTCAGCGATCTGATCCGCCTGGTCGATCACTCCACCGGTAATCCCTGGCTAGACGTTACGAACTGCCAATATCCGGAGTTCTTTGAATGGGACAGAGAAACGGTTGACTGGTTGACCGAGGCGTATCAGGCCGCAAGCCTGTACTTCAAAAATCTCGAACAGTTGGATAAAAGGATCGAAGAAGATGCTCAGAGGTTCTTTAGTGAGCTTATTTCATTCTGGAATACTGGGAAGGTCGGGTCGGAGAGGCAAAGGTAAGCGATGAATAACAACATGCAAATGCCTGCCGATGCATCCGCCGCACTGTATTTCCTGCCCGGTCAATATCTCTTTGCCGATCTTAAAGAATCATCTGTGTCTTTGAAGGCTCTTTCGAGTGACCAAGTGGCTAGAGCGTTTCGAAAGGTTCATACAGATACGGGATGGCTTGGTAAACGGGTTCTGCGTTACCGCGAGGCTCCCGAAGGCAACGCGATCCTCTCGTACGAGCCCGCCGCAATACGAAAGATAATCGTTGTCTTTCATGAAAAGGGACTTGTTGAACTCTCAGTTCCTTTGCCCCCTCTCATCCTTCTCGGTAGAGGACGGGAATATTATCTCTGGGCCGCGCCATCATCTCATATATCGGCTAACACCGGCCTTGCTGTCGCCCCGCTGCCAAATATTAGTTCAGGCAAGATCTGCTTCGGGAAGAATGAAGTTCCTGAGACCCATCCTTCTACACTCAGCGAAGTTTGGAAACTAATTTTCGACACGCCGTTCAATGCGGACCACGCCAGCGAGCGATGCCTCTCCGAACCACACGATGTACGCGAACTTCTTTGGAAACTGGCGGCTGACAAAGGGAAGAAGTTTCCGAAGTCTGAACTGCTCTTATCAAGTACCACGATCGACGACGCATGGGAAACGATCGTTGAACAGCGAAGGTACGACTTGCGGTTCTGAATGAAGTATGGACAGACGAAACGAGTTTATCGGCCATCGGATCGCAAAAGAACGATTCGAGCCGGTAGAAGCAATTCTTTACGAGTATCTTCTTGCCGGCAACGGCGTGCTTCTAAGATCTCAGCGTGAGGAATTTACGGTTTCAGTTCCTCTGTTTTTCAGAGAGATAAAGGGCCTTCCAACCGGATTTCTAGGTATTAGATGGCATAAGCCGAAGGTGCCAAGTCGGGTATGGGACGAAATTTGCAAACACGCCCGGATCTCCAACTCGAAGGAGAATTTTAGAGAAGAACTTTATCTTGTCTACTGGGATAGCGAGCGATACGCGTGGCAGTGGAGTACGTCGAGCAGGGACAGGACATATGCCTCGACCATCGCCGATGATAGACGGCCCGAATACTCCGAGGCCTGCATCGAGATTCATACGCACCCAGATGGGGCATACCAGTTCAGTACTGCAGATGACCGCGACGAATCGGGAAAGTTCCGCGTCTTCGGGCTCATTGCAGACGTCCACGATAAACCAAAGATCAGATTCCGCTGCGGGATCTATGATCATCTTGTTCCTATTCCCTTTTCCTGGGTCGGACAATTGCCGTGTGGCGTTGTCGATCTGAATGAAGTCGAAGCTTTGCTTCAGATGATGTTGTGATGGATATCGATCTTAGGTTCTCGAACGCTACAGTTGTAATGCCGGTCGAATACAACACCCTTCGGTTCGTCGTTGTCGGTGCCGGTGGAACAGGTTCTTTCGTCGTTCCTGCTCTAGCCCGATTGATCTTCGAACTAAAGGAGCAGCAGAACAAATCCGCTGAAATGCTGATCGTTGACCCGGACGTTGTAGAGAACGGAAATATTCCGCGCAGCAATTTCTGCTTCGCTGAAGTTGGGCGGTACAAGGCACAGACATTAGCGGAACGAGTTTCTATGGCTTGGGGAATAGAAACAAGCTTTTCCTGTGAGAAGTTTGATCCCGACAAACATCTTAAAAGCTCGAATAGCGACTACCGGAATCTGACGATCATCGTCGGTTGCGTCGATAATTACCTTGCTCGACGAGAGATGCATCGAGCACTTGATGAGTTTCGAAGTTACGGTGATGCTTCGCGAGCCTGGTGGATAGACGGCGGAAACGGGAAGACATCCGGCCAAGTGTTACTCGGTTCCACGACCAAACGGTTAAAGCCAGAGCAGTACTTCACGGGAACTAGTATCTGCCGGGCACTCCCGGCACCGTCGCTTCAGCACCCCGATCTTCTTGAACCAGAAAGAATTGAAACCAAGCGTGATTTGTCGTGTCCCGAACGCGTTCGCCTTGGTGAACAAAGCCTGAACGTGAATCAGCGAGTGGCGGTTGAGATGGTCGAAACACTTTCAGCCATGCTTCTCACCAGGGATCTCCGACGGTCTGCGGTCTACTTTGAACTTGAGAGCGGTACGAGCCGCGCCGTTTACTGCACTCCGGAGCAAATTTAACTGTCGGTCTGGGCACTCTTCAATGGCCTTCCTCTGCGGCTTTTTGCGGAAAGACGTAGATAAATGCAACGATCAGGGCGAGCAGAACGGCCGACGCTGTGAAGCGGCTTAGGTTTAGGCCGCCGTGGTCGAGAGGTTTGTCGAGGAAGTCGCCGACGACGGCGCCGAGTGGTCGTGTAAGGATGAATGCAACCCAGAAAAGGACGACGCGCGATGCGTTTGTGAAGCGATAGAACAGGTACGTTATAAGCAACGCGGTTCCGAAAACTGCAGCGGCCACGAGATAGCCAAGATCCAAACTGTCAGCGAACCAATCACCGAGAGCTGTGCCCAATGTCTGCGAGAACATTATCGTCACCCAATAAAATATTTCAACCTTTGGCGTGTTCACGCTTTCGACCGAAACCGTTCCCATAACCCAACGCCAGATGAGCAGCGATGCAACTACGCAGGCGAGCAAGATCGCCGATCCGCCGGTGTAACCGATGCCCATATCTCGGGTTGCATAGTCAGCCATTGTCGTGCCGACTGTTGTTGTTGCAACGATTGTGAGCCAGTAAAGATAAGGATGAAACTTCGTCGCCTTTATCTGAACCGCAACGGCCGCGATAAAGACCAATGCGAAAATTCCCGTGCTTAGCAGATAGCCAAGATCGAGCGACATCGAAAGTGAATCGCCACCAGTTTCGCCGAGTGTTGTAGCGAAGATCTTGACTATCCAGAAGATCACCGTGATGTGGGGTACTTTGCTAATGAGCTTTTTAGATTCTGTATTCATTTCTTCCTCTTTTATTGCGAAATCAAAAGTCGACGCGAATACCGCCATAACCTATAAAACGCGGATCGTGGTTTCGCCGAATGCTCTTCCCGGCTGACAGCAGGAGCGTCAAATGCTTGTTTAGTCTAGCCCGCGTTCCAAAGTTATAAACGACTTCGCTTTGGCTGAGCCTCGCCCTTGGCCCTGTGCCGTGAACCTCGGCCATTACCTCAAACAAATCGTTGATCGCCCTGCCAACGATGAAGCCATAGGTCAGGTCGTCCGGCCCGCGCTTGAAACGGTAGCCGACATCACCGCCGACGCCGAATTTCCCAACCTTTGTTTGCCATTGCAGCGGCATAAGGAACTCGGGACCTTTCTCAACAAGGCCGCGACGAACCGACGATGTTGGATTGTTAAAGCTGATCTGTGGATAGATCGACATAGCAACACGCTGATTTTTCTTCTCATCGCGAAAGCGCCAGCGAACGCCGATATTTGTATTGCCCAAACCGCTCTGACGTCGTTGCCCGTTGCGGTGCAGCACCAGCCAGGGTATTTCGACCTTGAGTTGAGTGTGTTCACTTAGTCCGTAGTTGATGTCGAGGAGCGGCGTTCCGAATAGTCGCCCGTCAAAGCCTCGTTCGATAGTAAATGCGGTGTTTATTTCCCAGCGTCCTTTTGGCACGGTCTCGGTATCGTCCGTTATCATTGGAGGCCCGCCTTGTGAATGTACCGGATACGTCGAAAACACTAGAATCAGGGCGAAAAGCGGGAAGGTTAAAGCTGAGACTGTTGTTTTCATTTCTATCTCCAGATCAAATATTGGAATGGGCGGACTTTCTTATGCTGCTGATCTAAAAGACCGCCCTATTCCGAGTGGCGCTAGTTTTTCCCCTTTTTCTTCATGTCCGCAGCTTTCTCTTTGGCTTCGGCTTCGGCATTCTCCTCTGATTTATGGACGACCTTGCCGGTTTTGGCATCGACCCATATCTCGGTGATAGTGCCGGTTGCGTTGCGGATGTCGAACGAGTAAACGAGCTTGCCGTGCTCTTTCTCGAGCTCCTCGCTCTCGACCTTGCCATTGTCTTCGCGCAAGGCGATCTCGCGAGCCTGTGCAAGCGTAATCTTCGCCTTCTTTGCGAGCTTAGAGCTTGCCTTGCTTTCACGTTCGCCGCGTTCATTTTTCTCTCCGCGTTCTTTCTCTTGAGCAGAAACGTTTGCAACCGAAAGTCCAAACACGCCAAGGATCAGAAAAGAAAAGAGGGCGAATTTTGTAATTGATCGAGTGTTCATTTAATTATCTCCTTCGTAAATTACTCGCCATTATCGCGAGTTCACGAACAGGATAACTAAATGAAAATAAACAGAAGATTAACGCGGGAAACTATTTTGAGACTGGCTTTGATTTTGCCACGAACAATAAGAAACGGTTAGCAACCGAAGCCACAAACCGTATTTTCCCCTTGATTCGACAACTACTGGCCTAGGGCCTTAGTCGTTATCGTCGTCGCTACTAGCGTGACCGAATTGAAGATGAATCAAAGCTTTACTTCGTGAAGACCTTTTCCAAATTGTCAACCTCATCCAATATTGGGGTTGCAAGCTGTGCGAAATCGCTCGGTGTTTTTGCCTTTTCGATCTTTTCAACCAAAGCTCCGAAGGTTTTCGCCTCAACAGAGCCTCCGTGCGACTCAATGGTTGGAAACAATTTGTCCCAGGTTTGCCTTATATCTTTTGCTACGTTATTCAGCTTTGTCTGATCTTTCGCCGCAGCCCATATCTCCAATTCGCGCCCGTAATAGTCGAGCAATGTAACCTCAGCAGGCACTTGTGGTTTAAATGAGGCAGTAAGTTTTGCGGCGATCATTGTAATGCGATTTGAGTTCTGCATCGCTGTAGAGCGATCTTTCCTAGAAACTGCGTTTTCCAGTTTTGAAAGCGTCGATGCAACTTCGACCGTATCGATCTTGGTGGTTGCAGGATCTGTTTTAAGACCTTCGAGGGCTTTTTTGAGGCTGCTCAAATCAGCCATCGCCTTACCCCAGTCGTTCAGCTTTGCCATGTCGTAGATGTTTTCGCTGAAGTGCCCAATCTCTTCGAGCGGTTTCGGCACGTTGCTGACTACTGTTGATTTTGCCGGTGGCGAAGCCTGCGCCATCGGCGATGACGGCGGGGTCTGTGTCCGGTTCGCAGGTATTTGCGTCGAACATGCGGAAATACCGATTATTGTAATCCCCATCAGCGCGGCAATGAAACCGCCGCGCAACATCGTCATTCGGGTTGTCCCTTGCTTTCTTTTATTTCCTTGATTGTTATTCATTGTCGTTTAGCCTCCGGCTTATTTTTTCATTCAATTCATCTAATTTTGCTTCAGGGGTCTCAATGCGGTTTGCAGCCGAAGCCACAAACCGTATTTCCCCTTGATTTGATAACTACTGGCCTAGAGCCTTAGTCGTTATCGTCGTCTTCACCGTCGCCTTTCTCAGCATGCAAGACTTTGCCATTTCCAGCATCGACTTTTACGTCATGCTCGCCGTCGGCGGTTTTGATCTCGACGCCGTAAACGACATTGCCGTCTTCGTTTTCGAGTTCAACTTTCACGACAGTTCCCGGAACCTGCGCTAGTGCGGCACTTTTCGCTTGTTCGGGGGTAATCGTCGCCATGGATTGAAGGCGTGCGCTTTCGGCGACCTCGGCCTGATCTTCGACTTCCGACTCGTTAGCCTCGCCCTTTTCGCCTGTCTCGTTCGCCTCGTCATCTTCTGACGATTCGTTGGCTTCTTCGGACTCTTCTTTCTCGTTCTTGTCGTCGGCAACCTGAATGCTCGAACGATATTTTATCTTTTCGTCCTGACGTTCGTTGTCTTTGCCCGACTGTGCCGAGATTACGAAAGCCCCGCCAGCCGCCACAACGACAGCCAACATACCGATTAACATTGCGTTTACTTTTTTAGTCATTATTGTTACTCCCTTTTTTATTGGTATCTGCCGGTTTAGGTGGAATCCTTTTCCCGACAATTACAACTTTATAAAACCGTGGATTAACAGAAGATGAATGCGGGATTCTATTTGCCTTTTTCGATATTTCGATCAACTCAGACCATTGTGTTTCACGAAGCTCGTCAATCTTTTCGTGGAGCCGGATGATCTCAAGTTCGGATTTTAGGTTTACCTCGTAGTCGTGGGTAGCTTCGAGACGGTCTTTAGCGGCTTGTCGATTTTGCGACATCATGATTATCGG
Organism: Acidobacteriota bacterium; assembly: GCA_016700075.1. Taxonomy (NCBI): domain Bacteria; kingdom Pseudomonadati; phylum Acidobacteriota; species Acidobacteriota bacterium. Next base: position 618,572 of record CP065000.1, on the reverse strand, counting down.
AGCCTGAATGGATGCTAGCATCGAAAGAAACAGGTTGAGCAAAATATACGGGTATGGATCAAAATCGTCACCATAGCGAGACAACACAAAGGTATTCATGGCGGCCCAAAAAAGCAGGATACAACCGAAAATAATGATAAAAGTCCACGAACCGCCAAACACGGCGACTTTGTCAGCGAGTCTCTGGCCGAATGTTCTATCATCTGCCTTTACATCAACCGGATATCTGGAAACGGTGCGCTTCTCGGCCACCTTCTGAATAATGCGTTTTTCGAGTTCCGTAACTTCAGTTCATTCCTTTTTAAGGAAGCGAGCCGCGATGTCTTTGATCTTTAGGTCATTCATAATAGGCCATCATGGAAATCAGATGAGTTTGACTTGAATAGTTAGACCGGAAAAGTAATAACGAACACATTCTCTTCGTTATCGTTTCGGGAATATTCCAGCTTTACATGGTGAAGTTCGGCAATTCGTTTTGCGATCGACAGGCCAAGCCCGGCGCCGCTCATCATTGTGTCGTTCATTTGAGTGCGGGATTTTTCGACGCGGTAGAATCGGTCAAAGATAGACTTTTGCTGATCTTTGGGAATCTCGTCGCCGGTGTTCGAGATAGTGACGGTATTTTGACCAACATTGATCTTGATAGAACCGCCGTCGACGTTGTATTTCACAGCATTGTCCAAAAGATTTAGAAACAAACGGCGCAAGAGAGCTTCGTCGCCCTTGATCTGTGTTTCTTCGCCGTTAAACTCGATGGTCAAGTTTCTTTTATTGGCGAGAGTGCGGATTAGGCGAACACAGTCGGAAACAAGCTCATCAAGGTATAAATTGTCGAGATTCGCTTTTAGGTTTCCGGAATCGGCTCTGGCAAGTGTGAAAAGGTCTTCGACGATCTTTGAGAGACGCTTGCTTTCATCATTAACCACGTGAAGGGATTCCTGGTAATCGGTTGAGCTGCGGCTGTCTTTTGACAATGCAACTTCGGATTCTCCACGAATAATGGCGAGCGGCGTCCGCAGTTCGTGCGACGCATCAGCCATAAATCTGCGCTGACGATCAAATTCAACATCCAAACGATCTAACAATTCATTAAATACTATCGCGAGGTTGCCGATCTCGTCTTTAGCATTGGCTACAGGGAGGCGTTCGTGTAGATTTGCGGCGGTAATTTGTTTTGCCCGGTCACCGATTGCGGCAATGGGTTTTAGACTCTCGCGAACAAGGAAATAACCGCCAAGACCTGCGAATAACAAAAGCAATGGAGCGATCAAATAAAATGTTCGGCGGATTCGAGCATCGAGGGCTATCTCATCTTCGAGTGAGTGAAAGACGTAGAGTTTGTAGTTGTGGTTTTCAACATGAAACGGCAAAACATGTGTCCGGAACGGCGTGCCTTTGATGGAAACATCGCCGAACTTCTCCTTGTCTATTGACGATAAATCGGACGGAAGTTTGTTTTCCGTTGTGGACGCGATAAATCTGTCGTCGTTTGTAAAGACTGCAAATTGGTAATCGCGAAACCGAAACTCGCCAAGAGATTCTTTGACAATTTCATCGGGTTTTCGTAGAGCTTCGCCGTCGTTTTGTTCTGCCTTGATCGACGCAGAGAGAGTTTGGGCCATCTCCGTCAGATTCTCATCCGTTTCCTGACGCAAGACACTTACGAACGACGAATATGTAATCAATGCGAAAGCGCCAACGATAAGCGCCAAAACGCAGATATAAAAAAGCGTGAGTTTTACGCGGATTGAGCTAAACATCATTCAAAATATAACCCGAGCCGCGACGTGTTTGGATAAGCTGAACATCATAACCTTCGTCAAGCTTGGTTCTGAGGCGTTTAATATAGACCTCAATGAGATTGGAAAACGGATCGAATGAATCGTCCCAAACATGCTCTGAAATTTCTTCGCGTCCAACTACTTTACCTTTGTTGATTGCCAGAAACTCGATGAGTGAATATTCCTTCGTCGTTAGTTCGATTTGCTTTCCGGCTCTTTGAACCGTTCGGGACATCGTGTCGATTTGCAGATCGGCGATGTATATTTGTGGAGAGCGAATTTCATTTTGCCGTCGTAGCAATGCACGCAACCGAGCAAGAAGCTCGCGAAACTCAAACGGCTTTGTCAGATAATCGTCCGCACCAATATCAAGGCCCGAAATTCTGTCGTCAATAGCATCGCGAGCAGTAAGCATAAGAACTGGTTGTTTACTACCATTTTCGCGAAGCTCGCGACAAACATCGAAACCATCCTTCTTAGGCAAATTGATGTCGAGGATAAAAAGGTCGTAGCTATTTATTGAAGCCATGTAAGTCGCTTCGTCCCCGTCGGATGCAATATCGACCGCATACGAATTTTCGCGCAGACCTTTCGCCACAAAAGCCGCGATCCGAATGTCATCCTCAACGAGAAGAACTCTCATGATTCGAGTTTATTACAGTTAAGATTAATAGAAGATAAATATGGAAGAAATCGTAGGTAGGACGCTACCCTGCACTCAACGCAAATCTGGACGACAAGTTTATGCTGCTGCAATCATGGTTATTCCTCAGCCCAATAGCAATGGGAGCTGGTTCATCCTATGAAACCCGCTTTGGTCGTTCTTGGCGTTATAGTCGTATGCGTAGCTGCAAGCGGTTCTAGCCAAACGGTTATTCTCATTGGTGAACCAAGCGGAAAAAGGATCAGTGCGGCCAGGATTAAACTGTTTAGTGATCTGACGGAGATTAAACACCTTTGTTAGGCAGGAAAAATGGAGCGGCTGCCAAGATGTGGAATGGAAACTAAGCAAGGCACCGCGAGCCTAAACAAATCGAGTTTGGTTTCGAAACCGAATTCACTGACTGCGGCGGTATTACAGAACATTTTTGGTCGAAGCTCGCCAACTAAAGCAAACGAGCGAGCGGTTCCAACAGTGATCTCCAGTACTTCGAGTTTAGTCGAAGGATCAGAGCCCTTCGAGAAGTCGAGGCCTTTTGAGAAAGGTGCTTCAGCTAAAAGCGTTTCGCCATCCGATTTAGCCCATGGCGTCCTCGCGCGAGTTGACGACAGGAAGAATAGAGCGGCCATAGAACTCGGGATTAGTGTGAATGAAGTTGAATCTCTTCCATTCGATCTATCGACGCTGGAAAGTGAAGGCATCTTCATGAACATCGATTGTCGAGGTTTCGGTAGTCTTGTTCGGCAACTGGAATGGAAAACTCTCGGAGTTCAGCTACCTGAGAATGCCGCGGTTAGAGTGAGTCCGCCGCGAGCTGGGTTGCTGCCTGATGTCTATCGGAATCGCCTGATGCGAGGAGCGGCCCAGGCTCATAACGCCCTAAGCAAATTCGGCTTCAGATTCACGCTCTGCGAAACCGTCTGGGGAACGAGCGAATACAAGTGGATTCCCTGGACCGCCTTTGAATCTTTCGAAAAGGCGTATCTCCAAGCCTGCGAAACGCTAGCAGCAGCAAAGAGTGAGGTTCTTTCTAAATACGACGAGATCCTCAACCTTCTTCAGGACAGCTTCTATCAGCTTGCGAGAGATTCTGCCGACAGGTTCGAGGCGACTAGCGATGAGCCTTTTGATAGAGAGGAGTTCGTCAATGCGGTTGCGGCACAAGCCATCGGAATGGTCCCGACACGCGAGATGATACGAGACGGCCTCGTGATAACAATGAAGCCGAAGGTGATCATTCTCGGATCGGAGATGATCGCCGAGCGAAACCTCGCAAAATCTCTTGCACTCGAAACGAGTCGAATCAATTCTGAGCAGACGAAGATTGATCTTGAGATCGACGCCCGACGCCGTATCGAAGAAATAAAGGTCAATGAGGTGACTGCGGAAACTCGGAGGGAACGAGAGGTGAAAGAGCGTATCCGCGAGATGAAGATCGAGGCGGCGATGCGAGAGGCAGAAGAGGCTGTTTCTCCGATCAAAGAAGGTTTTGCACAAATAACAGCGAAGATCTTCGAATCTGCATCAGAAATGGCAGAAAGAATGAAGGACGCAAAGTTTGTTTCCGGTTCATTAGCCAAACGAGCACGTCAGATGTGCGAATGGTATCAACTGATGAACTTCACCGGCGATACATCTCTCGAAAAGGTGCTCGAACAATTGCAGGCTGCGGCCGACCGAGAAGCGAAGCAGCGTTCGCCCGAAGAGATGCGGGCGGCGTTAAGCGATCTCTTGAGAATGACATCGGTTCACTCCAAGAAACTGCTAGATGAAAACCGTCTGACAGCTCTTGAGTTATAGATAAGAGGCTCTACCAATGGCAAACTTCGACCTAAGCAAATACATTCCCGTCCATGCGCGAATAGCGGAATTCTACGAGAAGTATCCGGATGGGCGGATACTTACCGAGATCATAAGACTTAATGAAGACAGCGGATTCGTGTGTATAAAGGCCGGAGCGTATCGGTCCCGAGATGACGCAGAACCCAGTTCTACTGGGCATGCCTTCGAGATCCGGGGGCAGGGGTATGTGAACACAACGTCCTTTATTGAAAACGGTGAAACAAGTGCTGTCGGCAGAGCTTTAGCTAATCTAGGGTTCAAAATCGACAACGGCATCGCGTCAAGAGAGGAGATGCAAAAAGTCGAAAGGATGACAAATACAGTGCCGCCGACCGGTAACAATGGACGAGATGGCCACAACGGACGCCTTGTAACACAGTCCGTTTCTTAGACTTCAAATAAACAAAACATGTCTGAAATAGAAGCCGGAGCCGACAGCATCCGCAAGTTCCTGCACGAGCTCGATATTCGCATTCGAGCCCGTTACCCGCTCATAGCTATCAATACATTCGAGGAAGACCGCGTAAGAGAGGCGTTGCTCGATCTTGTCTTTCAAGATCGGCATAAGGAAAAGCCTCTCTACTATTGGAGCCGCCCGAGCGGTCTACAGAAGGTCGTCGATCCGAAAGAGGGACTACTAAACACTCCGCAAACGATCGGCGATACGGAAGATCCCGAAAGCCTTCTTGGCTTTATTAGCGAACAGAAGACCGGCATTTTCCTGTTGTGTGATTACGCACCCTATATCTTACCCTATGGGCAGGAAGATCCTTTGCTGGTTCGACGTCTTCGTGAGATCGCCTGGAAACTGAAATCGACGAAAGCTACCGTTCTGTTCGTAGGGCCAAACTTTCCCGAACTAAAAACACTTGAAAAGGAAGTAACGCAGATAGAACTCGACCTTCCGAGGGAGTCGGAGATCGAAGATTCGATAGGACTTCAGTTTGAGAACCTTCGTGCCAATGGTCTCGATATTAGCCTCACGAAAGAAACTCAGGACGCATTGCAGCAGTCTCTCCTTGGTCTAACAGCAGTCGAGATCAGCAATGTAGTTGCGAAGGCAGTCATCAGTTGCAACGGTCTGAATCAGGACTCGATCAATGTCATTCTTGAAGAAAAGAAGAATGTCATACGCGGTAGCGGATCATTGACCTATGTGCATCCTGAACCGGTAAGCAACTTAGGCGGCTACCAATCGCTTCGAGCCATCCTCGAACGCGCAGCCTACACATTCAGCCCACGAGCAAAAGCACGACATGTCGAACCGTGCAAAGGCATACTGCTGGTCGGTCTTCCTGGTTGCGGAAAGGATCTCTGTAAACGTGTCGCTTCAAGCATCACGAACCGGGCTCTGCTAGATCTGGACTTCGGTTCGATCATGGGTGAGGGCGGCGGCGTCATCGGCTCATCCGCCATGTCGATTAAGCGGGCATTATCTATTGCAGGAACGATCAAAGGCATTCTCGGTATTAGTGAATTCGAGAAGGCTGTCTCAGGTATGAAGTCGTCGAACAAGACCGACGGCGGCGAAACGGCACGAACTATCTCTTATCTCCTTAATTGGATGCAGGACAACCAGGATGTTCTTGTATTCGCAACTGCCAACGATGTCCGCGAACTCGAATCCGAACAGTTCAGAATCGGTAGATTCTCATATATCCACTTCGTCGATCTTCCCGAAATAGAGGACCGAAAAGAGATATTCCGGGTTCACCTTAAGAAAAGAGCACTTGACGCCGAGCACTTTGATCTTGAGAAACTCGTAGAAAAGAGCAAGGACTTTTCAGGTGCCGAGATTGAGGGTGCAGTACAAGACGGGGTTCTTGAAGCTTTTATTGACGGTGACCGGCAGGCCGAAACCCGCGACATTATTAAAGCGGCCGAGAACATTACACCAACCGCTCAGATGATGAGCGAGAAGATCGAAGAGATCCGAAAATGGGCCCGGAACAATATCAAGGGCGTCGGCTCTCGAATCGATAATACCGGCCTTACCGCAAACCGCACCGAACGGATCTATGAACTCTAATTACGGAGAATTTCAATGAGTAAATACATGACATTCGACTCTCAGTCATTCCCGAATCGTGACCTGCTTCTCGAAGCCTTGTCCGAATGCGGATTCGCATCTCCAACTGTAGGAACTGACCTAGCACTTGAGGGATGGGATAAACGCGATCCACAAACGGCCGACATCGTGATCAGGCGTCGCGAGGTGCCTGGACGATCTCTTCTAGGAGACATCGGCTTTCGGAGAACGTCAAAAGGCTATGTTGCCGTTATCGACGATATGGATCTGAATCACCATCTAGGAAAAGATTTCGTGATCCGGCTTCAGAATAGCTATCACGAAGCGGCAGCAAGAAAGATGGCGAAGAAACTCGGCGGCACGCTCGTGAAGGAACGCAACGGCAAGACTCTCAAGATACGCATTGAATACTAAGGAGGATAGTCGATCATGCCCGAAATAGAATTTAAGATCGATACAGAGCAGGGAACCTGCGAAACCGAGATAAAAGGCTATCAAGGAGCTGCTTGTGAGAAAGCCGCAAGGCACCTAAAGGAAATTCTCGGTGATCCCTCCGCCGAAAGAAAAAAGCATGAATATTTCTTCAAGCCGCGCGTTAAACAGACGAGCAAACAAAGATGAGCAAAGAAATTACGTTCCTGCTTGAACCCGACTGTGGGAAATTAACGATCGAAGTCTCAGGCATTTCCCCCGATGCACTTACCGCTTTAAGAGACGACCTTGGTTCATCCCACAATGTGAATTGCGGAAAGCCTTCCAAAAGCGATTCCGATTTACCAACGGACCTTAATCATTTCTCGATGGATGCTCGAAATTCCATATGGCTTTATCGGATATATCACAATTCCGTAGTCGACGGTCCCGGTCGTAGAAGCGTAATTCAAGTTGCCGGATGTTCAATTCGCTGTCCCGGCTGTTACGTTCCCGAAACCCACAATCGACATAACGGGAAGTTGGTGTCGATTTCTTCAATTTTCGATGAGATCAGCTCAAAACGCCACGAGAATGACGGAGTTACTATCATGGGCGGCGAGCCGTTTGATCAGGCTAATCCCGTGGCTGAGCTTGTATCAAGACTAAAACGCCACAATCTCCACGTTGTAGTCTACACGGGCAATACCGTCGAGGAATTAATAAAAAAGAGAGACTCAAGTATCGATTACATACTCGACCACATCGATCTGTTGATAGATGGTCCTTTTGAATCATCATTAGCCTTTGATGCCGGGAAGTATCGAGGGTCATCAAATCAGCGTTTACTCCGACAGAAATAACTCACGCCACCAATGATATTTTGATCCCACTTTCGAAATCTGATAGTGGGCCTAATCACACCTAGTTCGGCCCTGCGGAATCTCGCAACATTGTAAACCTGTTCAATCAACCGTTTCTCTCGTCTTAATAAAGCGGATGTTCCCGCTCATACCTACGCTAGTTTAGTTCGCGCCACCTAACAATAATCACACCTATAGTTGGTATCTTTAGTCGATGGTGGCGATCACGTTGTAGGTGCCTGAAAACAGACAACCCCTGTCTCTTATTAGACATTCATTAGCCACCCTTCTCGCCAGATTCGCTTAAAAGCTCAGTAAAACTCACACAGCGTGGTTGGTATAGCTATTGCATCTGGCACGGAGTATGAGCGATCAAATTGCGCGGTTTGTTGGGGCTTTTATTTTGAGCAGCGTTCTGTTCTCGGTTATCTTGCCAGGCACGTCGCTGGCCCATGGTGGTGAGGATCATGGCGACCAGAAACCAAAGACTGTGGCGAATGCAAAGGGAATTGTTTCTCATTCGAGCCGGTTGGGCGATCTTGAGGTGATGGTAAAACATCCGGCGATCGAGCCGGACAAGTCAACGACCGGATCAATATTTATTACTAAATTCGCGACGAACGAACCGTTCAAATCTGCCGAGGTTAAAGTCGAGGTCGAATCAGCCAGCGGCTCTGTATTTATTGCAAAAGTTGAGCCGGGCGAACAGGCCGGTGTTTACAAACTCACGTTCCAGGCGATGCCCGACGGCGTTTATACGATGCGGGCAAACGTCACCCACGACGGCGAAACGGACACCGCAACATTTTCAGGCATTGATGTGAAACCGGCAGCCGCGGCCACGCAAGGCGCAGGCTCATGGGTTTCGAGCGCGTTGATTGGAGTTCTATTTTTTATAGTAGTTATTCTGCTGACCGGGCTTGTGTATTTCGTGTGGCGTTTCGCAGGCGGCACCGGAGTCAACGAGGAAGCACTTTCTGCGTGAGAACTGCGGAATCGTCTTTTACGAACAGCAAATGAGCACACCGGTCATTTCGAGGAACAGCTACAGGTATTTGACGATACTGGGCCTCGCCGTATTCATTTTGGTTAATGCCACTTCCCTGCGGGCTCAGCAGACGGCCGCATCGCCTGAACCAACGCCGGTTTCGTCACAGATATATATCGGTCAGGACGGATTGAACGTCGAGCGTTTGATCGAAAATGCAGGCAGCCGACGTGCTGACCTGCTCGCGGCCCGACAGCGTCTGGTTATTGCAGAAGGGCGGTTGCTTCAAGCGGGATTGCGGCCAAACCCGGTCTTTAGCACCGAATACGGAAGCCCGCGATTTCTCGCCGGCGAGTCCGAATACAATTTCTCTGCCGGTATTGAGCAAACTTTCGAGCTCGGCGGCAAACGGGGAAAGCGGCGGGCCGTTGCGGAACTCGAACTCCAACAGGTGCGGACCGAGATCGCCGCGATCGAACGAAGCATTGCGGTTGAGATTCGACGGGACTATACCAGGGCCATCGCCGCCGCGAGGCAGCTCGACGTTGTAGAAAGACTGCTTGTCGCCGACGCGGAACTTCTACGAGTAACCGAAGCACGCCTGAACGAAGGTGACGTCGCACCGCTGGATTTGAATTTGGTCAGGGTCGAAAGCGAACGGCTTCGCGTTCAGCGGATCGAGGCGAGAAACGAACTGGAGACGGCTCTGCTGCGAATTCGAACGCTGATCGGGTTTGATGTCGCCGAACCGCTGCGTCTCGCTCCGCAAAGTGACCGTCCGCCGCGACTTGATATGGGCCTGAGTGAACTAACTGCCAAAGCTCTTAACGATCGGGCCGATCTTCGGGCGGCTCGGCTCAGCGAACAGATCGGTTCGGCAAAATTAAGTTTAGCCCGGGCCGAGTCTTCGCCGAATGTTACGCCGTCAGTTCGCTTTTCACGCTCCAAGGTTTTTACGGATCTGCCCTCATCCGCTGGGGGTGGAATCGCAAATAATCTCGATAACGAGCTTACGTTCGGCGTTTCGATCGGGATTCCGGTGTTCAACCGAAATCAGGGCGGCATTGCCTCCGCAACGGGCGAACAGGTTCAGGCGGTGCGAAATCGTGAGTTCTTAGAGGCAACTATCAAGCGCGATGTCGCCGTTGCTTACAGCCAGTACCGGGCCGCAGCGGAAAAGCTTGTTCTTTTCACAACTCAGATCATGCCGCGGGCAGAGGCAAATTTACAGACAGTCAGGGCGGCCTACAACGCGGGCGAGTTTTCGGTCTTTGAGGTTGTGAACGAACAGCGTCGCCTTAATGAGAATGTCACTAACTACAACCGTGCTTTAGAGGAATATTACACAACTTTGACCGCACTTGAGGCGGCCGTCGGCGGAGCACTGCCGCCTTCCGCGTTTATGCCGGGTTCTACGTCAGTTCTGCCGGATAGCAATGCCGTTCCGGGACAGTTCAATAGGGAAGAATTTTTGAAATCGATTAATGAAAGCAAGACTGTGCGTCTGAGCAAATTGGTTACTACTAAAACAAAGATAGAAGAGGAGAAAAAATGAAAGCACTCATATTCGGAGCGGTTGTCGCGTCAAGCCTGATCTCGCTCGCATGTGGCGGAAGTTCCAACACCACCAGCAGCAACTCAACCGCCGCCGCGAACAAGGCACCGGCGAATACCGCCGCAGCGACCAACACCGCTCCTGCGAAAGCTGACGAGATCCCGGCAGCGGTGAAAGCGGCGCTTCCCGGCGCTCAGACCTTTACGGCCATGCACAAGGAGTTGACCGATGCTCAAGTCGCATCGATCGAAAAAGATACAGGTGGAAAGGTAACCGAAAAGGACCATCACTCGTATCCCGGATTCTCGACGGTGAACGGTGTGAGAACGCAGATCGGCGCAGTGACGCTGATAAAAGCTGGCGGCAAGGAAATTATTGTTATTTACGAGAACAAGGACGGATCGCCGTTGATAAAAGAGGTAAAGGCTGAGGGGGTCTCAGCAGCCTTTCTAAAACAGTTCACGGGTAAAGGCCATGATGACGATTTGCTGCTAGGAGCTGACATCAAGGCAAACGGGGCAAAAGAAGATGAGGCAAAAGCGATTACCGACGCGATAAGGATCGATGTTTTGTCTATGCAGGCTCTCTACGGCAAGGCACACGCACACTAATGTACTGGTCAACGACATTTATCACGCTCAGATTTCGCACTCTCGCCGTTGGCTTGGTCATGGCTTTGTTCTGCGTGAGTTCTGCCGCTGGTCAGGAGAAGACTGCTGCACAATCGGACCCGGTCTCGACAATTACGGCCGAACGGAGTGTTCAAAATGACAGCGGGCAGTTGAGCGTCGTCATTAAGCGTACGCCAGGAGATCCGCGCGTCGGAGAGACGGTGCATTTGCTCGTCTCCTTGTCTGAGATCGTGGCGGGCGGATTTGGTTCGGGGCCACTGCCTGTCGAGAAGGCGGCTGTCTCGCTAACCGTCACACGTGCCGATGGCTCGGCCGTTGCGGAAAATCTCGCAACGATCGAAGAAACTGGTGGATTCTATCGGAGTTCTTACCACTTTGACGGCCCGGGCGATTTCAAATTGGTTTTCTCGATCACTACCGAAGACAAGAGAGTCTTTACCGCAGATTTTCCTGTGACAGTCGCTCGTGCACCGATCCGCACTTCGTTCTGGATCGGGTTTTTAGTTCTTCTATTACTTTGCGGACTTACGGTCGCCGCGATTCTTTATGCTTTGAAAAGAAGGGGCGCGGTTGGCCTGCGACGAGGTGTTCCAGTCGTGGCCGCAGTACTAGCAGTTTTTCTTCTCGGTACGGCGGCTCTCGCGTATCTTCTGCCGCCGTCTCAAACTCGCGAAACATCAGCCATTCCGACCGCGGAGTTTTCGACTGCCGCTGTAAACGAACTGCCAAAAGGGACGACCATCACCGTTTCGAAGGAATCTCAGCTACTTTTTGGCGTAAAGACGCAGCCGGTCGATACGCGGCAGATCACGAGCGGGTTGAAAACGACCGGCGTTGTCCGTGCCCGGCCGGATGCGAAGGGAGTTGTAACGGCGCAGGTGCCCGGAAGGATCGTGCTCAATCAGTCGGTGTCTTTAGGTTCCGCTGTAGGTCGCGGCGAACAGATCGGTTTCGTCGAACAAGTGCTCGATGTGTCGGGACAGGCGGGTCTCGAGTCTCAGAGACTAGATGTGGAGGCTCAACAGCGGGAAGTTGAAGCCCGTAAGTTAGAACTGCGGAATACCGCTCTGGCCCTTCAGTCTCAACAGGCTCAAAGCCGGGCGGCGGCACAACAGGCGAGGACACGTCTCGCACAGGCCCAGCGGGAACTTCGAAGATCACAGAATCTTCTTGAGGTGGGTGCGGTTCCGCGAAAGAGAGTTGAGGAAGCCCAAACCGCCGTAAAGGTGATCGAGGATGAGATCACCTCGGCAGATAAACAAGTTAATCTGTTGGGCGACCAAATTCGAGCTGCTCAAGCGGGTCAGAGCATCTTTCGTTCGCCTACCGTACGACAACCGATCCGCAATTTCCCGCTGCTCGCGCCAGTAACAGGAATAATCGATCAGATAAACGCGACTAGCGGTCAGCAGGTAGCAAGCGGGGCAGACCTGCTGAGCATCGTGAACTTATCAACGGTCCTGCTCGAAGCTCAGGTATTTGAACGGGATCTGCCATCAGTTCGCGAATCGACACGTGCTAGTTTCACGTCGCAGGCTCTTGCGGGCGAGGTCTATACGATCGGTACGCCAGACGGTGACGGCCGCTTGATTTCTATCGGCCAGACTGTCAACGAACAGACACGCACGGTACCGGTGATTTATGAGGTCAAGAACCCTCTTAGCCGACTAAAGGACGGTAACTTTGTCGAGATCACCATAGATACGAGTGGCGATAGAAAAGTTCTGGCTGTACCAAAGTCGGCAGTCATTCGCGAGCAGGGCGAGACGTATGTCTTTGTATTTGACGGTGGTGAAACCTTTGAACGGCGATCCGTAGCCCTAGGGGCGGAAGGCGCCGATTTTTACGAGATAATTTCGGGATTAAAAGAAGGAGAGCGGGTAGTCGTTGAAGGGGTTTATCAACTGCGAACTACGCAGGCAGGTGAGTGAGTACGGGGACAGCCCATGCATGAAATGAACGAACAATCGCAAATTGCGTCAATAAATCGAAAAACGTATGCGAATGCCAAAGTGCTCGATTACTATGACGGACTCACCGAACTTTTCCCTGCTGAGAAGGTTCTTTTTGAACATCTGTGCTCGAAAATTGAGAATGCAAGAATTTTGGATATTGGAATCGGCGGCGGGAGAACAACCCACTACTTGTTACCGCGTGCTGCGGACTATACGGGGCTTGACTATGTGCCGGAATTCATTGAACGGGTTAAGAAAAAATTTCAGACCGGGAATTTCATAATCGGTGATGCCAGAGATTTGGGGGAGTTCAAAGATGAGACCTTTGATTTTGTCTTATTTTCTTACAACGGAATTGATGCCGTCTTGCACGAGGATAGGATAAAAATACTAAACGAAATGAACCGAGTACTGAAAAAAAACGGGGTCATAATGTTTTCGAGCCATAACCGTGATTACCGACGCTTTGGAAAACCGTATTGGCTTACTGAATCTAAATTCAGTTTATCGTTCGCAAAGAATCTACTGTCATACGTTTTCTTTTTACCCCGTCATCTGCAGATGAGAAGGCGAGAGGTGTCCAATGAAGAATACGCTATCGTCAATGATCACGACCACCGTTTTTCGCTACTTGTTTACTATATTAGCGTCGGCCAACAGATCAAGCAGCTTGAGGATATAGGCATGTCAGATATCAAGGCATACGACATGACTGGCGAGCAGGTGAACGCTGATACAGATTCTTTCTGGATATACTACTTGGCCACAAAAGTGATTTAGGAAAAAGGAACAATGAGAAAAATATCTATTTTTGGAATCCTTTTTACTGTTTCAACTATTGCCATCTTTTTGATCTCTTGCAGTGGCGGAGCGATCACGCAAAGCGACTCGAACGTCGGGAATACGGCGGATAGTTCTATCAATGGCGGTAGCGTGACAACTTCTGAGTCGGCTTACAAAGTTGTTTTCCAGACAGAACCTGGCCAGGTTCAGGCCGGTACCCCAGCAACACTGGTTTTTACTGTCAAAGACAGCAAGGATTCGGTTGTAAGGGACCTCCAGATCGTGCATGAGAAGCCGCTGCACCTTTTGATCGTTTCGAAAGACCTCGCGGAGTTTTATCACGTGCATCCGGAGCTATCACCGGATGGTTCGTATCGCGTTCAGCACACCTTCCCGAATGGCGGTGATTACAAGCTTTACGCGGACTTTACACCGCCAAACGCAAAGCAGATCGTAGAACGTATTGATGTCAAGGTATCGGGAACCGAGAGAGCGAAGGTAGCTCTCGTTGCGGATACAAAGCTCGAAAAATCGGTCGATGGCCTGAAAGTGACGATGAAACCGAGTGCGAAAATCGAAGCGGGACAGGAATTAACGCTTGATTTCGCGGCCTTCGACGCCGCTACCGGAAAGCCCGCGACCGATCTGCAGAATTATCTGGGCGAACTGGCCCACTTCGTCATCATCAGTGAAGACCTCGTTGACTTCGTCCACGCTCACCCGATGGCAAAGGGCGAAAAAATGGATCGGATGAATATGGCCGGCGATATGAAGGAAGAAGATCACAACGCCGACGGTCACTCGCACGGGGCAGATTCGAAAGAGGCTAATAGGCCGAGTGCTTACGAAGTTTCGGCACATACCGCTTTTCCACGGCCCGGGCTTTACAAGCTGTGGGCACAGTTTCAACGCGGCGGGAAGGTTATCAGCGTACCTTTTGTTGTCAATGTTCCGACAAGTTCGGCTAAACCGGTGAAGGCTGCAAATGTTCCTGCGGGAGCGACGAAGATCACTGTTTCGTCGAGCGGTTATGAGCCGTCATCTGTTTCGGTCGTCAAAGGCCAGCCTGTTAAGTTAGCTTTTTATCGAGCCGACTCTGAAAACTGCGGCGGCGAAGTCGTCTTTGCAAAGCAAAATATCCGCAAGAATCTGCCGGTCGGCGAAACCGTCGTGGTCGAATTCACGCCAACCGAAGCGGGTGAGATCGCCTTCGCCTGCGGCATGGATATGCTGAGCGGCAAAGTGGTCGTCACCGAAAACTAGATTTAGTTATTAGAAAAAAGGAGATCTTAAATGAACAAACTTAAATTATTTATAGCAGCAATCGCAATTATGATCGTCGCCGGCGGCGCGTTTTTCTTACAGACGGATGTCGTCGAGGCTCACACGCGAACCGTGAAGATCAAGATCGACAAGAACGGTTTTTCACCGTCGTCGATTGAAGCCGAAGCGGGTCACAAGCTAAATCTCGTATTCAACCGGGCCGACAAAAGTAATTGCGGCAGCGTTGTGGTTTTTCCAAAACAGAAAATTCGAAAAAATCTGCCCGTTGGCAAAGACGTCATTGTCAGCATCATGCCGACCGAGGCAGGCTCGATCAATTTTAGCTGTGGGATGGGGATGCACAAGGGCAGCATTGTCATTACCGACTAACAGTTTCGAGCGCGGCGGCCCGGACAGCGGCCACCCGCCAAAAACATTATCGCTTCGATGAGTTGATTGATTTGGAAAACCAAGGGAGGAACGGAAATGAAAAGTGGTTATGCAAAGTTCGCGGCTATGATCGCGACGTCAACAATCGTGATGTTTGGTTTAATGTACCTGAATACCTACCAAATGGACCATGTCTTTTTTAGTGAGACCAGAGCATATATGGCTCTCTACATGGGGGCGGTAATGGCGATTATTATGTTGCTGTTTATGCTCAAGATGTATTCGAATTGGCATATCAACGCGGGCATTTTGGTGGGGAGCGCTGTCCTCTTTGGATTATCTCTCTGGCTGGTTCGGAGCCAGGAAACGATCGAAGACGTTTCATGGATGAAAGCTATGATACCTCACCACTCGATCGCCATTTTGACGAGCTCGCGGGCCAACATTACCGATCCGCGTGTTCGCAAACTCGCCGACGAAATTATAGAAGCTCAGCGTCGGGAGATCGATGAAATGAAAATGTTGATCAAGGATCTTGAAAACAAGCGATAAGTCGATCAATTTGCGGTAACTTCGCAGATTGGATCGATTAGAAAATAAACAATACCAAATAGAGATTAGATTGAAATTAAGGGACAAATCTAAATGAGCGGCAAAAGCTTGAAATGGTTTGGGATCGGTTTGATCCTGGTAACGGGAATAATTCATTTTTATGACGCTCCCGATGCGTTCGGAGAAGCGACTTACAAAGGCATTTTGTTCGCACTAAACGGTATCGGCGTGTTTGTGGCGGCGTATGGAATCTTGCGCGGCGCGGCTTGGGGCTGGATTTTGGGTTTGTTGATCGCGGGCGGCGCGATTTTCGCTTATGTCGTCAGCCGGACCGTCGGGATGCCCGGGTTGCCGATTGACGATTGGCTTGAGCCACTGGGCATCTTGTCGCTGGTTGTCGAAGGCTTATTCGTGCTGCCAGCAATTTACGCGCTCCGCGTGGCGAATAAAAGAAATGTCACGTAAAAAAAGCTAAAAACAGCACAGTATTTATAGGTTGAAACAAGGGGAAATATGGAATCAATATTTTTTAACCGGCGCACGTTTTTGCAGGGCATCGGTTCAATCGGAGCGTTGGCGGCTTTGGAACAAATCGTTCCGGCTTATGCACGGACGGGGTTAGAAACGGAAAACGCCGCACAAATCGGTGAGGAATTGAGCGGCGAGGTGATAAATCTGACCATCTCGGAAACACCTGTGATGATCGGCAATAAAAAGGGAACGGCGAAGACAATCAATGGCACTTTGCCGGGACCCATCATTCGCTTGAAGGAAGGCCAGGACGTTACGCTCAATGTTACAAACCGTTTGAAGGAAACGTCATCGATTCACTGGCACGGCCTTCTGGTTCCGCCGGCGATGGACGGTGTTCCCGGTGTCAGCTTTGCCGGTATCGAACCGGGAGAAACTTTCGTCTACAAGTTTCGGGTCAAGCAAAGTGGGACTTATTGGTATCACAGCCATTCACCCGGTCAGGAGCAGGCGGGCGTATATGCTCCGTTGATAATCGATCCGGCGGGCACCGATCCGGTCAAGTTTGACCGCGAGTATGTCGTAGTCCTTTCGGACTGGAGCTTTATGTCCGAAATGGGCATGATCGGCAAGTTAAAAAAACAATCCGGCTACTTTAACATGCAGCGCCGCACGATGCGGGAGTTCTTGTCCAATGCAAAGGAATACGGTTTGAAGCCCACGTGGCAAAATTACACGATGTGGGCCCAAATGCGGATGGACCCGACAGATTTTGCCGACGCGACGGGCTCCGTTTACACATATTTGATGAACGGACGGACCACTGAATCGAACTGGACCGGAATATTTACGCCCGGTGAGCGTATTCGTTTGAGATTTATCAATGTCGGTGCGATGACCTTTCATGATATTCGGATCCCGGGTCTAAAGATGACCGTAGTTCAGGCCGATGGCCAAAATGTACAGCCCGTCGAGGTCGACGAATTTAGATTTGGTCCGGCGGAAACCTACGATGTGATCGTAACGCCGACCGAAAATCGGGCCTACACGATTTTTTCCGAAGTTCTCGATCGCAGCGGATTTGTCCGCGGCACGCTTGCCCCTCGACCGGGAATGAGTGCTGAAATTCCCGACCGCCGTCCACGACCGCTGCGAACGATGCAGAATATGGGGATGAGCATGGAAGGCATGGACCCGGCGATGATGAAGGTCGAGATGGGCGAGAATGCCAAAGCAGGCGGCATGCCAATGTCGATGGACAAGATGGATATGTCTACGGGCAAAAAGATGCAAATGCCCGAATCGAAACCGGCGGCCCCCCAGATGGACAAAATGGAAATGCCGAAAACCGATCATATGAATATGCCGGGCATGGACATGGGCAAGATGTCGGCATCGCCAATTCCGGGTAGCATGCCTGTCAAACATGGCCCGGATAAACACGGCATCGGGAATCAGATCTCACCCGAAACTACTGTCAGCCAGCTTGATAAACCGGGAATCGGACTCGGCGGCGACGGACGAAAAGTTTTGGTCTATACCGATCTCAAAGCCCTTGAAAAATTTTATGATACGCGTGAGCCCCAGCGGGAGCTCGAACTCCACGCGACCGGACACATGGAACGCTTTATGTGGTCATTCGACGGCAAAAAGTTTTCGGCGGCCGAACCTGTGCGCTTTAAATACGGCGAGCGTCTGCGTTGGACGTTTGTTAACGACACGATGATGGAGCATACGTTTCATCTGCACGGAATGTGGATGCACCTTGAGAACGGAATGGGCGATTATCTGCCGCGAAAGCACACGGTCATCGTCAAGCCCGCCGAGCGCGTTTCGGTCGCCGTCACGCCCGACGAACGCGGACCATGGGCTTTTCACTGCCATCTGATCATGCATATGGAGGCGGGGATGTTTCGTGTCGTCGTCGTATCTGATGAACTGCCGCCGGAGGAGAAAGCAATATGAAAATCCTAAATCAAATTGGTTTTCTGACGGCTCTTATTTTTACATCAGGAGCGGTATTCGTTTCCGGGCAAACTCCGACACCAATGGCAAGTCCGACACCGACTAAGATGGATATGGAAATGCCGACTCCAACTCCAACTCCGTCGCCGAAAAAGATGGACATGCCGATGGATATGAATATGCCGATGAAAGTACCGTCGCCAACCCCGATTGTTCCGGATAAAGACGAAGCGAATAAATCGCCGATTCCGCAGTATCCGCCACCGAAAAGTTGGGGAAAGCCAGTTGAGGACGAACTCCCGCATAGCTACATTCTCGTCGACCTCCTCGAATTTAGTCCAAAGCGTGGCGACAGCAATGTGCGTTGGGATACTCTGGCCTGGTACGGTGGTGACTTCAACCGCATCTGGTTGAAAAGCGAAGGCGAAATTAGCACCATCGAAAAAGACTACAAGATAGATCTTCAAATACTTTACGGTCGCTTTGTCAAAACATATTACGATTTTCAAATCGGCGGGCGAGTCCAGACAAACACTTTTCGCGGCAAGAACGCGACGCGTGTACAGGGAGTCGTCGGCATTCAAGGACTTCGCCCGTATAAATATGAAATCGAAGCATTGGCTTTTCTTGACCCAAAAGGCAATGTTTCGGGGCGTTTTACCGCATCGAGAGATTATCTAATGACGCAGAGATTGGTTCTTCAGCCGCGCTTTGAAACCGAACTGTCAATTCAGGAAGTCGAGCGTTTCAAAACGGGCAGAGGTTTAAATAACATCGGGTTGGGACTGCGTCTGCGCTACGCAATCCGACGCGAATTCGCACCATACATTGGCATTTCTTATGAGCGTAGTTTTTTCAGCACTGCCGATCTCATCAGGCAGGATGGCGGCAATCCCAGCCAAATTCGATTCGTAATGGGCGTGCGGTTGTGGCGCTGAAAGATGGCGGCGATCCCGAAATATAGGCGGTGGATAGAGAACATAAATGCTCAACGGAATCATCAAATGGTCGTTAACCAACCGGCTGATCGTCGTCGCGATCGCTTCCCTCTTGCTTGTATGGGGAAGCTATATTGCGTTCAACCTTCCGGTCGATGTATTTCCTGACCTAAACAAACCTACTATCACGATTCTGACGGAAGCGAACGGACTGGCTCCCGAAGAGGTCGAGACTCAGGTTTCCTTTCCGATCGAAACCGTGATGAACGGTGTTCCCGGTGTCTCACGTGTTCGCTCGGTAAGCGGCGTTGGGTTATCGATCGTTTACGTGGAGTTTGAATGGGGCACGGACGTTTATCGGAACCGGCAACTCGTTTCGGAAAAGATAATCGCAGCGCGCGAACAACTGCCGCAGGGCGTCTCGCCGTTTCTCGCGCCGATCTCCTCGATCATGGGCGAGATCATGCTTATTGCCGTATCGAGCAAGGATGGAGCGACCGACCCGTTAGAATTGAGGACCCTAGCCGATTGGACAATCAGACCCCGGCTACTGACGATCACCGGGGTCTCGCAGGTAATTCCCATCGGCGGTGGAGTGAAACAGTATCAGGCACTCGTTTCACCCGAAAAGCTACGGCAATTCGGAGTTACGATCGAAGACGTTTCAACGGCACTCGAAAAATCGAACATCAATTCCACCGGCGGTTTTGTAGATGCGCAGTCGCAGGAATATCTCGTCCGCAATCTCGGCCGGATTTATTCGATCGACGAACTTAAACAAACAGTAGTCGCTTATCGAAATAATACTCCGATCCGACTCGGCGACGTAGCAACAGTTGAGTTCGGGGCGAAGATCAAGCGCGGCGAGGCAGGAACGAACGGCAAGCCGGCCGTCATCGTGTCCGTTCAGAAACAGCCGGGAGCAAGTACGCTTGACCTGACCAAACAGGTTGACGAGGCTGTCGCGGAGCTGCAAAAAACGCTGCCGCCGGATGTCGAGATTAACCCAGAACTATTTCGGCAGGCAAACTTTATCGAAGCATCGATCGGCAACGTTGCCGAAGCACTGCGTGACGGAGCGATCCTGGTCGCGATCGTGTTGTTCTTGTTCTTACTCAACTTTCGGACGACGTTCATAACGCTCACGGCGATCCCGCTTTCCTTTATTGTAACTTTTCTAATTCTTTATGCTTTCGGCATCAGCGTGAATACGATGACGCTCGGCGGCTTGGCGGTCGCGATCGGCGAACTCGTGGACGACGCGATAGTTGATATCGAAAACATTTTTCGTCGCCTGCGCGAGAATCGTCTGCTTGAGAATCCTCGTCACTCGCTTGAGGTTGTTTATAGAGCATCTCTTGAAGTTCGGTCATCGATCATCTACGCCACTGTTATCGTTGCTCTCGTCTTCATCCCGCTTTTCGCCCTGTCGGGTGTCGAGGGTAGATTGCTTGCTCCGCTTGGCCTGGCGTACATTACGGCGCTCGTAGCATCTTTATTCGTGAGTCTGACGGTTACTCCCGTTCTCGCCTCTTACCTTTTGCCGCAGATGTTCAGGCGGAAGGATGAGAAGAAGCAGAGACGAATAGACGCCTCTGACGATGAAACCGAAGAGCCGTCATTCTTCTCCAAGATCGCCGCCCGTTTCCGCGACGACGGAGAGCACGGAGACAGCTTTGTCGTACGCCGCCTAAAGGCGCTCGATTCACGTCTATTGCATTGGACCCTTCGGCATCCTTTTAAGGTCATACTTGGCGCGGCTTTAATCTTTGTCGCAACTATGGCGACTCTGCCGTTTGTCGGCACGTCGTTCCTACCCGAGTTTAATGAAGGTACGCTGACCGT
Source organism: Acidobacteriota bacterium (assembly GCA_016700075.1). Taxonomy (NCBI): domain Bacteria; kingdom Pseudomonadati; phylum Acidobacteriota; species Acidobacteriota bacterium. Next base: position 597,648 of record CP065000.1, on the reverse strand, counting down.
TAACGTTCAGGCCCAGCCCGGAACGTCGCTGGCGGAATCAAGTCGCATCGGGCAGATCTCAGAGAAGCTTCTGCTTGAGGTGCCCGAGGTAATTTCCACCGGCAGACGAACCGGGCGAGCCGAGCTCGACGAACATGCCGAGGGCGTTCACTACACCGAGATCGACGTTGATCTTCGGAAATCGGACCGCTCCCGCGAAGAAATTCTTGCCGCGATTCGGGAAACGCTAGCGGTTGTGCCGGGCGTAACGACGAATGTCGGGCAGCCGATCTCACATCGTCTTGACCATTTACAGTCGGGCGTCAGAGCGCAGATCGCCATCAAGCTATTTGGCGATGACCTAGCGACATTGCGATCCAAAGCGGAAGAAATTCGCAATACGATCCAGACTGTTGAAGGTGGGACGGACGTTTCGATCGAGCGACAGGTTCTGATCCCGCAAATTCGATTTAATGTAGACCGTTCTAAAGCCGCGCAATATGGGCTGCAGCCTGGCGAAGTTACGCAAACGTTGGAGACCGCACTCAACGGGCGCACCGTCTCGCAAGCCATCGAAGGAGCGCGACGTTACGATGTCGTCGTCCGGTTTGACGAAGCGTCGCGTAACAGTCTCGACGCCCTAAGAAATGTGACGGTCGACGCTCCGAACGGAACACAGATCCCGATCTCTGCGGTCGCGTCGATCGAGAGCATCCCCGGCCCGAACCAGATCCTTCGCGAAGACACAAAACGCCGTATCGTGATCGGGGCGAATGTCGCAGGACGCGATCTGGGTTCGGTTGTCGCCGATGTTCAAAGCCGCGTGGCGAGTCAGGTCACGCTCCCGCAGGGCTACTTTATCGAGTACGGTGGGCAATTTCAGGCGACTCAGGAAGCGACACGAACGCTTTCGCTGCTTACTATTTTTTCGCTAATCGCAATCTTCTTTCTGCTTATCAAGGCTCTCGGTGATTGGCGTGTAGCTCTGCAGGTGATGATTAACATTCCGCTCGCATTGATCGGCGCGGTTTGGGCACTGCATCTTTCGGGCGGAGTGTTTTCGATCGCGACGATGGTCGGCTTTATCTCGCTCGTCGGCATCACTTCGCGAAACGGAATTATGATGATCTCGCACTATCTTCACCTGATGAGAGAAGAAGGCGAGGAATTTACCGAGAAGATGATCATCCGCGGTTCGCTTGAAAGGCTCGTTCCGGTGCTGATGACGGCCCTGACCGCAGGGCTATCGCTAATCCCGTTCATCCTCGCCGCCGACGCTCCGGGCAAAGAAATTCTACACCCGCTCGCGGTCGTCGTCCTCGGCGGCATCCTGACCTCGACCCTGCTCGACCAACTGGTCACGCCCGCCGTCTTCTACAAATTCGGCAAACATTCCGCGGATCGGGTCATCGCCGAGCGAGACGGAATCGGCGGCAACGCTGACTGGGACGCCGAAGGTTCAACTTCGGGCAGCACACGGCCGTTTCCGCCCAAGCCAATTTTGAGTGATTAAGTTTTTGAATTTAACTGGAGAATCATTATGACAAAAAGATTATTTTTCACCGCCGCCCTTTCGGCTGTTGTTATGGCATTTGGCTTCTCAGAGGCTTTGGCGCAGACGGATGAGGTAAGGGCCGTGACCGACGTGATGCTGCGCGAAGCCGTGGCGGTCGAAAAAGGCGATCTCGCCGCACTCGATAAAATCTGGGCTAACACGGAGGATGTTACCGTGTTCGAGAGCGGACACGCCAATTACGGCTGGAACGACTACCGCAACACGCATCTCGCCCCCGAACTGAAAGAATTCAAGAACACAAAATACTCGTTTTCCGATATGAAGGTCAAGGTCGAAGGCAAGACCGCGTGGGCGACTTTCAAATACGCTCTCGCCGCCGACATGGGAACGCGAAAAATAGAAAGTGTCGGCCTCGGCACTGCCATCCTCGAAAAACGCGACGGCAACTGGCGAATAGTCCACTGGCACTCAAGCGCCCCTCGTAGAGCACCAGCTCCTGCCCCATCTCCGAGTCCAAAAGGTATATGAGCGAGCACAGAAGTCCTCAAGGTTTGTAAAAGGAGATCTCTAACGACGATGGATGGGGAGTAACTGAATCTAATGATGACCGCTACGGTACTGGCTAAACAATCCAACGTTTCACTCTACACTGTCAGACACTACACACGTATCGGTTTGCTGAAACCCGCTCGCAATTCGCAAAACAACTACAAGGTATACAAGCCGTCCGATGCTGTGCGAGTTAGGTTTATAAAAGCCGCCGGTAATTTGGGATTCTCGCTCGCCGAGATAGCAGATATTTTGAACGAGGCGAAAGAAGGGAATACGCCGTGTCCGATGGTCCGGGAAATCATCGTCCGCCGCATCGCGGAGAATCAACGCAAAATAAAAGAAATGCAGAAACTTCAAAGGAAGATGGAAAACGCCCTAAAAGACTGGTCGAAAATGAAGAATTCAATGCCGACAGGCGATTTGGTTTGTCATTTGATCGAATCAGTAAGCGAGGGTGATAAATAGCGCTTGACCTGACACCTGCTGACAGGTTGTAGAATAGTTCATGTCGTTATTTGATGACAGGACGGATAAGAATATGACTGAGAAACAAACATCTACAACCGAAACATTTATTGACCCCGTATGCGGAATGGAAGTCGCGCCCGCAGCCGCGACCGGCAGCCTTAACCAGAATGGAGAAACGTATTACTTCTGCTCGGCAGGCTGTCTGCAACAATTCGTAAATCCGACAGAAAAAGAAACGGCAAGTTGCTGTGCCGGAAATTAAACGTCTTGGAAACGAAGCGTACCAAGGAGGTGGAACCATGACAGGAACGGGAAAACAAAGTACAGCAAAAGAAGAATTCATCGACCCGATATGTGGAATGACTGTCGATTCGGGGACGGCGGCCGGAAGCTTTAATCATGAGGGCAAAACCTATTATTTTTGCTCAATAGGCTGTTTGCAGAAATTTATCGCTCAAGCGCAGGGCGTTCCGGAGAGTGGTTTTGTCGGGATCGGGCGGGAGAGCAGGAAGATCGTCACGCATGGCGATATGAAGGCGGCGCGGGCGGGCGAGTTTGTCGATCCGGTGTGTGGAATGTCGGTGGCTCCCGAAACTTCGGCGGGCAAGTATGATTTTGAAGGCGAGACCTATTATTTCTGCTCGACAGGCTGCCTGAATAAGTTCAAACAAAATCCGGCGAGCCTTCTTCAGGAAAGAAAAGAAGAAAAGCTCGAGGCCGAAAGCCTTGGCGTGGAGTACACCTGTCCGATGCATCCGGAGGTAGTGCAGATAGGTCCGGGAAGCTGTCCGAAATGCGGCATGGCGCTTGAGCCTAAGGTGCTGACCCTCGACGACGCGCCTGACCCGGAATACATCGATATGAAACGGCGGTTCTGGATTTCCGCCGTTTTAACTCTCCCGGTTTTCGGATTGGCGATGGCAGAAATGTGGCCGGGTTTTCACGAGTTAGTTTCACCAACGACTTCTATTTGGATACAGTTCATTTTGGCTACACCCGTTGTCCTCTGGGGTGGGTTTCCTTTCTTCCGGCGAGGCTGGGCTTCGGTCAAGAATGTCAGCCCGAACATGTTCACGCTGATCGCAATTGGCACCGGAGCGGCTTATCTTTTTAGTCTTTTCGCCCTATTTTTGCCGAACGTATTCCCTGAATCGATCAAGAATGTACATACCGGATTGATTGCGGCTTATTTCGAAGCGGCGGCGGTGATCACGACCCTTGTTCTCCTCGGGCAGGTTCTTGAGCTTCGAGCCAGAAGCCAAACCTCAAGCGCGATCAAAGCCCTTCTCGGACTCGCGCCGGAAACTGCAATCGCGGTTTTCGATGACGGCACTGAAGCCGAGATCGCACTCAAGGATGTACAGATCGGCGCGAGTTTGAGAGTCAAGGCCAACGAAAAGATTCCAACCGACGGCACGATACTGGAAGGGGACACTTCGGTAGACGAATCAATGGTGACGGGCGAGTCGATACCGGTCGAGAAATCCCCTGGGGACACTGTCATCGGCGGTACGATCAACGGTAGGCGCGGGTTTCTGATGAAGGCCGAGAAGGTTGGCAGTGACACGCTGCTCGCTCAAATCGTCCGCATGGTGGGTGAGGCCCAACGCTCCCGCGCTCCGATCCAGCGTCTCGTCGATGTCGTGTCAGCTTACTTTGTTCCAGCGGTTATTCTCGTGGCGATTGTCGCGTTCGCCGTATGGCTGATCTTCGGCAGTTTCGCCTCCGCAATGGTCGCGGCGGTTTCGGTTTTGATCATCGCCTGTCCATGCGCCCTTGGTCTCGCGACCCCGATGTCAATTATGGTCGGCACGGGGCACGGCGCACGGCACGGAGTCCTGGTGAAAAAAGCGGAGGCTCTCGAGATCCTGGAGAAGGTCAATTCGATCGTAGTCGATAAGACCGGCACGCTGACCGAAGGCAAGCCACGGCTTCAGAGTGTGATTTCGTTAAACGGTTTGTCCGAGACCGAGATCCTCCGATTTGCGGCAAGTCTCGAGAAGTCGAGCGAGCATCCGCTTGCGGAAGCGATTATCAAAGGTGCCGAAGAGCAAAGTGTCGCATTGGCAAAGGTGGAAGATTTCGAATCCCTCACGGGTAAAGGGATCACGGGTTCGATCGACGGGAAAAAGATACTGCTCGGCAATGCGAAGCTGATGACGGAGAACAACATTAATTTCCCGGCGGATGGAAAAGCGGACGAGCTTCGGGCCGAGGGGCAAACGGTGATGTCTATTGCCGTGGACGGAAAAGCCGCAGGACTCGTTGGCGTCGCGGACACGATCAAGGAGTCAGCTAAAGCGGCAATCGATGAACTGCACAGACAGAAGATCGAAGTCGTAATGATGACCGGAGACAATCCGGTTACGGCGGATGCGGTTGCGAAAAAACTCGGTATTGATAAAGTTTTTGCCGATGTGCTGCCCGAGCAAAAAGCGGAAAAGATCAAAGAGCTGCAGGCGACGGGAAAAATCGTGGCAATGGCCGGCGACGGCGTGAACGACGCGCCCGCGCTTGCTCAGGCCGAAGTTGGAATCGCGATGGGAACCGGAACCGACGTAGCAATGGAATCCGCCGATATAACGCTTTTGAAAGGCGACTTGCGCGGCATTCTACGAGCGAAAAAGCTAAGCGAAGCGACGATGAAAAACATACGTCAAAACTTGTTCTTCGCGTTTATTTACAATCTGATTGGCGTACCGATTGCGGCAGGCGTCCTGTATCCGATATTCGGTCTTTTGCTTAGCCCAATGATCGCAAGCGCCGCGATGACCTTTAGCTCGGTGTCGGTTATCGTCAATGCACTGCGGTTAAGAAATTTGAAATTGTAGGCAGGATGAAAAATGAAAAATACATTCCCGCTCTCAGCTACGACTGGCTAACGCCGTTCTACGACACAGTTGTGCGTTTTACCACACGGGACGAGGTTTTCAAAAGGGCTTTAGTAGAACAAGCCAGCATCGAAGCCAGTCATCGTGTCCTCGATCTTGCTTGCGGCACCGCGACGCTCACGATCCTATTGAAACAAGATCAGCCGCGGGCCGAAGTTGTCGGGATTGATGGCGATGAAAAAATTTTGGCCATAGCGAAAACGAAAGCAAGATCTGCTGGTGTCGAGATCCGGTTTGACGAGGGCATGTCATTCGACCTGCCGTACGCAAATGAATCTTTTGACAAGGTAATTTCGAGTTTATTCTTTCACCACCTGTCGCGAGAAAATAAAGTCAAGACTTTGGGTGAAGTATCCCGGATCCTTAAACCGAACGGCGAATTTCACGTCGCCGATTGGGGCTTGCCGGCAAATGCGGCTATGAAGATTTCTTCTCGTTTCATTCAGTTTCTCGACGGCTTTGAAACGACTGCCGACAGCTTTGGCGGGCTGTTGCCGGATTTGTTGGAAACGGCAGGCTTCGCCGGCATTAGAGAAACGAATTCGTTCAATACGCTGTTCGGAACAGTTCGGTTGCACAAAAGTACGAAAGAAATAAACAGGAGACTACAATGAAAAAGACTATTACCGCACTGCTGCTTTTCGCACTGCTCGCCCTACCCGCTTTCGCGAACGACCTGTTTTTGAAGCTCGACAGCTATTTCGTTAAGGTCAACCAGAAGATTTCGATCAGCGTGATGAATGGCACGTTTCAGAAAAGCGAGGGAGCGGTATCGTTTGCTCGCTTGACCGATGTGAGTGTGGTTTCGCCGTCCGGCTCGAGAACGCATCCGGTTGAGGCGGACCTGACAAAAAACGAAACCACGGCTTTTTTTACGTCACTCCGAAAGAGGCCGGTAATTACATTGCCGGTCTATCGACGATATGGCGTGAAAGCGCTCTTCCGGCGGCCGAGTTTAACAAATACCTCCCGGCCGAAGGCATCCCGGATATTTTGGAGAACCGAACGCGTGACGGCGAGCTCGATAAGGACGCAAAGTATCGTTACTCGAAATATGTCAAAGCGATCTTTCAGGCGGGGAATAAAACGACTGATAGCTACAAGACTGTTCTCGGATACGCCGTCGAGATGGTGCCCCAGCAAGATCCCTACAAACTAAAAAAGGGAGCCTCGCTCGATATCTTATGTCTCAAGGACGGCAAACCGCTCGCGGGCCAGATCGTCACAACCGGCTATGAGGCCGTGGGCAAAATGCTGGGCGAAACCAGTGCCCGCACCGACAAGGACGGCATGCTCAAAGTCAAACTCACCGGCGCGGGCAAATGGTACGCCAAGTTTATCAATATGGTAAAGATCGACGACTCAAAACTGAATTACGAATCGAAATGGGCGACGCTGACTTTTGAAATCAAGTAAAGAGGAAAATCGAAATGAAAAAACGAACGATATTAGGGTTTATTTTATTGCTATCGCTGGTCGCGTCGGTTTTTGCGCACGATCTGTTTCTCAAAACCGATAGCTATTTTCTGGAGCCTAACTCAAAGTTTACGGTCCAGATAATGAACGGAACATTTCAGGCTAGCGAGGGAGCGGTGTCCTTCGCCCGGTTGAACGATGTGAGTGTGATTTCGGATGGCAAAAGGGTTCATCCACTAGAAAAAGATTTTACGAAGAATGAAACCACGGCGTTCATGAACCTCACAACCGCTGCGGCGGGCACCTACGTTATCGGACTTTCAACTAAGACACGAGAAATCGCCTTGAAAGCGGAAGAATTCAATGCTTACCTAAAGGAAGACGGCCTGCCCGATACGCTTGAAGAACGGCGTAAAACGGGGGAACTGGAAAAGGACGCGAAGGAGCGCTACGCAAAGCACGTTAAAGCGATCCTGCAAGTCGGCAAAAAGCAGACCGATGACTTCAAGACGGTTCTCGGCTATCCGGTCGAACTCGTCCCGCAGCAAAATCCGTACAAACTTAAGAAGGGCGACACAATCGAGATTCTCTGTGAGGGGAGAGGTTATAAGTTAGTATAGGACAATGTTATAACGGTGGGAATTTTGAGTCACCACATGGTTGCCGATCGGTAAAGTGGTTGACAGGGTCAACTGATAATTCCGGCAGATATAACATTTCATGCGTCCGCTCACTTATCATCAATACCCGGTGGGTGCAGACGGTGAAGGCCAGTGATCGAGACGGTTTAGCGGTACATTATTCATAACACAGTGAGTCTATCACCGGCGGCTGGTTTTGGGTAAAGCCGGATATGTCAGCTACGATACGGGCAGTTGAGGCGTGGGCCGTTGTAGATGACGGTCCAGCCGCGATCGCGGGAGACGGCGAGAGCCTCGTCGAAGTTCGATTCAGCGTCACGGCGGGATTCGAAGGGTCTTACAAAGACCTGTTTGCCGGGCGGTAAGCCCGGGTTGAAATGGGCGACGAGATTGTGAGTCGGCGTGATGGCGACGGACATCAGGCCGAGGGGCTTTCCGGTCTTTGCGAGCAAGGCGACGCGGTGGTGAATGATGGTGCGGTCGGTGTATTCGAGGTCGTTCATAGTATTTCCCATGTTTCGGGGATCTCGGGAGATTCAGGGTCGAAACGGTTTTCAGCGGCATCGTCGTCGGTGCGGAGCATGGTGATCGAGATATTGGTGACGTCGCCGCCGTGGAGTGCGACGGCGTTGCGGAAGAGTTCGATCAGGGCGTTGATGGTTTCGGTCTGCATTAGTATGTTTGGCGGCGAGAGCGGCGTTCGTGCATCGGTATCTCGAAAGCGGTATAGTGACGCCGGCATTCGGGCCGAGGGATGGAATCCCATTGATCACGCGGTATGGACCGGACGGTGTCGCGGCGGCGGAACGAGTAGCGTTCGGGGACGAGGCCGGCACGGAACACGGCCGCCATCTGAAGGCAGTCAGCGGTCCATTGTTTGTTAGCGTGATCACCGAGGCGTCGGTTGATCTCGCCGACGGTCAGGCCGCGATATTCGGGGTCGTCGGCACCGGCTGCGTCGGCCGCAAGGATGACCGCCCGGAAGCGGCGGAAATAGGCACGGAAATCGAGTTCGTCAAAGTAGGTGTATTCGCTGAGTTCTAGCATAGTGGTCAGGCTGCCTTTCGCTGAATGCGGACGAGGCATTTGTCACTAGATTCGTCACAGTCCGGCAGAACGCATTTTTGACACAGATCCTCGTGACGGTCGTCGGGTGATATCTCGATCGGTTCGCTTAAGGCCGGCGGCGGCGGTGCGGCCGCGAGCCGTGCGACCGGTTCGGGCGGTTCGGGCGGTTCGATCTCGATAAAGCTCGAACGGCCGCGGCCGACCAATTGCAGGTACTGCAGCTCAGCCTTTCCGGTTTCGACGATCGCCGAGCCGACCTGGGCAACGGCACGGGCACGATCGACGTCCATTTTGTCGTCGTCGTCCATCAGGCGTTCCATCGTTTCAAACAGCAGGTTTCTGAGATCTTCGATCTTGTTCTTTGGCATATCGTTTCAGTCTCCTTTTCATACCGGCGAGCTGCCGGATAGCTTTAACAAGGGGTTCTGGGTACAGGGTTTCGGCTCGATGACGATCGATCCATTCGGTCCGTGACACGAGTTCGAGATTTTCGATCGTGATATTCGCTTTGTCGCCGTCGCGAAAGACGACGTTGTGCCCAGGTGGGATAGGACCATTGTGCTGTTCCCAAACGATGTGATGGACCATTTTCCATCGACGGTGGAACGGCAGATCATTATTGACCTTTCGCTGACGGTAGCCGTCCTTTTGCAGCCGCTCGGTTCCGATCGGCTGTACGACCTCAGCCGCACGGCCGCTTAAGCTGCCCTTTTTGAACTGCGTACGGCGAGAGTTTGGATGCAGGCCGGCCAATCCTTTTGTGCCGGCATTCCATGGTTTGTGGCCCTTTGGGAACCTGTGTTCGAGTCCTCGGCGGACGCGGTTCTCCTTAGTTATGCGTCCGCAGAGCTCGCTGGCGTTGAACGCATCGCTTTTCTTGAGCCCGAGTTTGTTGGCCATCCAATGGACCGCCGAAAGTTTGCGGCCCAGCCGTTCGGCGATGTCGATCGATCGGTGGTCCGGATACATTTGCCGCAGCAGTTCGATATCGGCGTCGGGCCATTTACGCGAACGCGTAAAACCGAGATTCGACGCCTGGCTCTTGCATTGTGCCGCCGTCTTGCCGAGCCGTTCCGCGATCTCGGCATACGAGAGCCGGCCGCAGTTCTCGCGGAGAAACTCGATCTGTTCAGTTGTCCAGGTTCGTATCCCCATCTACCGCTCCTCGTATTTGGCGCAGGCCGGGTCTTTCAGGCGGATGTCGGTGTTTCTGCTTCCCGTCCATTTGTCTTGAGCCAGGCCGCATTTATAGAAGTAGCTGATCCGGGTCGCGTGTCGGCACGTTCGGCAGGTTCGGCCGTTGGCGGCGAGCTGCATCGTCGGTCGAGCCTGCGGCCGCGTGCCGGAGCGTTTCAGCTCATCTAATTGTTGTCTCAGTTCGTCGACCTCCATATAAAGCGGCTGGATCGGCCGTCCGAAAGTCCAAACGTGGAGGTAGACATTGCCTTTGAATAGAAGGGTGAGCCGTTCTCGCCAGGTCAGGCTCCAACGGGTCAAGATCCGTTGGCCATGGTCGACCGGAAGAGCCGGCAACGTCTCGTATTCGTCCTGGTTTTCTGCGATCCGTATCTCGTGATCCTCGCAGCCTTTGACTATCGGTGATACTGGTTTCATGGTTTGGCTCTCCTAAAGTTCAATTTCAAATTTGAGATCTGAGATCTCGTGGTTCCTCGCGGGCCGGTTGTTTCTCAACCAAAGAAAGCCCCGGGTTCCGTCGTGCCGGCGTGTCACGCTCCGGCCCGCGAGGAAAGCTGTTATGCCCCGCGACGTTTCGCAAATGGGCTGGCCGTGCGATTTTCAAAGAACATCTTTTCCTTGATCGCTTGGCCGACGACCTGTTTTTCTGCAAAGTCGTCACGCGTCAGACGCAGCGCTTTGTTAGCGATATTGCCGAGCTGCAGCGGCGTAGTGGCGTGGCCTGAAATGAGCTTTACAGCGTCGGCATCAAATAGATCGTCCGGAGCGTTCGCACGCTTTAGGCGAAACCGCATGTAATCGGCAGAATATGCCTGAAAGTCCGGCATCGGGTTGGGAATGATGCGCTCATTCAGTTCGCGAAATTTCTGGTCCTCGAGACGAGCATCAAAGACACGCTGGCCGAACAGCATCACGCTGAGCCACCGTTGAAAACCGCCCGATCCCATTTCAAAGAAGTTCTTGAGCGACGACAGAGCGGCATCGCTCATGCGGTGACATTCGTCAAAGGCCAGCGTTACGCGGTTGCCCGATTGGAACTGGCGTTCGAGCGTTCGTTTGACAAGATCGCCGACAGCCTCGGTCGATCGAGGGATGCGGGCAACCTCGAAATGCCGCAGGATCGCGTGAGCTATCTGGATCGGCGAGATCCGGCCCATGTCGAAAAACTCAGGCCAGATCACCTTTACATTTGGCTGGGTGGCGCAATAGTCCTCGATCATGGCTCGAATTACGGTCTTGCCGGAGCCGATGTCGCCGGTGACCGATATGAAAGCCGGGTATTTGATCGCGTCCTTTACGCGGTCGATGATCCGTTGGAGCTCCGGCGAGATAAAGACCTCGTCCGCGTGTCGCGGAAACTCAGCAAAGGGATCGTGTTTCAAGCCGAACCAGTCGAGTTCGGCATCGGTCAGTTCAATTCGTTTTGTGGACATGGGCTTGTATTCTCCTTCGGTAAAAACTGCCGAGAGTTCGGCATCGATCTCGCTGTGTGAGACATCCAGCGAAAGCATGTATTCGCGCATCGCATCAGCGATGAGCGGGTTTAGCTCAGCCGAATATTCGGCCGAGAGTTCATGACGTATGAGTTTCGAGACGGTCTTTCGACTGCTCACGCTCGCTCCGCGTGACGCGAGCCAATGCTCCACCCGCGAAAGCGAGATATCGTATTTGTTGAACAGGGCTCCGAGCGGAGTGTTCTGGTGTTGGCGTTTATTTGGACGCGGTTTTATTGTGTACGACTGGGCTGTCATATCTTTACCCTCTGCTGAATGCCGTCGTGAGACGGGCGAAAACTATCCGACCGCACGAAGCGGAACCGGCTGACTGCGGGATCGCAGTTCGGCTTCGATCAGACCGCTGCGGACGGTGCCGCCGCGGTCGCTGTAGATCGAATCGAGAAACTCTTTGGTCGCCGCAGGGTCGTTATCGAAACGGGACTTGTATTCGTTGACCGCTTGCCAAAACGTCAATTCGCGGCCCATATATGCCGGTCGATCGGCCGTCGTTTGCGGAGCGTCCTGATCCCGATCGGCTTCAAAATCCGGGTGCAGTACCGGAACGACGGAATCGATCTCGGCAGCGGTCGCGATTCGCGTGTTGTCCGGGAAATTGATGACGCCGGTCGTTTCGGCGGCTGCCGGTTCGAGATCGTAATACGGTACCGGGGCGATCTCGCCGGTGAGCTTGTTGATCTCGCGAACCTCTTTCATCGCCTCTTTGTAGCTGGCCTTGAGGTCCTTTTTAAGCTGCTCGGCCGATGTCTCCGCGATCTCGCGAATTTGCCCAAAGCTGTCTTCGGCGGCGTGGACCTTGGGTACCCAAAACTCGCCGGTATTCTTTGGCCCAAATTTGCCGTCGAGCTGCGGAAAGCAGACCAGCATCGAGTCGATCTTTGCGGGGACGACGACGCGTAATTTGTGGCCGATATGGTCGACGAAGGGAGCGACAGCCTCGATGCGGTAGCTGATGCGGTCGATCTTGATCGTCATGTCGGCGTTCAACACCGGCTCGAAATGACGTGCGAGCAGAGCCGATTCGACCACGTCGGGATCGAGAAGACGGATAACGGGACGTTTCGACCGCCAGCGAGCCATCGGTGTCATGCCGGTCGTGCGGTTAATGTGGTTTTCGTTGTAGTCGTAGACGGCACGATTTGCCATCAGATTGAGATTTTCGATCTCGACCTTTCGGCCCTGGTCTAAGACGACTCCTACGAGATTGTCGATGCGCTGTGCCCAGCGGTGCGAGGTCTCTACCTTGCCGGTCGCCTGGGGTCTGTCGGGCTCGTGAACGAGGTGCTTATAGCCGCCTGTCTGTTCGATCGTCGGCAGCTGATTCAAGATCTTTAGAGCATCGTTGTGACGGCCCTTGAACTCACCGCCGCCGTCCGTGTACAGGATCTGCGGAACGCCTAGCTCGCTGTAGGCTTCGGCGAGGAATCTGACCATCTGTTCGGACGTGATGGCACGAGCGATGAAGTATCGCAGAAATCGCCGCCGCGAGAAATCGTCGATCAGCATTATCTGCCAGACGCGCAGTATCTGCGGGTCCATTTGCGGATGGTTCTTATCGACGCCCTCGATCCGCAGGATGCGCCGAGTTCGCTCGTCCTGCCAGCGAGTTTTGAGAGCTGAAACGTCAACTTGGAAGACATGGCCCGGATATTTGGCCTCGACGCGGCGGTGAGCTTTTTTCGGCGATCGGCGAGCTTTTGCCCCGATGCCGTTTTCCGCGAGGATCGTTCGAAAATAACTAAGGCTCGGCAGATCGTTAAATCCCTGGGCGGCGGCGGTCTTTAGTGCCAGCTGCGGGTCGATGTTTCGAGCCGTCACGAGCGATGCCGCGAACCATGTGCCGGTACCTTTGGCAAGCTCGTATGTGCGCCGTCCGGCGTCAGATCGGGTCTTTCGATCGGCAGTGTTCCGGATGTCACGCGTGATGCGATAGATGTGATTCGGGTGTACGCCATAGATCTCGGCCAGACGTGCGGCCTCGGCTTTAGCAGCCGAGCCCGACAGCCCTGTCATGGCCGTGCGGATCTCTGAGGTGTCGAATTTTGATAGTTTCGCTCTCATTGTAATTAGAAAATGGGCGGCGGGCTGTTGCCGCCCTGTAAAAACAAACTCAGGCCGCTTTGCGTTGATTCGAATTGCGGATAACGCGAACCATTTCGGTAAATGTGTGCAGGTCCAGATCGTCGAGCTCCTTGGCCGACGTGACGCCGCCGTAGGTTGCCGCGATCAGATTGCGATACTGGCTGTCATCGCGGCCGACGATCAGTCCGGCCTCGGCGGCAAGAATGTGCAGCTCGGCATATTTCGTCGATCGCGGATCGTGCTCGAGATTGCCGCCGGCGATCTTCCCGGTAGCCAGATACTCAAGATGTGCTTTGTGGATATCGATGCCGACATTTCGCATGGCCTGGCGATACATCCGGGACGTTGCGACGCCGAGTGCGACCTCGTCGGAATCGACGCGTTTGCCGCTTGCGATCGTCGAACCCAACTTGCACGACCCGACGGAGCCGCGTGAGCGGCCGTCAGCGAGCGTGACCAAACCATGCACCGTTACCCATTTGTCGTCGCGGACAACCTTATCGATGCCGATCGATGCCACACTGGTTAGTTTTAGCGACAGAATGCTGATCGCGTTGTGGTCCAGTATTGGGTCGGGTTTATCGCCATCGAACGTGATCTGCGACGGTTGCAGGCCGTAAACGTCGACGTATTTCTGTTGAATGACGGCCTGTTCCGGCGTCAATGTTTTCTTTGAGACTGACATAAAACTCCTTGAGAAAAGCGTGGTGGCTTTTTGGGCTGACGGCGAGCCACCGGTCGCCGGTTCGGCACGATTGCCGATGGTAAGCGGGCGATCGTTACTCGTCGTCCACGTAATCCAATTCGTCGAGGCCGTCACTGTTTGCAAGGGCCTCGTTTATAGCTGCGTCGAGATCGTCGTCGGTGTCCGGCTGTCGCTCGTGCATACTGATCCGGACGCCGTATGCATCGCGGGCCTGAAACCACTGCTCGGCGAGGGTTTTAAGGTCGGGCTCGGCGCGTTCGCCGCGTTCGTCCGCGTCGAGTTCCTTGATCTCGCCGGTCAGCGTGATCATCGCTTTGATCGCGTTCATCAGTGCCCGCTCGTAGGGCGACGATTCTGCCTCGTGGTCGAGTGCCCGACGCAGGTCGTTGATCTCGTCGCGGCCCTTTTCGATGGTGGTGTCGCGCTCGGTGACGGTTTGTTCGAGCGTCTTGATCTTGGTGTCCTTAGCCCGCATCTCATCAACAAACTCGACCAGGACCTGTTTGATCACGCCGGAATTGTCTATCGAAACCTCTTGATCGCCGATCAGTAGTTTCCCCTCAGAGATCGTGATGTCCCCTTTGCCGATCAACTTTTGTGCGCGGACGCTAATTCCGGCTGAGGTGAGCAGATCAAAGACCTCGTCGCCCAGCTCTCTAAGCGTATTGAGACGGTCATAGTACTGGCGTTTGGTCATCGGCGACCATTCACTCTTTTCGAGAAAATCGACAAACGTCGAGTAGCCGAATGATTCGTACATCCGCTCCTGCTGAAAATGTTCGAGTGCGCGTATCGACTGAGCCGACAGGTTAGACGCGACCGCCTGGGCGATGTGGTCGTTCTGTTTAATGCGGCCCAAAAAGAATAGGGCGTCGTTGCGAGACTTTTCCTGGTGTGCGGATGTGAGATTGTCGATCATCTCATGGGCGTGATCGTCCCTGAGCTTTTCAATTTGTTCATTTAATTTAGCCATCAATTCTCCTCTTTCTTTAAATTCACGCGCGCGTGAATCGGTGTTTCCAATAAAATCAATAACTTAGCGTCAAAAACCGTGCTTTAAATTCACGCAGCGCGTGAATCGGCGAGCCGTTGGGCGAATTTTGCGATGCGCGGCCCGACGCTGATCTTTCCATCTGTTTCCACAGCCAAACCCAGCTCTTTCAGTGTGATCACGGCCCGTTTTACGGCGTCGGGCGAGAGGTTGGTTCGCTGCCGGATGCGTGCCCGCGTGACCGGCTCGAACGCGGTGCCCTCGAGGGCTTCCATGACCTGCCAGATCCGGCAAAAGTTCTGGTTGACATAGCTCGCGGCGTCGCGTTTCGTGTTTCTAGCCATCACTGTCCTCTTTTCGCGAGATCGCGGCGTCGGCCCAAGTCAGGACGACGGCCAGCAGCAGGCCGCCGCAGAATACGGCAATGTCGCAGGCGAGGTCAGGCATTTGCCGCCTCCTCAAAACGCAGCTCGAGCTGGCGTGCGAAGATCGGAAAATTGAACCGTGCAAGACCACGAAGCTCATTGAGCTTCGTTACTGGCTCAGCGGCTGCCCAATCGATCCAATTTTTGAAATCCGACTCATTCGTTATGATCCAGTAGCCGCATGGTTCGCGCTTGCTGGAACCGACCGGCAGCAACCAGATCGACCGCAGATGGTTGACGGCCAGCGTCAGTTTGCGGCGTTGATTCTCGCTGCCGCGGACGAACGAGAAATGACGGCGTATGAGCTCGTCGCGATGCATTGGCCGCTCGCGTGTGGCTGCCGCCAGCGTTCGTGCGACCTCGAAATGATACGCGTCGAGTTCGACAGGTGAATCGAGTTTGGCTTCGATGCAGCGAGATATCCTCTCGCCGGGCTGCGACAAAGGATGGTGAACGCCCGGTGTTCCGGCGATCACGGGGCAGCGGCTGATCCCGCCCTGAGGCGAGACATGCCAGCCAATATCAAAACAGCGCTCGCAATCACTGAACGTGGTCTGCAAAAAGTCTGATTCAGGTAGATCATGCGCTAACAACATGTTTTTCCTCCGTTCTTCCAGTGGTTTCCGGCTGTCGCCGAAATGCACGTTTTAGTACCGATTCTGCTGTCAGACGGTCGTTTTCGACGGCCGCCGCGTTTAGGACGGAGTCCTTGCAGGCCGGGCAAAAATGCCGGATCGCGCCGACCCATCCGTCATCGACCGTCAGGGAGTGGCGGCTTATCACAGCAGTGCATCCGAGCCCGTCACATTTGATCACGGTGATCCTTGCAATGGTGGTCATAGCTCGTCCTCACAGGCATCGTCGCCACGCACCGGCGAACGTCCGGCGGCCGTAATTTGGCCGAGAAAATACCCGATCCACAAACCCATAAAGCCCGAGAACGAGAGTGCTAAGAAGATGATCAAAAATAACCGGTCAAAAATGTCCGTCATGCTGCCCTCCTGATCGGCGTCACATCAGCGGTGCAGCCGCACCACCAGTCGCCGTTGTCCTTGAGCATCCAGCCCTCGTGATGAAAGTATCCGAGGGCATCCCGCTCGTACTGTTCGAGATCGTAGCCGGCGTTGCCACGGTCGCCGGTCGGGGGGAAATTGCGAAAGAATTCGAGGATGCCTCTGCACGAGCGACATGAGATCGCGGTTTCCATGTGGACGAAGATCTTCATGCGAGCCTCCGTGCGGCCGGTGCCGTTGATGCGATCGCGGCGTCGGTCGCGGCGGCCCGGTTCATTCGTTTGACCGCCTCGACGATCTTGTTGCATTCCTGAGCGGTGCGCGGCCGGTCGGCTTTGATCGTCCGGCGGCAGATGCTGGCAAGACCCTCGGCCGTGCGGTGCGGTGCGGTGAACCAGATGTCGTCGAGGTATTGCAGGTGAGCGGCCGACGCGATCGTCGGTATGCCGGCCACCTGCTTGTGGTGATTCTGAGTGCGCCGCGGAATGTAATTGTCCGCGAAAGCCTCGCCGCCGAGCCGCACGATAACGCCGTTCGCCTCGGCAAAGGTGAGCTCTGCAAGGCTCGACGTGCGGCCGTTGGTGACATCGAACGCGAGGTCCTCGATATCCTCTTTGGCGCAGCCGAGCGGTTTCGCAAGGCCGAACATCCGTCTGATCTGTGCTGCTGTCTTGGGTTTAGGCATCGTAACCCTCCTGAGATATGGTCTTTTCGACCTGCTTAATGACGAGGTCGGTGGCATCGCGAAGCTCGACCAACTGGCGAAGCGTCTCTGATGTGCAGCCGTTGATGTGGATCGCATTGACCGCGTCGACGGCTTCGTTCAAAAGGCTGGCACCGGTCGCTGCCTGTGTCGTTCGGCAAGTGATAGGTCGCGCATGTTTTGCCAGCAGCTCGTCATGGTGAGCCGATATATGCTCGACGATGAGGCCGGTGCCTGAGGGATTGATCAAAAACACAACATCGATCAGATCGCAGACGCGATCGAGGATCGATCGTTGTCCTGTCGCGTTCGGGTCGTCGTCCTCGGGCGGGCGACGACGCCAACGATTGACATAGTTGGCCGAAACGCCGAGGAACTTTGCCACCTTTGGGCTCTGCTGCTCGGGGATCGCTTTTTGTAATACTTCGTATGATTCCATCGGTCTATGGGTTGGAACGTTTGAACCGAAATCAGACCTAGCCGATCTCGGGCAAAAAAAGATAGCCTTTGTCACCTATGGCGACAGGCTATCTTTTAAGCGGCTTTCTTCATCAGGCGTTCGCGCACCGGCAGGAGCCAGGCAGGTTTATTCACGGTGATGAAGTAGTTTTGTTGAAGCCATTTGGCGTATACCGGATACCAGCGACGGCCCGCGATCAGTTCGCGGAGCATATTGTCAGCCGAGGTCTCTTTGACTCCGAAGTCAGACGCGAGATGTTTCGCAAGATCTGCGACCCTGAGCCCGTCGTCCTCGAGTTTTCTTTTGATTTGTTTTTCGTCCATGTTAAAATTCTCCGGTTGTGGTTGCTATGAAAACGAGTCTTGTTTTCCAAGCCACGAGAAGTTTATCCGTTACGGATAGTATCTGTCAAGAAAATTTATCCATTTTGGAAAGAAAAAATTCCATAGGTGAGAGGCTATTGCAAGCGTTCGGAACGAACGACAAGGAATTCATAGCGAAAACATTGGGTTTTAGCAGCGTTCAGGGCGTTTACAAGGTCCTTAACGGCTCAAGGGAGCTCGACTACGCAAAGCTCGCGAAGTATCGAGATTATACGAAATGTTCAATTGATTGGCTGCTGACCGGTGAAGGCGAGATGTCGACCGGGCCAAAAGTTTTTGATCTTGAATACTCGATAAACAAACACGACAACTGGCTCGACGTGCTAAATGAATGGTACGAGTTTGAAGGCGAGGAGATGCCGGAGACGATGGGAGCCAGTTTTATGGGCGGCTGGAAATCGTTTGACAAGAAGCAGAAGATAGAGGCCATCACGGATTTCAAAAGGTTTCTCGATAGGATCAAAGACGATTAGAGATGCAGAGCTTTCTCGACAAGATCAGCGATCTCAAGTGCGGCTGGAATGAAAGGCCGCTGGACGAGAATGCGTTCAACAGGCTAGCCAAAAAGCTGAAGATCCACGTCCGATACATGCCGCTGACCGTAAACGGATTTTATACCTGTCGGAAAGGACGGCATTATATCGTTATCAATCAAAAGCTTTCTCCGCGATTAGCCGAATTTGTAATGTTTCATGAGCTGGGACATTATCTGATGCACTCGCCAAGTAACGACGCCATCGATAACTATTGCGGGTCGGCGACGCATAGCCGCGATGAAAAGGAGGCCGACGCATTTGCATATTGTGCTTTGCTACCGCTCGGCTTGTTTGCCATGCGGTCGGTCGAGGAGCTGGCGGATATCTACGGCTCGGGATTTGTTATGCGACGCCTTGAGGTCTATGAGCGATACGGAATCTAAGCTGATCGACGATGAAAAGATCGAATGGCTTCGCAGTATATTTGACCCTGACAGAAAGCTCGAATCTGACGATGACCTGATCGAGCTGTCGAAAATGCTAAATGATGAATCGGATGACAGTGAATTTACTGTTGACTATGATCACGAATTCGAATGAATATTGAAATATGAAACAGGTGTATTTTTCGGCAAAGGGTTCCCTGGCAATCCTTCTAATACTGGGTCTTCATGGGATTGCCTACGGACAGTGGGGGGTCTCGGTAAAGTCGGACGATCGGGCCACGGTGAAAGAGATCGCAGCGAAGTACGGCGTCAATACGAATGACTTAGCCGCCGTAAACGGCCTGCTGCCGAATTCGATCGTCACGCGTGGCCGTGCGTTGCGATTGCCCTTTGAGCCCTGTTCCGTTCAGTCGGCGCCAGCCATCCGCGGCATCAACCTCGGTGCGGATATGAATGAAATTGAAAAACGCTTTCTCAAGACGCGATATCCTTTTGTCGACGGCACTGAGGATCTAAGTGTATCTAACCTTGGTGGCGAGAAAATTCCGGGTCTCGACGGCATTGCCTCTCTGCGTCTGGTGAGTTTCGAGGGGAATCTGTATCAAGTATTTGTTAGCTACGATTTCGATGTTTCGTGGGAATCGATTGACGAAATGGTCTTGCAGTTCAACGATTCGTTGGGTGTCCCGCTTACTGCATGGAAAGTTCAGAGCCGGCGAGAGGGTGATGAGGCCACGGTCGAATGTGATGGGTTTACTATAAAGACGCGCCTTGTTGTGGGGCGCGGGATGCTTATCCTAACAGACGTTAAGACCGAACATGCGATTGAAAGGCGAAAGAAAGAGGCGGCAGATGCTAAAAAGCGGGCGATCAAGCCCTAAGCTGCGGCCAGCATCAGAGCGAGTTTTGCATGTCCCTTAACAATGAAATTATATTATGAATCCGAGGTCTAACAGGCGACGGAATTTTTGAGGGAAATGTTAGAGAAAATGTGAGAGGCGTCCGGGTCGGACGCCTTTTTTCGATTCACGCGGCCATTTTGTATTGACGCGGAGATGCGACTTGGGCTATAAACGCCTGTAGGCTGGATTGGTAAACGAACCAATTATTGCCGGGCCCGACCTGGCGGCCGTCGAGCGTGCCTCCCTCGAGCCAGGCGACGATGGTCGGGCGGCTCGGGGCCGGGACAAAAACCTTGCCCAATATCACCTCGACCTCTGACATTTTTATCAGCGGGTCAAAGTTCAAAAGCTGCATTTGGATAGGTCCGTTCACACGAAACACTTAAAACTAAAAAAATAAAAAAGTCAAGAACTTTAGAAAAGGCTGAAAAATCAGCCTGTTTTTGTGCGCTCATCGATGGCATTCTCTGATCGTAGCCGACAAAAAGGCTCTACCCTCATGCTGACACGGGGGTCTGCGATCAGGTCCCCGTTTTTTGAACAAAGTTTATGAACCAGTCCGATGTGAAGTACAAGGCCGAGCGATGGGCGGCCGCGAAAAAAAAGATCGACGAGCTGAATGCTGAGCAAGAGCAGGAGATCGAGCCGCTGCGTCGGGCGTTCGATCGTAAAGCGGAGCCGATCAGGCAGCGATATGCCGCCGAGATCGACAAGGCAGAGGCGAGGGCTCAGGTCCTGCAGGACGAAATAATCGACTGGCTCGGCAAGCAGAGATCTTCCATTACGGTCGAATCCAAGCACGCGATCGCTGAGCTGTTCAAGGGCGAGGTCGAATCGCGAAATCGCACCGTGGACGTTAAAAAGTTTTTGAAATTTGCCAAGACCAAGGGCGATGCCGTTTACGACTGCGTGACGGTGGCGATCGCGAAGGCCGAAAAACTGCTCGGCAAGACCGAACTCGACAAGATCTCGGAAAGGCCAACGGAAACGGTCACGCGAACGGCGCTGAGATTGAAATAGATATTCTGCGGGATGGAGGAGTTTGGTACCTCGTTGGGCTCATAACCCGAAGACCGCCGGTTCGAGTCCGGCTCCCGCTACCAATATACCCTGACACACAAACGACGATAGGGGAACGCTGAAAATACGCTGGAATATTGGATACCGCGTTCCCCGTTTGGACTGACAATGAGTTTGCAGAGGCTGACAAAACAGATATTCGACCGGTTCGATAAGCGGATCGTCGAGGCGACGAACGGCACGGTGATACCGCCGTCGTTCGTTGCCGGTCTGATCGCGAACGAATCGGGCCGCGACCGACAGGGCAGCATCGTCGAGGCAGCGACGAGGTTCGAGCCGCACGTCTATCGGCATTTGATCAATGTCCGCGACGGACGCAGGTCAAGCTATAACAAGCTCACCAGGGCTGACCTCGCCGGTGCGTCAGATGCGGCGATCAGGGCACTTGCTACATCGTGGGGTATTACGCAGATCATGGGTTGGCACGTCGTCAGGAATCTGCGATGCACGGTCGCCGACCTGCGGGATCCGGCGAAGCATCTATTTTACACCGTCAAATTGCTCCAACTTAACGGATTCCCCGCCGGTGCGAATGAGGACCGGATGGATCGCGAAATGCGTGAGTGGAACACCGGCAGCGAGACAGGCAAGACCTATCACGCGAACTATGTGCCGAATGCCCGCACCGTCCGTTCGCTGTATCGCCAGCTGGAAAAGACTCGCGTATCGCGAGTTGTCGGCGAGCGTGTCTCGCTGGACGATATCGCCTCAGTCTCGACCGACGATGCTGGCCACGAGGTTGATGTCAGTGCGGTGTTCGCCGGGTTGACCGACGACGAGATCATACTCGACCTTCCGCAAATGCAGGAGGTGTGTTCGCCTGACGATCTGGTGCTTGGTGGGCATGTCTCTAACGAGTTCGTGCCGGAAGACAAGGTCGTTGACGCGCCGCCGAAAGAGGATTCGACAAAAAAAGCTACGACCGTCACGGTGCTCGGGTTCGCAGTGCCGACGTTCCTGGTGGCGATCGTCACGGCGATCAGGGATGCGGTGCGTGAGGGTTTTGTGGATGCCCGCGATATCGGCAACGCGGTCGTCGGTTTTATCTCGGCAAACCAGCGTTACGTGTTTTACGGCCTCGCGTTGGTCGTGGTCGGAATGATGCTCAAAAAGCTCTACAAGCAGGTCACGCTTTGGCTGTCGATGTGGATCGCGGCTCGCCCGGATCTGCATAACGTGAATGTGAGGCCGCAGTGAAAACAAGCGTCAGTGAGATCGCGGTCAACGCGTGGGCGTCGATGGTTTGGCCGCAGAGGTTGATAGTGATCGGCGGAGCGGTCCTGGTAGTCGTAATGCTGGTGGCGAGTTGGGCGACGACGTTCTCGACATGGCGAGAGGTTAGGGGGTTTGAAAAGGCCGCGGCGGCCGCGAAACGTGAGAAAGAAGCGGCATTGGCGACTGCTGCCAGGGTCGCAGAGACGATAAAGATCCGCGAGCAAGAGCTCGTCAGAATTGAGGCAAAGCGTGATGTTCAAAATACCGAAGTTGAAATTGATGCTGCTGATGTCGCTCGCGCTCGTGCTGAGTATGAGCGGAGCGTCCGGGATCGTCGGGCAGACTCCCCAACCGTCGCCGACCTCTGCCGTGAGCTCGCCGAGCTCGGATATCCGTGCGGATGACGCGTTGCGTGTCGCGTGTGCCGAGGCGATCGAGGAGCTGCGAGCCGCTCGGCGGCTGATCAGATCGCAAGACGCGTTGATCGTGTCCCAGGGCGGCCTGGTCGAGTTAGAGCGTCAAATATCGGACGGATTGAAACGTATTCGCACTCTGGATGCGGAGGAAAAGGAGTTACTAAGCTCCGCCGTCGCAGCGGCCAGGCGTGAGGTTGATGCGATACGCGGTGCCAACGAGGCTCTGAAGAGGAATCAGGCCACGTTCTGGAAGAGGTTGAAATGGGTCGTGGTCGGCGGAGCTGTAGGTGTTATCGCCGGAAGCGTTCTGGTCCGAAGATAGCAGCGGCCGAGGGCGTTAACGACACGGTGGTGTCGGCGTATGAAAAGTGGCTATGGAAGCGATCGCTCATCCCGGATTTTTGCTGACGGTGGCCGGCATCGTCGTGACGCTCGTGGCGTGGTTCATCCGTTTGGAGTCTAAGGTGAACGACCACGGCAAAGAAATATCTCGAGTCGAGCAGAGCTGCGAGGACACCTGGAAGGAGTTTGACTATCACCGGTCGCGGCCTGAAATACATTTCGACCAACGACTGGCGTCGGAGGTGGAGCGTCGCCAGGGTGAGCGAATGGGGCGAATCGAGTCTGACGTGAAAGAGATCAAGGAGATCGTTAAGGGGATAGCGAAAAAAGATTGACATCGTCCGGTTATTGGGCTGGCCGGACGGTCCGGCGGCGGGATCGAAAAAGCGAATGGCGCCGCGTTTGGCGACGAGCCGTCCTTCTCGCCGCAGGAAATTATGCCGAAAAAGTATTCCAGCGAAGCACACGAGTACTGCCGCGAGCTTTATCTGAAATACGGCGGCGGTTCGCACCAGCTGATCGAGCGTGATATGCGCAAGGCGGGCTGGGCCGGTTGGCGGCGGGAAAACCTCTATGACAAGGGATACGGCGAACATGAGCGGCTCGGCTGGATCACTCGCTTCGGTTATGAGAGGAGCCTAAAGATCCATACGGAGCAGCTCGTTGAAAAAGTGCTCGACGATGTTCAGGACCTTTACGTCGGGATCAAGAACGTACGCAAGTCGCTGCAGGAAAAAGTCGATGCGGGAACTGCAGGTAAAGACGAGATCTATCAGTATCGCGATTTTTGCAAGTTGGAGATCGAGGCTCGAAAGAACCTGAACCTGACGGAGGACAACTTTGAGACGTTCGTTGCGGGGTTTGAGAAGTTGTGCGGATGGCTCGGCGAGATAGACGCAAAGGCGGCTGAAAGGCTGATAGCGAACGGCGAGCAGCTCACACAAATGGCCGCAGCTCATTATGGCAAGCAACCGGACGAGATCGACAGCCGAGCAGGCAATGGAGCGAATGAGGGCGGCGACGAGCCGTTTAGCCTCATCGATCGCTGACGAGAGTGACGACGTTTCGACAAAGCCGCTGAGTTGGTGGCGAGATCGATGGAGCGATCCTGAGATCAGGCTTTTGTTCATTGAAAACTATATCTACGTTCGGGATGCGTTTGACGAGAACCGGCTAACACGGCTGCGTCTGAATCCGATCCAGCGGCACTTGCACTTCAACCTGTCGGGCAAGGACGTTGTGATCAAATCGCGACGGCAAGGGCTATCGACCTATTTCAAGGCGGCGTTCTTTGCAAACTGCATAGTGCTGAGCGGCCGCAGCTTTCGCGAGGTGCCGCACGATCCTGACACCGAAGCTCAGTTTCGGGCGGATTTTCGCCTTATGTACGAAAACTTGCCGGACCGTCTGCGGCCGGCGACCAAGTACTACTCGGAAGATCTGATCGAGTTTAAGGATCCGATCAAAGGCACGATCAATTCGAGTGTGACGACGGCGTCGGTACAGCCTGGCCACGAGAACAAGGGACGCGGCCAGACGATCACCGAGCTTCATCTGACGGAGCCGCCATTTTGGCGGGGTGACGCACGAAAGGCAGCTACGTCATTGATCGAGGCCGCCGCAGGCGGACGCATCGCGGTGGAATCGACGGCGTTCGGCATCGACTGGACGCACCAGATCTACCAGCAGGGCAAGAAAGGCGAAGCCGGCTGGAAGAGCTTCTTCTTCGAATGGTGGTGGAAACCGGAATATCGCATCAGCGGTGCGAGATTTGAAACGGCTCGGCGGCGTGAAACGGTGCTGCTGCTGCCCGGACAAGAGCTGAAGGACATCTGGGCAGTTCCGGCGGCCGGTATCAGCGAAGCCGAACGCGTCGCAAAGCGAAACCGGTTTGACAAGGCGAAATTGACAGAACAGGAGATCGCTGTATGCGAGCTCATACTCGCTCATTTGAAAACTCAAGGCACGCTGCCGCGATCGGCTAAGTGGAACGACAACGCGATCGCCGAGTTTCTGGCTTGGCGGCGGGCAAAGATCGAGGAGTTGCCGGGCGGCGAGAATCAGTTTCGGGTCGAGTACCCCGAAAACGATACGGACTGTTTCGAGCAGACCGGTCGGCCTGTGGTACAGGCGAGATATTTGAAAGTGACGTGCGAGCCGCGTGAGCATGGTGAGGAAGGCCACGAGTACATCATCGGTTGCGATACGTCGCTCGGCCACGACACGGGCGATCCGTCGGCGATCGAGGTCATTGACATTACGAGCGGCCGACAGGTTCACAGCGAGACGCTGCGGCGTTCGCCGGATCTGCTGGCATATCGGCTCGCCGAGCTGCATGAGACGTTCAACTGGGCGACCGTCGTCGTCGAGCGGAACAACACCGGCATCGCGACGATACGCGAGCTGCAGCGGCTGATATCCGAGGACGCGATCTTTCGATACATCGACCGGGCGTTGCAGCGAAAGATCGAGGACGGCGACCTAACCGTCGATGAAGCGTTTGAAAGAGCCGAGTTCGGTCTGCCGACGACAGCGGCCAACAAAGGCGATTATGCGATCGCACTTGAGCAGGCGATCAGGACCGGCGAACTCGGGCTGTCAAGTAGTGAATGGTGCGAAGAGGCTCGAACGGTGGTGTGGTTTGACAACGCAAAATGGGGAGCACTGAGCGGCTATCACGATGACCGCGTCATCGCTCTCGCATTAGCGAACTACGTGTGGTTGAAAATGGCCGGTCAGCGGGTCGGTTTTGTCGGTGTGATGCCGGAGACGGGTTCGTTGAGGTAGTAGGCGGGCAAAAACAGGCTCAAAAGTCTGTTGCTGAGTGTTTCTGAGGCGTTTTTGGGATCTGGTGCGGCTAAGCCGTTGATATTGCGGTTGGTGAACGATACGGGCGATCTATTACGGTGATGACTTTTTGGGAAAGATTGCGAATTGCGATGGCTGCGTTCCGCGGCGTTTCGGCGATCGATCTGCCGGGCGGCGGCCGGTCGTCTGAGGAATTCGCCGGGCAGATCTCCGGATACAATGCGATGTTCGGCTCGGTGTCGCCCGTCATTGATTTCGAGATGCTTGCGGTGCTCAAGAACTTCTGGATCCACAATCCGGATTTTTCGCAGTACGTCGGCAACATAGTCAATCTTGGCAATCCCGGACACCAGATCATTGTCGAGGCAGCGAATGATGCTCGTGCTGAGGCGGCCTTGCAACGCATCAACGAGACCGCCGCGAGAATATACCCGAACGCGTGCGGCGTGGATGGCCTGGTCAACCAGTACCTGACGTCGATCGCGTGGTCCGGTGCGATCTCTAGCGAGGACGTTGTCGATCTGGCGGGTCGTCGCGTGAAAAAGGTCGTGATAGTTCCGGTCGAGCAGATCCGGTTCAAATACGACCGAGAAAGCGATGAATACTTTCCGTATCAACGAAGCATGAGCCTTGGCGGGCGTCGAGGTGAGCTTGGCATGATACCGCTGCATCGTGAGACGTATCGGTATTTCGCTCTTTCCACGATCGAGAACTCCCCATATGCCAAACCGCCCGCAACGGCGGTCGTGGATCCGATCCTAAAAATGCAGCGGCCGATCATGGATAACATTGCCGAGATCGCTGCAAAGTTCGGTTTGCTCGGACTCACGGTCGCATCGGTGGTGCCGCCGCCTCGGACGCGGGGAACCGAATCCGACGGTGACTATCGCATTCGAGCGGCCAAGTACCTCAAAGCTGTCAAAGAGTCGCTGACCGGAAACGTTGAGAAAGGGCTGCTTGTAGCGGCTCGCGACCAAAAGATCGAACACACGCCGGTATCGGGCGACGCGGCGGGAGTCTATGACCTGAACCGAATATCCGAAGAGCAGGCGTTCTCGGCAATGCACGCGATGCCCGGCTTTCACGGCCGCACGGACTCGACGACGGAGACATTCGCCTATGTGGTTTACAACCTGCTCGTCGCACAGGTCGCGAACATTCAGCGACTGGTTAAGCGACGTATCGAGCGAACGTATCAGCTCGATCTGGCACTGGCGGGCGTTGAGGTCGACGCGATCAGGCTGCGGTTCAACAATCCGTACTCGCTAAACCCTAAGGGCGATGCAGAGACCGAACAGGTCAAGGTCAAAACGGTCCTTGAAAAGGTGCGTGCGGGAATGATCACTCCGGACCAGGGAGCCCAGGAGCTCGGCTACGACGTGTGGGCCGAGCCCGAAACGATTTTTGGCCACGCCGTATCGCGGATGTCTGATGTCCGCGAACAGCCGCGGGTCAGGCGGTCATTCAAATTTGACCGCTCGGTTCAACGCTATCGCTACCAGCCCGACGCGGTCGAGATATGGAGCGGAGTAAGGCCGGACGGTGCTGCCGAGGTAAGCAAAGTTGTGCCGTTCGAAAAAAAAAAGGCTCTGCGAGCCTTGGATTAACGGAGGAGCAAATAGATGAGATTTTACAGGAGTTCATTTCTGCATATCGGTCTCTTGTTGGCAGCGATGTTAACGCTGGCATGGCCCGCATCGCTGACAGCATCAGAGAGTTTTTACGAAAGCACGACGCAAACGATTTCAAAGACGCCGACGATTTCGCCGCCCGACTGCTCGACGAGCTCGAGCGTGCGTGGGGTGACAGTTGGGCAGGCCGTCGAACAGTCGCTCGCGTCAACAACGCAAGCCGCGAGATATACGAATACTACCGATTGCAGGACGTTTCGGTTTTCGGCGGCGGCAGATCGCCGCTCAGGCTGCGGCTCGGCGGCGCTGACCGCGTTTCGATCGACTTTATCGGAAGGCTCGACCATTTCTACTTTTCAAAATTCGCCGATAACACCCGCGAGCCGATGCGAAAGTATTTTGTCGATGCATATTTCAAAGACGGAGCGGCTCTTTTTGGGCGAGGGACAGTTGAGGAAATGGACGCGTTTCGACGTGCCGCAGGCGACCGATTCAGGAATCTTACTGACCGACAAACGCTCACTGTCATTCAAACCGCCGTCCAGCGTACCCGAAATTGGGCACACATCGGCAGCCTTGCACAGGCAGAGATCGAGCTTGCCCGAATCGTTGCAACGCTTGACGCCCGAACGACGCCGCTATGTGAATTCCTTGACGGGAAGATCGTCAAGGTGGGCGTCGCTCAATCAGCCATCGAGCGGCTGAACCGGCTCGAACCGGCCGAGTTCGCGTTACAGATGTACGGCACTGAGCTAAGCAAGGGCATCGCGAAGAATCCGGTCGATACGTTGAAGAAGTATCTGGAGGAGGACGGCAAAACGTTGGATGACGAGATCACAAAAACCGGACGCGGTTTTCCTCCATTTCACCCAAATTGCAGAACACGCCTCGAGGGCGTGATCGAAGGAACAGACGATGATGAGTGATTTTCAGCCTATAAGTTCGAGCAATCTGGCCGCAGGCCGATACGACGCTGATACGCGTCAGCTCTACATTAAATTCAAGGCGGATGCGACTGAAGCGTACCGCTACACGGTGATGCCGGGCGTGGCCAAGAAATTTATGGCGACGTGGGACGGCAAAAAAGGGTCCGCAGGCAAGTTCTTTGCAGAGCACATTCGCGGGCTGGCGTTCGAAAAGATCGAGGTCTAAACACAGATGAAACCGATACGGCTGCAAAATGGAATCGAACTCGCGTCGCTCGACGCGACGTCTGCACGCGTGCGAATGCTGAACCCGCTGACTGCGGCGAACGTGCGTCCGGATGAGGATCTGGCCGCAAGATTAAAGGCGGCCGGCATCGCATCGCAATGGTCGGTCAACCAGAAAAACGACACGTTTGAATTCACAAAGGTCGAGGATGTTTTGCCGAGAGATGGCGATTATATCGCGGTCGATTTTCGTGCGATCTCGAAAACCATCGTGCCCGGCCATTGGATCGACTGGACGCGGGACGGCGTGCTCGAAGCAAGCGTGCCGCGGCTGCTCGGTGCGACCGTGTATCCAAACCACGACTATTACGACATCAACGGCTGGCTCGGTGCGGTGTCCAATGTTGAGTGGGATGCGAAAGGCACGGCCGCTGACGGCGTGCCCGGTATCAACGCGAGGTACAAGATCGATGCTCTGATGAATCCGCGAATAGCTCGCGGTCTGATGATGGACCCTCCGGCGATCCACTCGACGTCGATGACGGTGCTGTTCGAGTTCGAATACTCGCATCCTGATATGGCGGCCGAGGACCGTTGGAAGTTTTTCAAAAATCTTGGCGAGGAGATCGACGGCGAGATCGTTCGGCTGATAGTGACCAAGATCAACGAATATTGGGAGGCATCGCTTGTCTTCCAAGGTGCTGACCGGCTGGCAAAGCTCCGGCGATCGAGCGGCACCGAAAGTTTTTCGGCTGACGAAGCCGAAGAGGCAGCGGAAACGCCGCCAAATTCAAACGAGGAGAAAACTATGAAACTAACGAGTGAACTTAAAGCACAGCTCGGCATTGAGTTTGACGGCGACGAGGTGCCTGACGATCAGGTGGTCGCGGCCGTTGATGCATTGTCGGCACAGGCGGCCAAGGTTCCTGCAAATCTAGCGGAACTCGAAGCCAGGGCATTGGCCGGTGACGCTTTGGTCGCCGAGAAACGTGCAGACGTGCTGCGTCTCGCCAAATTGGCCGAGGCAAGCGGTGAAGACGATGAACTGGATCCGGTCGTGGTTGATTCGATCAACGAGGCCGATGTCGAGCGTCTGCAAAAGCTCGGTGCGTACTATCAGAAACGCGTCGCCGACAAATTCCCCAAAGGTGGACGATCGTCGCTAGAGAACAGCGATGAGATCGACAACGCAGGCGGCGTCGCAAATCCAAACGGCAAAGCTCTGCCTGAGGCGGGATTGCTCTGATCGGCAAAACCGATATCGTCAATGGTTTTTGACCGGCCGATCAGCCGGTAAGGAGAAATGAATCGAAATGAAACTGAGATCACAGGTAGAAGGTTTGGCAATTCCGGCAACGGTGGCAGCCGTTCTGGACAAGGACACGATCGTCACGATCACCGCCGATAAAACGGTGAACAAAGCCGGAGCGAACGCGACGCCGCTGGGGCGTTTAGCGGTGCCGGCAAAATCGTCGGGCGGCATCGGCACGGTCGAGACACGTTGTAAGGAGCTGATCGAGATCAAATTCAGCGGCAATATCGCAGCCGGTGCATTGGTCAAGATGGCAGCCGCAGACGGCACCACCGGCGAAAATGTCGTCGCCGCGTGGGTCAGTGGCACCGACGGTGCTGAACGCATCTTCGGCGTCGTCTGGAAAGGTGCGAACGGAGCCGTCGGCGAAGTTCTGACCTTTTAGGTCGTAAGTCGAAAAGCAGAAATTCAGAAAAGGAGCGTAAGAAAATAATGGGTTACGGACTTAAAGGAAAAGTCAGAGAAATGGTTACGGCAATGCAGGCGGTCCGCAAGGGCTCGGCTGACACTGCCGGCCGCGAAGTGTCGCTTCGCCAACACATGGCGAGCAATTACAAGGATGCCAACGGTAATGCCCTGACGCCGCAGCATCTTTACGCGGAGCTCGGCATCGACGAGCATCGCACGCAGGTCGGGCAGCTGCTCGATATGGAAGATGGCGGTTATCTCGCCGCGGAGCTGATACGCGAAGCGGTGCGTCGCGGTATGGGCGTTGCTCAGCGTGAAAAGCTCGCCGAGATGAACGCTCGTGCGATGGCGTCTTTCGGCCCGATCACCGGCGAACATGCCGGCGGCCAGCGTTTCGTTTCGCCCGAGGTGTTCCTCGATCCGGTAAGCCGAGGCGCCGTGCAGGGGACATTCTATCCGGACATCATCGCTCGCGAGATACCTGTCCCGCAGCCGCAGGCGATCGTTCCGCGATTGAACCTGTCTGATGCCGCACTTGCGGATTCGAGCGAGGCCGCGACGATCGAAGAGGGGTCGATCAGCTACGATACCAAGACGGTGACGGTCAAAAAGAAGGCCCGGGCGATCAAGATCGCGGATGAGGCGGTGAGGTTCTCCAGCCTGAGCCTGTTGGCTCTGTTCATGGAGGATTTCGGCCGCATCTTCGGGCACACACTGAACCTCATGGCGATTGACGCGATCGCCAACGATTCGGCATCGAGCACGGCTGACCCCGCTGCGGTGATCGGCGTCGAAAACACGTCGAACGGCATCACCTGGTATGACCTTGCTCGTGTCGCGGTTCGATTCGGCCTGATCGGCCATGTCGGAACGCAGATCATCGGCAACGAGACGACCGCATTGAACTACCTGAATCTGCCGGAGGTAAAGAATAAGCAGCAGGGCACTCCGCTGCTCGGTACGGCTCTCAAAACTCCGCTGACGATGCCTGAGGAGCTGTATGTTTCCGGCGGTGTCGCGACGAGCAAAGTGATCATTCAGGATCCGTCCGCCTCGATCGTTCAGCTGACAGCTCAGCCGCTGATGGTCGAGACCGCGCGTCTGGTTATGAAGCAGATCACCGGAACCGTACTGTCGACCTACACTGGCTTTACAAAACTCCAGCGTAAGGCCTCTGTGATCGTCGATGGATCGATCGCATTCAGCGGCAACGGATTCCCAGCGTGGATGACGCCGCTCGTCTAGTCGGCATCAGTTGACCCGGTCAACTGACGGGACCGGAGAGGTGTCCACGGCGGCACCTCTCCACTTTGGAGAGACTATGAACAACGCAGAATACAGCGTCGGCGACACTGTCGAACTGAGAGATAAAGAAGCCGGATTCACCGATCCGATCACAGGGTTCGACCTGTCGCGTGATGCGCGGAAGAAACTTGAAGAGCCTATCGGCGAGCGAACGCATCAGGCACTGATGTCAGGCAATTTGTTGGTCGTCGACGGCCGCCCGATCAAGAAGGACAATTCCACGTCGTCAAAAGGCTCTGCCGCGAAACGTAAATAGCAAATGATCATCGACGCAGACGAGTTACGAGAGCGATTTGACATTGACAGCGAGATCACAGACACGCGTCTTGATCCGGCGATCGCGTCTGCCTCTCGTCGTCTGCGTGAGTGGGTGGGCGACGAGGCTTACGATGATGCGGCCGATGACACGCCGAGCGACGAAGTACGTGCAGAGATCCTGGCAAATGCAGAGGCTCATCTGGCTATGCACTTCGCGATACTCGGGCTGAATACGCCGCTCTCGGTCAAAGGCATCGTCGCAACGGCTGCGTCGGCTGAGGGCAAAGAGATGCGAAAGTATCTGACGCCGGCCGACACGATGGCCGTCGCTGAACAGTATCTGGAATTCGCCCGCTCGATCGCGATGTCGTACACCGTCGAAACGATCGACGGCGGAATGGAGGGCGTCTATGCCTAACGTTTCGATCGAAGTCCTCGACGATGATCTGGCAAAACTCGGTGCCGAGATCGACCGATACAAACGCCGCGTGCTGGGACGACTGGCCGAACGCGGCTACCAGCTGCTTCGCCGCGAAGTTCCGGTCGAAACCGGAAACCTCAAACAAGGCGTCGCACCGGCAGAGGTTGATTACGATGCGATGGAAGCGGTGCTGACGGTTTCGGCAAGGTCAGGGATGACGGGCCGCCGCGTTGCCGAGGTTTACGGCAGCGACGGGAAAAAGAAACGGACCGTCAGCCTGAAACCGCAGCCGGCGTTCAATTACGCCGAAACGGTCGCACGAGGCAACAAAGCGGGACCGTCGATGCTAAAACCGATGCTGATACCGATCTCGTCAAAGCCTGAAAAGGGCGGCTATCTGATGGTCGGCGGGCAAGTTTACATTGTCCGAAAGAGCCGAAAACGGCAGAGGCCGAATCCGTTCGATCAGCGTGCGGCCGATACGCTGCAAAGCGAAGCGGTCAAGATCGCTGAGGCACAAATGAGGGCATTACTTGGATGAGCGTTTCACCCGTTGAAGTAGCGTTATTCGATTTCCTGTCCGACGCGGTCGAGGCAGCGATCGACGATGACATCGAACCGCTGGCGTCGCTGGATATTCACGACACGGTTTACCGATCGATGGACAAGGCGAAGCCCGACGGGGTGCGTATCTCAGACTGCATTTCGACGTTCTCGCCGACGAACGGCACGGATCTGAAAGAGTGGGATGCTGAGGTTCAGCTGGTCTGCTATTCGCGGGTCAAGACGGCGAATCTGAAAGAGCGGCAGGATGCTCTGAAAAGGGTTTTTGACATTCAATCCGCAGTGATCGATCTGATCTTTGCGGACTGTTCGCTCGGCGGCCGCGTCTGCGACGTCCGCGTTGAGCCGAGCCCGCGATCATACGACACGATTGACGGCAATGCCTATGCGGTGGCACTGATACCGCTTGTGGTCAACCCGAGCTAAGGAGAAGTTTATGGAAAGCAAATTTGTACAGTACACCGGCAAGGCTCCGATCGAGGTAGCGGTCGGTGAATTTCGCGTCAGTTTCAGGCCGGGCGCGGCAAAGGCCGTCGAGGATCCTCGTTTCCGCATGGTCCTGCTCGCGATGAACCTGTTCCGTTCGGCGACTAAGCGGATCTCACCGCGAACGCCGGCACCGCAAAAGAAAACACCGGCTGCAAAAACGCCGGAACCGAAGACCGTTGTGACCGACGAACCGACGGCTGCAGCTGATAACGTCACAGAAGGAGAGAGTGAATAATCATGGGAAACTTTTCAGACAAGGCACTGAACGTGGCGATCAGCCGCATACCGCAAACGAACTATCTGACCGGCACATCGGCCGCCGCAAGCTCATTCGTCCGCGAGGAGCTGAAGCAACGAACGCTGCCGAACCACACGGCGAGCGAGCGTGATAATGCCGACTATGCGACCGGCTTTGGTCAGCCGACAGAAAGCTGGATGGAGGAGCTGTCGAACGGTTGGCCGTGGTCATTCGACGTCTCGGCGGAGAACATCGGGCGGTATCTGCTTGCCGCGATGGGCGGCGTCACAACGACCCAGCCTGACGCCGGCGGTCATCCGACCGTTTATCAGCACGTTTTCGCACCGCTCGACGTGATCGCGACGGCACAACTGCCGGCGTATTCACTGCTTGCCCAGCTGCTGCCCGGAGCGAGCGGTATCAACAAGAAACTGCCGTCGATGGTCGCCCGCAATCTGCGGCTGTCATCGAGCGGAACCGCAAAGCTCGACGGATCGATCGACTGGGCCGGTGCCGGTGAGGAGACCGATCCGTCCGGTGTGACGTGGGCATCGCACGTCAACGAGATCCAGGGCACGCAGCACTATTTCTTTGCCAAGCAGGCTGAGCTGATCACATCCAACACTGACGGCTCAAGCCCGGTCGATGAGAAGTGCGAGCTGAAATCGTGCTCGTTCGGCATCGACAATCAGCTGATCGATAACGATTTCGGATGCCCGCGGTTCAAGAATAACGATCCGGCACTTGGTGCGATCCGTTCGCATCATCTGCTTGACCGGCAGAATTTCTCGATGGAATTCACTATCAAGATGCGTGCGAACAACCCACACCACACAGCTCTGATCAACCGCACGCCGTTCCGCATTGTTAAGAAATGGATCGGCGGCACGATCAGCGGTTCGTACAAATACAGCCTCGAGATCACGAGCTATTTGTCGAAATACGCTGCGGTCGAGACCGGCTTTGAGGACGGCATGACGGTCGTCCGCGTCACGCCGCGTCAGCTCTTCAACGTCAGCCAAAACAAGATCGTTGACGTGAAACTGATCAACACGGTAGCCAGCTACACCGCATAGTGCACCCGCTCGGCGGCGTCACAATACGCCGCCGACATTCGAGCAAAGGAGAACCAGCCCAAATGAAAAAAGAAAGAGCAGAAACTTACGATTCCGAGGCCATGAACCGCCTCGAATACACGGTATTCAGCGGTGACGCAGAGGTGGAAACCGCCGTCACATTTCGCCCGTGCAGCGACGAACGGTATTTGCAATGGCTCAAGGAATTCAAGCTCAAGGGCGACAGCAACAACCTCGACGAGGAAAGCATGGAGGCGACGTGTCGGCTGTACGACGAGATCGCCGTGTCGATGGATAATGTCGAATTCGACGGCGACGACTGGCGGGTGCTCGTACCCGTTAATGAAAAGATCGACACGATCAATAACCTCTTTGCCGTTGCCGTGTTCCGCCCGGAAAAGAAAGGCGACGGCGTGCGACGTCTGACCGCAACGCCGAGCGAAACCTATCTGACCGAAGCCTATTTCAACGGCGGCGTTCTGCAGCAAACTCATGTGCTAAAAGCCCAGTCGATCGAATGGCGAAAGAAGTACATGCAGATCCAGTCAAAGCGGTTTCGCAAAGAGATCACGCGTGGGCTCAACCGGCCGGCCAAGGTCGAATTCATACCGCAAGAGGACAAGCTCGGCGGTCTTTACGACGAGATGGTGATCTCGACAAGCGGCTTTGCAGGCTCGATCCCGCTCAGATTCAAGACGGCCGTGATCCAGCATATCTTTGAGGAATCGGTCGCCATTGACGAAAAAAAGTAGCCGCCGCAGCCGACGCGGTGTGGCAGCGGGTTTTTGACAGAGCCGGCGAATCGCGAGAGGGATTCGGGCACCGATGCGAGGGCGACGACGGGTGCACTCGCTGGATGAATGCGGCCGGCGGCTATGAGGAAAAGCTGCTCGCGTGCGAGGGCTGCGACAAGAACTGCATCCCGCCGCCGTCGCCGGACGAGGGTGATGATCGTGAGAACCAGCCGGACGCATCCGCGATCGTCGATTCCATCGAAGCGATCGCCGCGTGGGAGCGTGCCGGATTCGCGACCGATTGGAGCTGTTATTCATTCGCCGACATGATGCTCTATCGCGAATGGCGAGAGGCCGAAGATTTTATCCACCGCCAACAGCAAGCTCGCATACAGGCGATGATCGCCGGATTCAGCGGAAAGTCCGACGCATAAACACCAAAAATGTCTAATGCAGTTCAGCTAAAGATCAGGGTTGACGACGCAGATGTCGCAAAGGCCGAGGAGTCGCTAAAACGGCTCGAAAATGCGGCCGAGCGAACCGCTACGTCAACCGACCGCAGGAACAGCATCGGCGGGCGAAAGCCTGTAGAAAGCGAGGAGCAGAAACGGCGGCTCGCGGCATTTATGGCAAACGAAATGCCGGCATCAGCCAAGAAGGCCGAGGCTGCGATCGAGGGCGTGCAAGAGGCATCTGCCGGTGCGACGGGTGCGTTTCGTGCGATGCCTGCTGCCGGAGCTGCTGCGGCTGCCGCGATCGCGATCATAGCGGTCGCCGCCATCGGAGCTGTTGTCGCGATGATAAAGCTGGCTCAGGCCGGCTGGGATGCGGTAAAGGCATTTGCAGCACAGGCGATCGAGATGGGCAATCTGGCGGAGAGCACCGGGCTCGCCGTCCAGACCATTTCAGCATTGACCGCCGAGGCTGAGGCTCAGGGGCGGTCGTTCGACGTGATCGCGTCGGCGGCCAATAATTTCCGCGAAAACATCGGAAAGGCCGCTGCCGGTTCGTCCGAGGCCCGTGCACAGCTGAAACTGCTCGGCATCGACGGGCAGAAGGCGATGTATGACGTTGACGGTGCCTTCAAACAGGCACTCGCAACGATCGCAAAGGCTCCGACGCCGATCGAACAATCTCGACTGGCATTTGCGGCATTCGGATCTGAGGGTTACAAGCTGCTTCCATTTCTGAAGGATATGGGCGGCGATGTTGACGCCGTCATCCGCAAGGCCGAGGAGCTGGGCATAGTAATGTCCGGTCCGAACGTCGCAGCCGCTCGCGAATTCAACCGAGCATACGAGGACGCGAAAAAGGCCGTCACCGCGATCTCATACGAGTTTGGCCGCGTATTGATGCCGATCGTCCGGGATGTGCTGCGCGATTTCAATACATGGTTCAACGGCAATCGAGCGACGATCAAGTCGTGGGCCGATTCCACAGGTAGTTTTGTCAAAGGCGTTATTTCCGCTCTCGGCGACATACTGCGGTTCATCAACGAAAATCCGTTGCTGATCCGCGTGTTGACGGGCGTCGCGACGGCCGGTGTATCTGAGGTCGTGCGGCACAACGTTGGCAACTTTACATCGATCGGAGCCAACTTGCCGCCGAATGCGGCAACGCCGTACTCACCAGCTCAACAAATGCCCGACATGGCAGCTCTCGAAGCCGCACGGGCTGAGGCCGAACGACTGCGAAAAGAGCGTGAGGCTGCCGCAAAGGCAGAACTCGCGGCACAGATCGCACTCTATGAAAAGGCGGGCACTCAGCTCGCATCGGCATACGACAAGGCGTTTCAACAGATCACCGAGGGGTTTCGCGAACACTTGAATGTCGATCAGTATCAGCAGCAGTGGGCAGCGTTGCGGGGATGGTACGGCGAGGAGATCAACAAACTCGTTCCCGAATGGGAATCGCTCGTGCAGCGGCAGGTGATGAGCGAAATTCAGGGCCAACAGCAGCGGTTCCTTGCCAAGCAGGAGTTTGACGAGCGGGTCAAGCGGTTGACTGACCGAACCGAAGCTCACGAGACCGCATCGTCAAAGGCCGTAGCCGAAGCCCGCAAACGTCTCCAGGCCGACTACCTCAAGAACGAAGAAACAGCGATGCGTCGGCGTATCGAACTGGTCGAAGCCGGCCAGAAAACCGAGATCGGGCGGCGTGAAGAGGCATTTCGGCAGACCTCGATCGGCGAGCGTCAGCTGATCGATCTGATAAATAAATTCGAGATGGATGGACTCGAATTCCGAAAGCGACAGCTGTCGGAGTATCTGGCCAAAGTGCTCGGCGACAAAGAACGCGAGGCCGAAGTGCGTCACGAACTGGCGTTGCTTGAAGAAGCGATAGCTCAGCAAACGCTGACCAACAACGAGCGGATATTCGAATCGGAAAAGAGGAAACGCGAGGCTCTGAAAAAGCTGGAAGATCAATACAAAGATCTTAAAACCAGCCTCGAAGATCAGCTCGAAGCGGTCACCCGCGGCAATGTGCCGTTGACCGAGTACGAGAAAACTCTGCGTCAGATCCAGCGAAATTATACTGATCTTGATCCTGCTCAACAGCAAAATCTGCTCAACATCGCTCAGCAGATCGACGCGGTCACGGCGTTGAACAAACAGCACGCGGAGATGAAGGACTTTTTCAAGACAACGCTGAAATATGCGTTCGACGGCGATATCAAGGGACTGCTGCGAAGTTTTCAGGACCGTTTGAAAGAGCAGATGATCGACGGACTTTCCGACATGCTCGCGACAAAGCTGCTCGGTTTCGATCCAAACCAGACCAACAATCCGGTCGCAAAGCCGATCGTCAGCTCGATCAGCACGACTAACAGCATCTTGAACCGCATCCTCGTCCAGCTCGGCGGTTCGCCGATCGCGAGCGGTTTCAATCCGACGTCTGGCGGCGGGCTCGGAGCGATATTCAGCGGCGGTTCCGGTCCCGGCGGGACGCCGTTCTTTAATCCGACGGGCGGCGGGAATCGTCCGTCAGCAGGTTTGCCGACCGGCTCGATCGACGAGGATGGTTACTATGTCGTGAACGGCAACGAACAGCAGGGCGGTTTAGGCGGCATTCTCGGCAATTTCAAAAGTATGTTCGGGCCGCGAAAGAACATTCTGACCGGCAAAGATTCGAAAGCGGCCGGCATCATGGGCGGCATCGGTTCGATCGCGGCGATGGTTGGCGGTTTCGTGCCCGGACGTGCCGGAAAGATGCTGCAGTACGGCGGAATGGGTGCTCAATACGGAGCGATGTTCGGGCCGTGGGGAGCCGCGATCGGTGCGGGCATCGGAGCACTCTTTGGCCTGTTCAGCGGCCGCGATAATGCGATCAAGAAACTGAAAGAAGCGGCCGCCGCTGCATATTCGATCACGGTGAATGACCGCTCGGTGCTCACCGCAATGCGTGATATCGGCGAGGCATACTATGGCAAAGGCCAAGTGGGCAAAAACGCCATGGCGGTCGTCGGACTGCATGAGGTTCAGGAGCTGCTGCGGAATTATGCAGCGTCGAGCGGCCAGTCGTCGTCGCGGCTCGATCGTGATCGGGTCACCGACGAATTTTGGTCGGGAAATCAGTTCAAAGGACGTTTCGGCGGCTATCGCGAACTCGGCGGTTCGGTAATGGCCGGACGTGCCTACATCGTCGGCGAACGGCGGCCTGAGGTATTCGTGCCGAACGTGTCGGGAACGATATTGCCGAGCGTGCCGAACGTCACGGTCAATTCCGGCATCGATCCGTCGCTGATCGCTTCGCTGGCCGAATCGATCTACGAACTCAAGGATCAGGTCGCACAGCTCGGCGTGGTCGATGAGGGCGTTGTGGTCAAACGCGGAGCTCGTGCAGCCGCGAACGAGATCGTCTCAGCTGCGTCAGGCCGTTACAACGACAGCTTTTCGGCACGCGAAAGCACAGCGAGGGTTTTACAATATGACTAAACGCCAAGACATTGCAGCATTCATTTTAGCGATGACGATCGTGGTGATCCTGGGCACAGCGTTCGTGGTCGCGGTTTTCGGCCAGAATGGCCAGCGGCCGTTCCCGACGCCGTCGCCGGTCGAGCCGCCGTACGTTTTCGTCGAGACCTGTCCAACGAACACCGTCGCTCAGACCTATGCTCTGGGTACCGCCGCTCAGATCATCGTCAGCGAGGGTTGCACGGACATCTATTTTCGCAAATTGTACGGCGAGAACTGGCATGTTTACGGGACCAAAACGATCACGGTGAACAACTGAAATGGCAGAGGAATTCATAAACGGCTATCACGTTCTCGGCATCTGTAACGGTCGCGATCCGATCGAGGACATCAGGTTCGAAGAATACCAGAACTCGCTCGGTGCGGGTGCCTATGCCCGCGTGCTGGTCGGCCGGAATACCGGCGAAAAGACGTGGCGGCTCAGTTGGCCATTTCTGGCGGGTGCTTCGGCACAGGCGTCGGTGCACTATCGCGGTGCGGTATTGACGCCGGCCGATTATTTATGGGCGTTGTACTGCGACGAACGCAACGGAGCTTCGCCGTTCGTGATCCGCTCGCCTAGAAATGGTCAAAACTACTTTGCACGGTTCGCTCAGTCGAATCTCACGTTTCAGCGGCTGAAAACGCTGCTGTTCTCGACCGGCGTCGAGCTGCGGCAGTGCTACGTTGACGGTGTGACCGTTTATGATCCGGAAAAACTCAACGGCATCTACGGCCGCTACATCGCGAGCCAGGCGTTGCCGATCTCGTACACTTGGCCGTCTGCCATCGGCAGCAACGACCTCGCAATTCAGGGCGAGCCTGCACAGGTACCGAACGTTCAGAACGGCAAGACGGTGCTGAGGCTCAATGAGGATGCCTTGTTGGACAT
The DNA here is from genome assembly GCA_016700075.1 of Acidobacteriota bacterium. Lineage (NCBI taxonomy): Bacteria > Pseudomonadati > Acidobacteriota > Acidobacteriota bacterium. Next base: position 557,526 of record CP065000.1, on the reverse strand, counting down.
ACCACCACCACCGGACTATGTAAATAGGCCATCGACAACGATCACCGTGAATGACATTCTGATCGTGATGAAGGTTCGTGAGGACCTATTTACAGGATATCAGGGCATACTGTCGGCATCGGTCGACCATGCTCATCTTGTCGGTGATCCCGGAACCGCCAAATTCGTTAATTTATCGCTTGGGAACGGCTTTGAATACCGCATCAATGGCGTCACGCGGCCGCAGAATGACCAGGCTGCACCAATGAATCGTTTCGGAGTGGTGCACATACATTTCGATACGGGCCTTCCTATCCAAAATTTACAGTTCGGGGTCCAGCAGGACATTATTGACCGAAAAGCCTTGGTGGATCTCGGTGAAATATGGATTTTCAACGGTGCAAACCCAATGAACGACCTGCTCGAACTGACTCAGCATCTGATCACCGACTGGGACCTGTAATTACGAATGACCGAGAGCGAAAAGATCGACCGTGTACTTGAGCTGCTGGTTTCCGGCAGCCTGTACATGTGTGAGTTCTATCGCGTCGAATGGAGCACCGAAAGCGGCGAGGCGGGTCCGATCGATCATTACGCTCACGCTGCATACAGCCGATTTTCGCCATTCGCGGACGTAAAACTCTATACCAACGGCGATCACGTTCTGCCGCGGGTGATCGGAGATCCGAACGACCCGTTTCAGGAGTTCGAACTGCAGAGCGATATTCGCACGAATGAGCTGCAATTCACCTTTGACGATATCGACGGTTTTATCAGCGAACGGTTCAAAACGTACAAAGGAGCTGCGAAGCTGACGATCTATAATTATTATCCGCAGGTCGATCTGTGCCGGACGGTTTGGTGGGGAACGCTGCATTCGCCTGAGGTCAATACGGTGCGAGTTGTGCGGGCCGCCGCGTCGCACGGCTGGCATCCGCGAACTCTGATCGTACCGAGCCCTGATCACGGTGCCTATTGTCCGGCCACATTTGGCCGCCTGCTGACGGATCCGTATGCTCACAGTTCCGGCCTTTGCCCTGTGAACGATCATCTCGACGGCGGTACGATAGGAGCAGGCGACGACGAGTTTTGTCCGAGAATGACTGTCGGCCAGTGTAACTCACGGTGCGGTACGACGAACGGCAGGTATTTCGGCGGTTGGGACATTCAACCGTTGCCCTATATGTCAGATCCGCGTGGCTTTATGGCCCGTGCGATCTCGAACCTGAGCCGGCTGCAGCAATCGCTCCGCGTGATCGCCGGCCGAAAGCACGTTTCATCCGTCATACTGCTCGCCCTGACCAAAGAGCCGAATCCGAACCATCCTGATCAGGGTTTTCTGCGAACCCTGTGGGAGGTCTGCATCGGGCCGGTCGCACAGATAACGAATGTCCGCGTAAACGGGCAGACACCGAATCCGAACCAATGGGCGGTCGCACTCGGCCAACGCGGCCAGTCGAGGCTCAATTTCCTCGGCCTGACAAATAATTTTTCAAAGACCGCTCATTTTTGGGCGTTGAACGGCCTCGGCAATCCCGCACAGTTCACGCACTCGAATGTACGCGGCGAGTGCGACGTCATCGGTTTCAACGAGGTCGGTATTTGGAGTAATGCGACGACCTATGTTCGAGCGTGGACGGACAACATCGTCTGGTGGCTGCTCGAATTCTATACGAATCAGCACTTCGGGGCGAAGCAGGACGTTGGTTTGTTCCGGATCCAGAAATTCATCGATGCGTCGTTGTGGTCGCAACACTACGTGACGTTGAATCACGAATTTGAGGATGGTGAAACGCTGAGCCTGACGCACCGGCGGGCATCATTCAATGCCATCGTCGAGGGGCAGCCTTTCGACGAGCTGATAGCCAACATCTGTCGTGCGGCACGCATACCGCCGCCATTTCAGGATGGCGATAAATACTCGGTCGAGCCGCTCAGGGAATGGACCGAAGACGAGCTGGAGGACGCCGTCGTATTTACCGATCACGGTGCCGGCCGGAACATCGTTTGGGATTCGGGAGAGCCGTCAGTGTCATTTTCGTCGATCCCGCCTGAAAAGCTCAGCAACAAGATCAAGGTCACGTTCGAGGACGGTGCAAAGGACGACGTGGCCAGGCCGTTCACGATCGAGGACACGCGGCATCAACTGATCGCAGGTCAGGCCAGAGGTGCAGCATCGCAGGTCGCAAATCCGCTGCAAATGCCCGCTTTCGGGATCAATAGCGAGAATCAGGCGATCAAATTCGGATTCGGCATTATGTGGTTTGGCGAGCTGGACAGCGGTGGTACGCGAAATAATAGCCGAGCGGTCTTTTTTACCACGCCTCAGCACGCGTTGCGGCTGACGCGCTATGCGACGCCGCTCAAATTCGACCTCGAGCTCGCCAATGGCCGCGAATCAGACACCGGCGAACCATTTGAATATTACCGTCCGATGAAGCTCGAGCGTGTCGGCGGCAACCGCGTGCGGATCACCGCTCAGGCATACAATGCCGCCGCGATGGCGGCGTTTGAAACGGACGCAGCAGAGCCGCCACCGCCTCCGCCGATACCGCCGCCGGTGCCACCGCCGATACCGCCGCCTGAACTGCCTGGTCCCATCATTCTGGTAGATGGCGTCGCGATCGCATCGGGCGGGCGGATAAAGGTGCCGCTCGGTATCGCCTAGACAGGATACATTATATATATAGTATGGCCGGTGGAAGAGTAAACGGATTTCAGGTAGCACGGTTCGCGGCGGACGGCAGCAGGATACTGCTCGCCAACACGACAGTGACTATAACCGACGTCACAACCGGTTTCGGCATTGGATCAGTCGAGACCGACGCCTTCGGTAACCTCGCCGATTTCTTTGTAGACGCGGATCCGGGCGACCTGCTCGAATTCTCTGTTCCCGGCTATCCCGAGGTGTTTCGGCGTCTCGCGGCCGCGACCCATGACGAGGCGGCCCGCATGCCCGAAAACCTAGATGCGACCTTTGTTGTAGAGTATCTACCCACCGAACGCGAAACCGATGTGATGGGCGAGGTTTGGCTCGAAAAGCTCGGCGATCCCGACGCCGTCGATCACCTGCTCGGCTATGGCCGACCGGGCACGACGCCGTCATTCATCATGCCGGACGTAGCTGACGGGCTGTTTCGTGTCTATGTGAACACGGTCACGCGTACCGGCCAGCGTACATTTACAAACTATCGCCAGGCACCGTCGCAGATGCTGACCGCCGATTCTGCGACCGGTATCCCGTCCGAGGTTGACCCGAACCTCGTATTTGCGGGCCCGGCTACGGGTGAGACAGCAGACGCACCGGAGTTTCGGCCGCTTGTCTACAAGGATCTTCCCAGGATAATCCGCTCGCTTTTTGACGTGACGGCAACAGAAGTGTCTGACGGCAATACCGACCAGATACTGCACAGTGTCGAAATACCGGCCAACCTGTTTGAAGAGGACGGCGACAAAGTGACCTTCAACTACGCACTTCGTCTGTTAAGTGATCAGGTGGACGTGCGAATTGAGTTCGGCGGTGAGGAGTTGTTCAACAGCGCAGACGTTGGGAGTCTGGACAAGCTGTACAGCATCATCGTTGACGGATGGGTTATACGAACCGGTGCAATGACAGCCCGCTCGTTCACGCGTTTGCACGTCCACGAGGACACCAAACAGAATTGGTATTGGTCGGACGAAAAGGAAGTCACCGCGGATTTCGTGAACACGATTGACCTCGACCTCGTGCTGGGGAATTCAGTCGTCGATTGTCTGGAGCTTCGATCGGGGTACGGGCTGTTCTTTCCAAAGGCCGAACCGATTGAAACGCCTCCGCCTCCTCCGTTCACTTGGACTCCGGCAGAACTGCCAGACATAGTTCATTGGTATCGCGTTCGTGAAATGACAGGTATAGGCGACAATGATCCTGTAACGTCGCTACCTGACCTGATAGGCTCAGCTCACATTCCCGCACCGTCAGGCAAAGAGCCGATTTATAAAGCAAATTCCGGCGATCCCTATGTTGAATTTGACGGTGTGGATGATTTATTGGCGGATGGCTCGATCTGGACATCAGTTACGCAACTGACAATGTGCATCGTATTCGAGGTAGTGTCAGATGTAGCCACGTTCGACCGATATATTTGCAGTTATAATTGGACGTTCAATAAATCGAATTCAGGGGCGGATGCTGTTATCTGGATTCCGCCAGGCGGACCTTATACCATAACTCGGAACATCCCTGCTCGACCGACAGGTGATATGGTAGCGTTTATGGAGCATTCAGGTTCGTCGGGACGTTTCCGGCTGAACGGCTCTGAGGCGACAGGAAGCGGCTCACTGACGGCATCGCATCAAGGTTTAGGCATCGCGGGCGATCCGTATGGCGGGAACGCTAGTAATATCCGACTCAAGGAAATCATATACTGTAATGCCGCGCTGTCGAGCGGTGACTTCACTCTGCTTTCGACGTATCTGAATTTGGAGTACGGCGTGACGCTTTAGGATGGTTGCAGGATGGTTCAAGCTCTAGGCCGTCCGTGGTCTCACTTAGCCGCCAATACACGTATGATATGATTAGGAACGGCATTCGGGCGGTTGACTGAGTCAACTTGAAATTCCTGGAGTTATAACATTTCACGACCGCGATTTATAACATTTGCCCGCACTGTATAAAGGATGGCAAACCAGTCGCCAACCAAGTCGTGCTCGCCGGACGCGAAGAAAAGGGCAAGATGACCGCTGCCCCCGACCTTCGCAGCGACAAGAACGGGATCATCAAACTTCGCCTCGAAGGCGCCGGCAAGTGGTATGTCAAGTTTATCAACATGGCCAAACTGGACGATCCGAACCTGAACTATGAATCAAAATGGACGACACTGACCTTTGAGATAAAATAGTACGTAATGAGTTCTCAGTTTGCCAAAATTTTGCTTGTTGATGACGACGACTCGCTACGCCGGGTTCTAGAATTTCAGCTGACTGAGGCCGGGCATTCGGTGGTGAGTGAGAGTGACGGCAGGGAAGCGGTAAGATCATATTCGGCAGAAGAGTTTGACTGCGTGATCACCGATTGGCGAATGCCGAAAATGAACGGAGCCCAGGTCGTTCAACAGATTACCGCGATAAATAGTGACCTCCCGATAATTGTCATAACTGCATTCGGAGACGTTGACACTGCGGTCGAAGCGATGCGCGGTGGGGCTTTTGATTTTATTACCAAGCCTTTTAACCGTCAGGAGATTCTGCTGACGATTGAGAAAGCCCTTAAATTCGGCAAGGCTTTAGCGGAGAATCGTCGGCTGAGACGGCAAGTTCATGAAGAGTTTCGCATTGAGAACGTTATCGGAGCATCTGAAAAAATGCTTCAGGTTTTTGATCTCGTTGATAGAGTGTCAAAGACAAACGTCACGGTTCTAATAGAAGGCGAGTCGGGAACCGGAAAGGAATTGATCGCGAAAGGAATACACTTTTCCGGCACACGAAAAAACAATCCTTTTGTTGCGATCAACTGTGCAGCCATACCGGAAACACTGATCGAAGCCGAACTATTCGGGTATAAGAAAGGGGCTTTCACCGGTGCGGCTCAAGAGTCGAAGGGAAAATTTGAGGAAGCTGACGGCGGCACCTTATTCCTTGATGAGATAAGCGCAATGTCCCTACAGTCGCAAACAAGGCTTTTGCGAGTTTTACAGGAGCAAGAAGTGACACGTCTGGGCGAGAACAGCCCTCGTAAGATAGACGTTAGAATAATCGCGGCAACCAACGAAAACCTGCCCGAACTAATAAAAGAAAACGTCTTCCGAGAGGATCTCTACTACCGACTCGCGGTTGTCCCGATCACGATTCCACCACTGCGTGAACGCCGTGAGGATCTACCTGTCCTGACCCAACATTTTGTCACCCGATCCGCATCCAAACATGGTGTGCGACCGCCAAAGGTCGAACGTGAAGTCTTCAAGGCGTTTTTTGATTACCCTTGGATGGGCAACGTTCGCGAATTGGAAAATCTGGTAGAAAGAATGGTGGTCCTGTCCGATGGCGAGCTGCTGACCCTTAGCGATGTGCCTGAAAATATCAAAAATCCTCAGTCTGTTCACGGGGAACTCTGGTTTTCGTTACCCCCTGATCCAATAAATCTTGATGACCTCGAACGAGAGATCATACGAACGGCACTCTCGATGCACGATGGCAATCAATCGCAAACCTCAAAATATCTAGGGATTACGCGCAGTGCCCTCTTGTATAGAATGCAAAAATACGGGTTGGAATAGGTATAGAAGTTTTCAATTAATGGACACTAAGTCGTTCAACATCATATCTTCTCGAAACCGGTTATACGTTTGGATCGCGATCGCCGCTACGATCATCCTTGTAACAATCCTGCATTTTTTGACACCGACGGATCAGATCGTCTGGCACGAGATTTATCAGCGGCTTTATTACATACCGATAATCGCGGCGGCGTTAATCTTCGGCCTACGAGGCGGGCTGGCCGCATCAATTTTCACGACCGTAATTTATTCACCGCATGTCTATATTCACTGGCAACACGGCCATTTCGATTATTCGATAAATCAGTATGCGGAGATTGTTATTTTCAACCTTGTGGGAGGCATTATGGGAGCACTCGGCGACCGCCTTCGAAAGGCTCGTGAACGGGCGGAACGGAATGCGGAAGAACGTCGCAGGGCTTTTGATGAACTCCAAAATACTTTTCAGCAATTGCTGCAAGCCGAAAAACTGTCATCGCTCGGAGAACTTTCTGCTGGAATAGTTCACGAGGTCCGGAATCCGCTTGCATCCATCAAAGGAGCGGTCGAGATATTGGAGGATGAGTCGACAGGAATAGGTCCGCGGCACGAGTTCGCCACTCTCGCAAAAAACGAGATCGACAGACTGGATCGGCTCGTTGGCGAATTCCTTCGATTTGCGCGTCCGACCGAACCGACCAAAGTCCCGAGCGACCCGAACACCATCGTCGAATCTGTTATTGCTTTGATCGCGAATCAAGCCGCGTACCAGTCTGTGGCGGTCGTAAAAGATTTGCAGCAAGACGGAAAACGAATTTTGGTCGATCCGGAACAGATAAAGCAAGTTATTCTAAATTTGGCGATAAATGGTCTGCAGGCACTCGAACAAACAAGCGGCGACAAAAAAACGCTCACTTTCCGAACGTTTGAGGACGCCGGAAGTAGTGCTATTGCCGTTGCCGATTCCGGCCATGGATTTGACTCACAAATTCTTCCAAAGATTTTTGATCCCTTTTTCACGACGAAAGACAAGGGCATCGGGTTGGGCCTTTCGATTGCGCACGAAATCGCCAGCCAGCATGGCGGAACATTGACCGCAACGTCAAGTGGGGTCGCCACAACCTTCACATTGTCGATTCCAAAGTAAATAGGTTTAACCCTTTGACATTCTTCATTACAGTTTCTAGACTTACTTTATTGAAATTGACTTTCAATTGCAGTAAGATGTAAGTGTTCTTGTAGCGAATGTTCGGGAGAAGTGACTGTATGCAGCTATATTTAAGTATTAGTTTTCGCGGATTTACCACATCGAGGTCTTTCGCTGCGGTGGTCTGTTTATGCCTGATATCGATGGCAGCAATCGCTCAGAGTCAGCGAACTGGCGTGCAGATCTTGGTCAAAGACCCTATTGATCGAGCCGTTCCGGGGGCGACTGTTCTCGTCAAAAGCGTAGAAACCGGAGCCGAGATGAAGGCAACGACCGATGACGCCGGAAAGGTTAGGTTTAGAGAACTGTCAAGTGGCCGATACCGAATATCCGTCGGGGCGAAAGGATTTTCCACTGGCGTTCGTGAACTAACAGTGGGCGGAACCGTGACGAATGATGTCGAGATCGAACTGTCGGCCGGTGGTATTTCAGAAAATGTAACGGTTACGGCGACCAGGACGCAGATTTCCACCGACGAGACGCCGGTGCCGGTCAGCATCGTCGGGCGTGAGGAAATCGAACGCAAGGCGGTAAACACAATCGGCGACGTGTTTCGCACCTTGCCCGGGACGTCGACCGTCAACGAGGGCGCGTTTCAGGTCCGGCCGCGGATCCGAGGCCTCGACAGCAACCGCGTTTTGATCTTGGTGGATGGAGAACGGCTTAATAATTCGAGAACTTCGACGGGGCAGTCCGGTGTAGAGATCGGTTTGGTTGAAACGTCGCAAATCGAAACCATCGAGGTCGTTCGCGGCAGCGGTTCGGTCCTCTACGGTACTGACGCTCTCGCCGGAACGATCAATATCATTACCCGCGACACGCCGCCGCGGCACGAGGACGGTTTTAGATTCGGGGCGAAGCTTGATACGTTCTACACGTCGAATGAAAACGGGCGTCGCGGCAGTATTGCGGTCAATGGCTCGAACAAGTTTTTTGCTTTCCGCGTCGCGCAGTCACTTGATCGTTTTGACAATTATTCAACGGGCAAGGCTAATGGCGTTGTCCCCGCAAACTTTCTCAACGGCGGGATCGCGCCGGATGGTGAGGTTTTGAATTCGCAATCGCACTCCGGCAACACTCAGGCGACGACGAGATTCTTTTTCAACGACACGAACACTCTGCGGCTAAACTATGAACGCCGCCGGGCTGCAAACATAGGTTCACCGACGCTTGTCGGGGTTTTCAATGCTTTTTTCCCATTCTCAAATCGCGACAAATTTAGCGGCCGTTTCGATAAGGCAAATCTGACCCGGCAACTTTCCAGAATATCTATAAACGCGTTTTACCAGACTCAGTATAGAAACTTTACGAACATACTGACGGTCCCGCCAGCACCGCCATTTTTTCCGGGCCAGTATCAATTCAGCGAGACCGTCACAGACACCAAAACCTCCGGGTTTGACGTGCAGACCGATTGGATTTTGGGCAGCCGCAACAATCTTACCGCCGGACTGAGTTTTTTCCGTGACTCAAACAGCGATCGTCGGTTTATCGAACGCCGTGCCCAGCCCTTCACCCCGGTGTTGTCGCAAGACCGTTCGCGCAGCGTGCCGGACGCGAGCCTGACGAATTTTGCAGGGTTTGCTCAGAACGAATTTCGCCTGTCCAGCCGACTCAAACTGATAAGCGGTTTCAGGATCGACTCTTTTAGAACAAATGCGGAGCCTACAACCGGCTTTACGATCCCGGCCTCTTTTACGGCAGATCAAATAGAAGATTTAGGATTGCAGGGATTGACCAGCGGACTTCAGGTCAAAACGACTTCGGTAACGGGAGATTTAGGCGCCCTCTTTCGCGCGACTGAAAACGTAATCTTATCGGCGCGATTAGGGCGTTCTTTCCGCACCCCGAATATTTTCGAGCGCTTTTTCACGGATTTTGGTTCGGTCGGCGGATTTGTCGTCGGCAATCCGAATCTCGAACCCGAGAGCGGAATAAACTTCGACACGAGCGCGAAGTTTCGTACATCGCGTTTCGCAGCCGGCGTCACTTATTTCAACAATTACTACCAGAATTTTCTGGCAACAGCTATCGCCCTTGATCGAAACGGTCTGCCGATAACGATCCCTCGGGGCACCTTGCCGCCGATCCCCGTTTCGCAAACGCAAAATGTCGCGGAGGCAAGGATTCAGGGCTTCGAGGCCGAGATCGAGATTCCAATTCGAATCAGATTGGGCTATCTGACCCCGAACGGCAATTTTAGCTATCTCCGAGGCGACAACCTGACCCGCTCTTTGCCGCTTGATTTTATCAGCCCATATCGAACGAATGCCGGCGTTCGCTGGCAGAATCTGGCAAAGAACTATTTCGCGGACTACTCAATGCGCATCGTCGGTAAACAGGATCGTTTATCCCCTTCATTCCTTATGTCGAACGGCGGAGCCGAACCAGGATTTGTCACGCATAACATCGGCGGCGGCTACTATTTTCGGCGTGAACGATTTAATTTCAACGTCAACATCGGCGTGTCCAACCTGTTCAACCGGCTCTACAATGAACAATTTGTGTTCGCTCCCGCACGCGGGCGCTCGTTTACGATCGGGACGAGCTGGGAGATCAAATAAGGTAGCGGAGTAATGCATTATGATAGGAATCTCTGACGACGGGTTTGCGGAACATACCTGCGAGAACAAGCAACTAAGCCTCTGGTACTGCGCGGTGTGCAGGCGGGTTCGTCTCAGGACTGGAGAAGTCGCGCTCAGCTTTGACAGCCGCGAATTTGCTGCGTTCACCAACGCGGTGGTCGACGTATACTACTCAGCCGGATGGGAAATGTCGCAGTGGGTGCTTCCGCAAGCAGGTGAGCGGGATGAGATTTTGACCAGCGAGCTGATCGATTAAGAGTATTGTTCGCGGACCTACTAGGTCCTTTTATCTTCACGCAAGGCTTTGAAATTATGAAAAGAATATCGAGAATAACGGCAAGTTTGTTGATCGCAGCATTTAGCGTGATTGTTGGAACCGCACAGATTGGGGATGCGGCGAGAGACAAAAGCGTTACGGGAAAGAAAACCGGCATTCTGTTGCTGGCACATGGCGGAAAAGATGACTGGAATAATGAGGTAATTAACGTTGCTGCCGCCGCAAATCGTACCATGCCGGTCGAGGTGGCATTCGGAATGGCAAGCAAGCGAAGCATTCAGCAAGCGGTTGACAAACTAGTTTCGCGAGGCGCTCAAAAGATCGTCGCCGTCCCGCTTTTTATTTCATCGCACAGTACCGTTATCACCTCGACCGAGTTCCTGCTCGGACTGCGACCGGTCGCACCGGCTGATCTGGCAATTTTTGCCAAAATGGATCACGGCGGTGGCGGCGGTCATGACTCGCACCAATCGATGGATACGTCATTCGACCCATTGACGCCGGTAAAAAGTTCGGTTCCGATCGAAATGGTTTCGGCGCTAGGCTCCCACCCTTACGTCGCCGACATACTGATGGAGCGTGCCCGCGAGATTAGCAGCGAGCCGAAAAAAGAAGTCGTTATCCTAGTTGCTCACGGTCCGGTCTCAGATGAGGAGAATGCCCGATGGCTGGCGGATATGAGCGTCATTGCCGAGAATATGCGTCGCAAGAGCGACTTCAAACGAATCGAGTATTTGACCGTCCGCGACGACGCCCCCGAACCTGTCCGCTCGCGTGTCGCCGAAGAGCTCCGCTCCATGGTGAGCCGAGCCACCGATGAGAAACGCACGGTGTTGATTGTGCCTCTTTTGCTTTCCTACGGCGGCATTGAAGAGGGCATCAAAAGGCGGCTCGACGGACTAACCTATACCATGAGCAAACGGGCCCTTTTGCCCGATGAACGCCTCGCCGACTGGGTAATATTGTCGGCGAAGAGAACCGTCGTAAGCAGAAATTAGACGATCATCGCGGCTATGGGCTGGCGGTCACAGGATCCCCTGATTTCGGTTGGTCCCCCCGGCGGCAAATATTTTTCCTGCATGATCTTCGGCTCAGTTTTGACTTTATGCTGCTGAAACTATAACTATAAGGATTACTTATGTCCGATCGGGTTAAGTCTCAGTTCAAAATAAGGGGCAGGATAGTAAGTCTTGTTGCTTTTTTGTTTGTGATCTACGCGATAGCTGATGTAAGTGTTTTGCGGGCGTATTGTGGAAATGAGGCTCTGGGCATTCCACCGGCTCACCATGTTGCCGAAAAAGGCAGATGATGTCTCCGCTGCTGACAACGACACTTATTTTGTTACCGCCGACCACCGCGACCGTCAGTCTGATGACGAACATTAATACGATCACCAGCACGAATGTTTTTGCTGGCACCTGACGGTCGTCAGTTCATATTTTTTGACAGAAAGTGAAATAGCACAGTATTCCGGCTCTCGACTCGCTACTTTTCGCTCTTCCGGTCATAAGAACTCTGACCTCGACCATAATCTTCGCCCTCCCCAGTTTCTCTAAGCTTTCCTTAAAGTGACCGCGCCTTGTTTTGCGACTTATTCGCGAACTGTGCGTTGCTCTGTTCGTTTTTCCTCTACAAGTTTAGAACCTACGAAGTATATGTCCAAAGTCCTGGTCTTTGTGGCTGCTCTCGTCGTCGTGTCGAGTACATCAGCCCAAACTGGCCGGGTGGGGCCAAGTCCTACCGACTTTTATAGCCAAACTGACGGACTCTCTCTATCCGAGATAGTTAAGCGCTCGTTTGAATCAAATAGCGAGACAAAGATCTCACAACTCGAAGTCAATAAGGCAAAGGCTCGTCTGATACAAGCGGGCCTACGTCCGATTCCGACGCTGGGGGTCGAGCAAGGTTCCGGTCGACTCGTTGGTTCGTCTGGCATTGGCGAATGCAGCGCGAGTGTTTCAATTCCGTTGGAACTTTACGGCCAGCGGAATCGGCGTATCGAAAAGATGCCGAGACAGTTTTCGAGATTTGTCTTCCGGTTGATGATCTGCAACCGGTCCTATTGGACAAATATGATCGAAAATGAGAACATACTCTCGTGCGAATTCTGACCTATATTTTTGGCGCTTATTTACTCGTACTGTCGGTGCAGCCGTGCAGTGATAGCCTGTTGCCGCGCGACAATCAGGGACATGCTATTCAGAAAGTCGCCCACATAGACCAGTCATCGCAAGATTCCAACAATAACGATGAATGCCCCCCATTCTGTGTTTGTTCGTGTTGCGGTACAACCCCTGCTCCCTCAATTGCGTATTCTTTGCCGGTGGATTTTACCGCTGAAAATGCACTAGTTCGCGGTGACTTTTCCCTTTACACGAACCCCTATCAGTCCAACCGGACTTATTCTATTTGGCAGCCGCCAAAAGCCTAACTCAAAACAGCATTAACGCGCCCTTTTTAGCTTGCCGTGCGATCGTTGCACGGTGCCACTCTTGCTGATCGTTTTTGAGATAGGTTTATTGATGTTCAAAATAATTACTTTGGTCGCCATCGTTTCGATGGCCGGCGTTGCGTTTTCACAGGAAAATGCCACTACAAATATAATTGAAGACGGTTCGGTTGCCGCGAAATTGCAACCGGTATCTGATGCCGGTGTTAAAAGGATCGTTCCGCCATTTTCAAATCGCTATTACAACCAATCGGACGGCATTTCTCTCGACGAGATTGTTCGTCTAGCAATTGAGAATAATGGGGATCTCAAGATCGCGCGGCTCGAGGTTGACAAAGCACGGGCGAGGCTGACACAGGCCGGACTTCGATCGAATCCGACCCTTGAGGTCGAACAGTCCACGGGAAGCCTCGTGGGTTCGCCGGGCGACCGCGGATTGAGCGTCGGCTTTTCTTTGCCGCTCGATCTTTATGGGCAACGCCAAAAGAGGATCGATCTTGCGCGGGCGGAGATCGTGTTGCGAGAAGCAGAACTTTTTGCCAGACAACGCGAAGTTACCGGGCAGGTGTTTACCACATATGCGGATGCCCTCTCTGCGCTCAAGGAACTCCAGGTCCTTGATGATCTTCTGGAACTCGATACCCGAACAGTCGCCTTTGTTCAAATTCGCGTTACGGAAGGCGAAACGGCACCACTTGAGTTAAATCTTCTGCAAACCGAGGTCGAACGCCTTCGAGCCAAGCGGGAGCTTGCAGAGGGTAGGATCCAAACCGCTGTCACCAGACTCAAGTTCTTTGCCGGGGTTCCTTATGAGCAGCCGTTCAAACTGCGCGAGGAAATTTCAGCTGCTCAGATTCCCCAATTGCCAACGACCAGTGAAACGGGTATTTCCGTCGCTCTCAGGTCAAGGCCGGAGTTGCGCGTTGCCGAGCTTGAGGAACAGCTTGCCAGTGCGGGACTTCGCCTGGTTCGCTCACAGGGTAAACCCGATTTTACTGCCTATACTCGCTATTCGCGGAGCCGGGCGGGTTTCGACGACCCTCGTGGAGCCTACTTCCAGAATGATGGCAGTTTGACGTTTGGCGTTGCAATCGGTTTGCCGATCTTTGACAAAAAACAGGGTGCAAAAGCCGAGGCTTCAATTGCGATTCGTCAGGCTCAGGAAAAGCGAGCGTTTGCAGAGGCGATCATTCGGAATGAGGTGACAACCGCGTTTCAACGAATAGAGTCGGCCAAGCGGGCGTTGGCGAGGCTTGAGACCGCAGTTCTTCCTCGTTCACGAGAAAATATTGAGACGATCAGAAAGGTCTATCAGATCGGCGAATTAAGAATAACTGACCTTATTGCTGAGCAAAAGAAGTTACTTGAAGCAAACCAGGATCTGACCGAAACACTAGTGGAACGCTACCGGGCCCAAGCGGACCTATTTATCGCGCTCGGACTAACATTTGTTAATTAAAGGAAAAGAATATGTCAGAAAACAAAATCACCGAACCAGTCGAACATCACGCAACGGACGAGGCCGAACTCGACCGGCCCGAAACAAACTTTGATCGATCAGATGAAAACGACATCGAATCCGAGGCTCCAAAGAAGAATCCACTCGTTCCTTGGCTCGCTACTCTCGGCATTGTTGCGTTGATCGCAATTGTTGGAATTGCTTGGATCGTTAGCCGAAGTTCTACGGATGGAGACAAAGCGACCGGGGAACAAAAAGATGGACCGGGACACTCGGAAAATGAGACTGGAAGAGAGGTCAAACTCGATCCTGAGTTGCTCGAGTCGGCGGGAATCTCGACCGAAACCGTAACCCAACGACCCGCAATCGCGATGGTAAAGGTTACGGGAGCTGTCGAATTAAATCCGGAAAGGACAGAAATGGCGACCCTGTTGGTCGGCGGACGCATCGAGCGAGTCAATTACGGTGTTGGCGACTATGTGCAGCTTGGAGCTGTGCTGGCCGTTGTATCAAGTCCGCAGCTCGCTCAAATGCACGGCAAGATGCACGAGGCGAAGACCAAATACGAATTGGCCGAGCGAAATCTCGTCCGCGTTCAAAGAAGCGAAAACCGCGTTGCTGTGCTTCAGGCCAAGGCGAAACTCGACGAAGCGGATGCAACGCTAAGACGAACCAAAAGACTGATCGAACTCGGTGCCGGTGCCGGCAAAGACATTGTTACGGCGGAAACTAACTACCGGACGGCGAAAGCGGAATTCGATTTCCAATCAAACATCGCACTAAACAAAGAGCTGCAGGAAGCGAAGGCAGAGGTCGAAACAGCCCGTGTCGATCTACGGCACATTGAGGATGAGCTGCGTGCTTTGGGCGTTCCCGTCGAATCCAATAGACCGGACGATCATCGCAGCAATACCTCGCTCGTTTCATTGAGAGCTCCTCTGTCGGGCATCGTAACGGAGCGTAGATTCAACGCTGGAGCCGGCGTAGAAGCGGCGACGCCTATCTTTTCAATCTCGAATCTCGGGACGGTTTACGTTATCGCGAATGTTCCCGAAGCGAACATGTCGAAGCTGTTCGTCGGCGCAAACGCGGAGATAACTTCACCGGTGATCGGAACGGTGAATGGCCGTGTGTCATATATCGATCCGCAATTGGATGAGTCAACACGAACGGGCAGAGTGCGGATCGAGGTCCCGAATACGAACGGCAAGCTTCGGGCCGGAATGTTTGCTGATGTCGGATTTTATACCGGCACGAACGCCGCGACAGGCCAGGAATTGGTTGTGTCGTCCGACGCTGTGCAACGCACTGGCGGCAAAACTGTTGTCTTTGTCCCTCGCGAAGATGAGCCCGGAGCGTTCGAAGTTCGCGAGATCAAAACCGGGGCAGACATCAACGGATATACAAAGGTGATCAATGGGTTAAAGCTAGGCGAAAAGATCGTGACGAGCGGCAGCTTTACTTTAAAGACACAGCTCGAAAAGGGTGCCTTGGGAGACGACCACTAAACAGAATATTTACTTAACTAAGGAACTTATATGATTAACGCACTAATTCGCTTTTCCGTTGCCAATCGGCTGATCGTCCTTTTGCTCGTCGGCATCATGGCGGCGGGCGGTGCATACAGTCTTTTGAATCTTCCGATTGATGCCGTTCCCGATGTGACAAATGTTCAGGTGCAGGTATTGACCGCCGCACCCAGCTTAGCGCCGCTTGATATCGAACGACAGGTAACTTTTCCTGTAGAAACGGCGATGTCGGGGCTTCCGGATGTCGAAGAGATCCGTTCGGTTTCAAAGTTTGGGTTATCGGCAGTAACCGTTGTTTTTGCCGATTCGGTTGATACATATTTTGCCCGTCAGCTTGTTCTGGAACGACTCGCTCAAGCCCGCGAGCAGATTCCTGCCTCGATCGGATCTCCAGAAATGGGACCAATTTCGACGGGTTTGGGCGAAATTTATCAATACGAACTCAAATCGCCCGATGGAAGCTACGACGCGCAGGCATTACGGACGGTGCAGGATTGGAACGTACGGCGACAGCTTCTAGGTGTTCCGGGAATTACGGAAATCAACAGTTTCGGCGGGTTCAAAAAGCAGTATCAAGTTCGGCTGGACCCGAATAAATTGCAGTCTTACGGTCTGACATTGCGGGATATTTATGAAGCGGTCTCAGCAAACAACGCGAATGTCGGCGGCGCATACATCGAAAAAGGTGCTGAACAGTATCTTCTTCGCGGACTTGGATTGGTCGAAAAGGCGGACGATGTTGCGAATATTGTCGTTAAAACGGGAACGGATGGCGTTCCGGTTTATGTCCGCGATGTCGCCGAGGTCGTCGAAGGCTCAACCGTTCGGCAGGGAGCGGTAACGGCGGACGGCAAGGGCGAGATCGTCGCCGGGATCGCACTGATGCTCAAAGGCGAAAACTCGCGGGCAGCAGCAAATCGCATCAAGGAGCGCGTTGAGGAAGTAAAAAAATCTCTGCCCGCCGGAGTCGAACTCGAACCGTTTTACGACCGCACCGAACTTGTCGACCGCGCCATTTATACGGTCGAAAAGAACTTGATCGAAGGCGCGATTTTCGTCATCGTCGTGCTTATTCTGCTGCTTGGAAACTGGCGAGGAGCGTTGCTTGTCGCAACGATAATTCCACTCTCGATGCTGTTTGCGGCGATTCTAATGCGCGTCTTTAACGTTTCTGGAAACTTGATGAGTCTTGGTGCGCTTGACTTCGGGTTGATCGTGGACGGAGCGGTCGTCATGGTCGAAAATGCCGTTCGCCGAAGAGCTGAGGCGCAACACGAACATTCGTCAGAGCCGCCCGAACGCACGATATTAGATGCTTGCCTGGAGGTGGCGCGTCCCGTCGTTTTCGCCGTCGCTATTATCGGCATTGTATATCTGCCGATCCTTTCCTTGACGGGTATCGAAGGCAAAATGTTCGTGCCGATGGCTTTAACGGTAATTTTCGCACTTTTGGGTTCGCTGATCCTCAGCCTGACCTACGTTCCGGCGATGCTGACATTTGTTTTAAAAGGCGAAGTTTCCGAAAGCGAGAGTTTTCTGATCCGTTGGGCGAAACAAATTTATACTCCGGCGTTTGCTTTTATGGCGCGTTACCGCTCGCAAGCCTTAGCGATCGCCGTCGGTATGGTATTGATCTCAGGTGCGATCTTTCCGTTTTTGGGGGCTGAATTTATTCCGCGTCTCGATGAAGGCGATCTTGCGGTTCAGGTTCAGCAACTGCCGAGCGTGTCCCTGAGTCAATCGATCAGAACCGTCACCGAAGTAGAAAAAGTATTAATGGAGTTTCCCGAAGTCAAAACGGTCATCTCGAAAACGGGTCGAGCCGAAGTCGCAACGGATCCGATGAGCGTTGACTTTTCCGATCTTTATGTCGCGTTGAAACCTCACGATGAATGGACGACGACGAAAGATAAAACGGAACTCGTAGAAAAAATGTCGCACAAGTTGGAAGTGAAAGTCCCGTCGGCAATCATCAGTTTTTCCCAACCGATAGAACTTCGCGTGGCGGAACTCATCTCCGGTGTCCGTTCCGACGTGGCGATCAAACTCTACGGCGACGATCTAGATGTTTTAAAGGAAAAAGCCGATGAGATCGTGCAGGTGGTGTCAAAGGTTTCGGGAGCGGAAGATGTCAAAGCCGAAGCGACAAGCGGATTGCCGCAACTTCAGATCAAACCTGACCGGGCTGCGATCGCTCGTTACGGTCTTAACGTTGAAGATGTCAACGATTTAGTCGAAGCTGTTGTTGCCGGAAAGGAAGCCGGACAAGTTTTCGAGGGCGAACAGCGGTTCGATTTAGTCATCAGACTAAACGAGAATTCGGGGCGCGATATAGACACGATAAAAAATCTGCTTTTAACCACTCCTACGGGAATGCGTGTTCCTTTGTCCGAAGTCGCGGGAATAGAACTTGTCGAAGGGGCGGCACAGATCTCCCGCGAAGACACGCGCCGCAGGATCAGCGTAGAACTCAATGTGCGCGGGCGCGACATCGCCGGTTTTGTCGCCGAAGCACAAAGTTTGATTGACAAAGAGGTCCAGTTTCCAGCCGGATATTATCTGAAATGGGGCGGAACATTCGAGAATCTTCAGAGAGCGGCAGGGCGGCTTTTGATCGTCGTCCCCATCGCCCTTTTCCTGATCTTCGTTCTGCTCTTTACAACTTTCGGCTCGATCAAACAGGCACTTCTTATTTATACGGGAATCCCGTTTGCGATTGTCGGCGGCGTGTTCGCTTTGGCAATTCGGGAAATGCCGTTTTCGATTTCAGCGGGCGTCGGTTTTATCGCACTGTTCGGGGTGGCCGTGCTAAACGGGGTGGTTATGGTCTCCTACATCAATCAACTCCGACGCGAAGGAAAAACCGTGCTGGAAGCCGTCAGAGAAGGGGCGATGACCAGACTCAGACCCGTCTTAATGACGGCCCTCGTCGCAAGTTTGGGGTTTATTCCGATGGCGATAGCGACCAGCGCCGGAGCTGAAGTTCAAAGACCACTTGCGACGGTTGTTATCGGCGGCCTGATAACCTCAACTCTATTGACTTTGCTGATTCTGCCGACGCTTTATGCGTGGATCGAACGCGATCCTAAAGGAGTTTTTGAAGAAGGAGAATAAATTATGGAAAGAAAATTGATAATTGCCATTGTGCGCCCGTTTTTGATTGATAAACTCGTGGTCGCGTTTGAGAACATCAAAAAGTTTCCCGGCATCACAGTTGTTGACGCCCACGGCTTCGGGCAGACGTCCAACAAGACTTGGGACGAAACGCTGAATCCGTTTCATCCGAAAAAACAAATCGAAATTGCCGCGCCAGTTGAGATAATCGACGAAATAATTGAAGCAATTCATGAACACGCACATACGGGCAAAACCGGGGACGGCATGATTTTTGTCCTGCCGCTTGATCAAGTGATTAGAATTTAAGATTTGAAATCGAGAACGCATTCTCGATCTGACACTCCTTACGCCGAAGCCTATGAGCAAAACGAACACGCCCAACGAAGCTGCCGTCGATCTGCCCGGCATTCACCGGATCAGTTCTATCGACGCGGTGGCGCATTTTGGCAAGGCCGAGGGCAACGATGACAAAACTCCGGCCGTAGAGAAGATCGAGGTTCGGCTTGAATTAAGCGTCTGGACATTGGCAAAGGCAAAAGAAGGTGCTGCGCGATCTGGCGTCGAGCTTTCGCATTATGTCGAAAGGGCTTTGGAGCGGTTCACAGAAGGAAAAGGAGTGCTCAGCCGCGAGGGGGAAGGCTATATACGCGACTGAGAACGCTATCTACATCAGGGGGAACTCTATTTAGACGAAGGGGAACGCGATCCGAATGAGGGGGAAACATATTTTGATGACCTGGAAGATCGTCCAGATGACTAAGAGTAACGTTTTGGTGGCGTAGTTTGCAGTCAACTCGGCATAAGTTGAGAAGTAATTAGGAGGAAATGAATATGGCAAAGGTCAGTAATAAGGAAGTGAGGCGGCAATGTGAGGTGATGAATGACGCGTGGTTCGAAGGTGCAAAGGCCGTCGAGTTCAACGGCATTACGCAGACCGAGTTTTTGGCGGATATCACCGCTGCCGGCACGGCTGACGACGAGATCGGGGATCTGGAGGCCGAGCTTAAGATGAAACGCGAAGCACGCGACGACCTCTATGTCGCGCTCAACGGGAAACGCTCAAAAGTCGGCCTTGGCGTCGCCGGCTCCGCGGCCTACGGTAACGACAGCCCGCTCTACGGAGCCATGGGCTTTGTCCGTAAAAGCGATAGAGCGTCGGGGTTGACCAGAAAAACAAGACCATGATGCGGGTTGATATGACATCTGGCATGAGAGCCTCGCCTTGAGGATGCTCTTGCCAGTAGGAGGGTTGCGGTGTGGGAGACGCGGCCCTCCGCCATCGCAATATATTCGCTGAGGAACTGGCGACAAGAGAGCTATGGTTCCGATCTGGAAAAACTCAAACGTGCCAGCTAACCCGCGTTTGATTCCAACCAGGTTAGCCGCAAAAAGGAGACGATATGTTTAAGAAATTTTTATCAGGCTTGCTGATCACATCAATTTTGGGTGGGGCGACCCTCGTGTCCGGGGCCGCGACGGATACCAGTGACGTAAAGAGCGTGGAAACTATCAAGGCCGAGATTCGCAAACTCGGCACGGGCCCAGACGCGAAGATCAAACTTAAACTTCTCGATAAAACTAAGGTCGAAGGCTATGTCAGCGAGGCCAACGAGAACGATTTTACGGTCGTCAATCCAAAGAAAGGAACAACGACGACCGTCGCTTATCCGCAGGTTGGCCAGGCAAAAGGCAACAACCTGTCGGGCGGCGTAAAAATTGCCCTCATTATCGGTGCTGTCGCAGTCCTCACTTATCTGAGTTTTAAGTACGGACGGCGAAACCGGCGTTACGGTTTCTGAGTTTTAAATTGCTGACCGCGCTTTATCAAAGTTGCGGCCGGGAAGGTTCGATAGGAGTTTATGATGTACAAAAAAAGAATCACTAGCGTTTCTCTTTCAATTCTTCTGGCGGTTGTATTTGCGGTCACCACAGACGCACAGACCAACCCGACTCTATATGTGGTTTCGGCTAAGGCTGGCGGGATCAACTTTGTCTCGGGCGATGTTTCTACAAAACGAGCATCCGTCAAAGAGGCCGTGCCCGCTTCAACGCTCGATGCACTCGAGAACGGGGACAAGATACAAACCGGGCCTGACGGGCGTGCGGAAATATTACTTAATCCCGGGTCGTATTTGAGAGTTGGCGAAAACTCGGTTATCGAGTTCACCGATACATCGCTTGATTCGCTGCGGTTGAAATTAAGTTCGGGCGTCGCCCTGATCGAAGTCGCCGGTGACGACGATGAAGTCGCTCCTGTCGAACTTGCGTTCGAGGGATCATCGGTGCGATTCGATAAGAAAGGTGTTTACCGCGTTCAGTATCGAGAGCCGGAAACGGCGACCATCCGCATCCTAAAGGGCAGCGTGAAGATTGACGATGAGAAGATCGGCGACGGAAAAGAAATTGTCTTCGATCATGGAAAGCCGGTAGCCACAGCAAAGTTCGATAAGAAAGTACAGGACGATTTTTCTCAGTGGAACGTGGATCGAGCTAAGACAATCGCGGAGGCCAATTCGAGGCTCTCCAAGGATGCTGTAAGCCGTCTTTCTTCGGGTTATCGCAATAGCTCATTCAACCGTCGCCGCGGATTTAGCGGCTACTGGCTCTACGACCCGTTTTATCGAAGTCGCACGTTCCTGCCGTTTTACTCGGGCTGGTCCTCGCCCTACGGCCATCGATATCACCGCGGTTTCGGATTTTCGCATTCCGGGTTTGGCTCGATTCGTCGGCCTTCGGTGGTTATCCATAGGCCCCATCGCCCCGTCGTGATCCGCCATCCGGTGAAACACGGGGGACGGCGGCATTAGTTCTTCGCCGCGCTGAGCGGCAGGTTTGATCTGACCGGGCGTAAAGCATCGCCCGGCAGAAAAGTGCACGACCGGCAGGCGATAGGCACTGGTCGAGGCACTAAGCTCTCCCTGGCTTTGGACGGCAGTGCTACACGGGCGGTGCCGGGACTCTAATCTTGATGATTAAGGAGATGCATTATGAACTTACGATCTAGCAGTTTAAGACGCAGCGTAATGCTCGCGATCTTTGGCGTCGCCCTTTTGGGCTTCGGAAGCATGGCTGCCAACGCACAGCACGGTAGAAGTAACGGTCACGGCCGACAGCACGTCCGCCAGGATCGCCACCACGACCGCCGCGTGTACCAACAGCCGGTGAGGCAGCCGGTTTATTACGGCAACAGCGGCTACAACAATGGCAGCTACGATGGAAATAATGGCTATTACAATGATGGCTATTACAACGCTAACAACGGCTATTACAACAATAGCCGCAATTACCCACGCCGGCCGGTTAACCGGAGCTCCGGCTTGGGCAGCCTTCTTCGAGTGGTAATTGGTGGCGGGCGCAGCCACCGACGTCACCATTAGTACCGTCACCACGGCATGCGGTCGCCTGACGTAAGGCGGCGGCCGCCTGCCGTGATTTTCGAAATCGCTCCGAAGCTTTTGTCCGACCTCAACTACGATCGGCGCCACGAAATCGACGGGCAGTGTCAGATGAAGCGGTAAAACAATCTTCATCAGATCAAGGAGTTGTGAGCGTTTATGAAGTTTTTATTGATTGGGCTTCCGACCCTCATCTTCTTTTCACATTTGCTAAACGCAGACTGCCTGGCACAGCCGCAGTTGGACGCGAAGCTAAGATCGGATGATGACCAGGCGCTCACGTCCCGCATGCCCAGAGCGACGCCGACGCCGAAGCCATTCTCGGACATTCCCGCCGAGTCACCAACCGATCCTAAAAGATCGATTGCGGGATCAAAGTCTGCGACGAGCCCAATGGGTAAAACCGCCGACGCGATCCCAAATGACCTCGTGGATGATGACAGCGATCCGCCGTTGGAAGAGGGTTTCCGATGGGGCGAAGCGACAAAACAGTCTCTGATGTTTTTGGCTATACAGCACGGTTACGCTTTCACGCAGCCTAAGACACAGTCGGCGATGAAGGGGAAATTCTGGAAAGATTATGTCAATTCGGTTAAATCGCTGAAAGGCTGGGCGGACGGCGGCAGATTCTTTACTAATTATGTCGCGCATTCGATGCAGGGGGCATTTGTCGGCTATATCCAGATTCAAAACGATCCGAAGGGAAGGAAGCAGCAATTCGGCGCGTCGGGCGACTATTGGCGCAGCCGACTGAAGGCGATGGCGTGGTCGGCGGCGCGGTCAACGCAGTTTGAGATCGGACCGATCAGCCAGGCGTCGATCGGCAATGTCGGGTTATCGGGCAAACAGACGTGGGGCGACATCGTGGTCACGCCCACCATCGGCACGGCGATGCTCATCAGCGAAGACGCGATCGACCGCTTTGCAATGAAACGCATCGAACGCTCGACGGATAAGTTTTACGTCCGCATCTTCGCGCGGATGCTGCTCAGCCCGACGCGAACCGTCGCCAATGTTTTCCGCTTTAAAAAGCCGTGGCATCGCGACCGCCCGTACGAAGATTAGAGAAAAGTCTCGTGCGCGGGATTGTATTTGGGTTTGAGGAGATTTAAGGCTTCGGAGGCTGGAGATGAGGCGTCGGGAAAAGAATAAGGGAAAGGTGAAGAAGCGATAAACAAAGTTCCGTCGTCGGCATATTCGGAGGAATTTGATGGAAATTGTATGGAGCGAACTGTCGTCTGGGCTTCCCGACGTCACGCAGCTTGTACACGTAGTGATACGTTTAGTTGCCGCGACCGTGCTCGGTGCGATCATCGGACTACAGCGGGAGCAGGCGGGCAAGGCGGCGGGGCTGCGAACACATATCCTTGTCTCGCTGGGCACAACACTCTTTGTTCTTGCGTCGGCGGGAAGCGGCATGTCGTCGGACGGCGTTTCGCGGGTTGTTCAGGGACTCGCGACCGGCATCGGCTTTATCGGGGCCGGAGCGATTCTGAAGCTGGAACACGAACGCAGGATCCACGGCCTGACAACCGCGGCCGGCATCTGGATGACGGCGGCGATCGGAGTTACTGTCGGCCTCGGTGGTTTAGGTTTAGCTTTGATAAGCACCGTCATCGCATGGATCGTGCTCGCGTCCATCGGGCGGCTCGAACAGAATGTGGAAACAGACAAGTCGGAAAGTAAAGAAGTGGAAAATACAGAAAACGGAGGAAACAAATAAATGAAATGTCCAAATGATACAGACACCGATCTTCAAATGTCGGAACGACAAGGAGTCGAGATCGATTATTGTCCCAAATGTCGGGGCGTATGGTTAGACCGAGGCGAGATCAACAAGATCATCGAACGCTCCGTCACGGAAGCCCCGACGGCGCAGGCGGATTACGACGACTATCAAAGCCGTGGCTCGGGAGGCCATCACTCAAAAGGCTACGACCCGCGAAAACGCCGCAAAGGCTGGCTGGGCGAATTGTTCGACTAGCCGATGTAACCGCAGCGTCGATAAAGCATCACCCACACGCCGGAAAAACCAGCGGCGAAATCATAATAATGCTGAATTTAACGACGACGCCTGACTATTAAGCGAGGGGGAATACGATTCAAGCCGCCTTGGTATCGCGACAGGCCACGCGGATAAGCAACCCCGCAAAATTAACCGACTTATATGGAGCGATAAAAGATGTTAGCAAAAGAAAACGCCGCGAGCGAGAAAAACCCATCGGTATTAGGTGACCGCAAGTTTCAATGGCTTGTGTTTAGTGTTGCATTGGTCGCCGTCTTCGAATTCTTTTCGCTCGCGGATATTGATGTCTTCAAATTTCTGCTCGCCCCGATCCCGGCTTGGCAGCCGTACTCCCGTTGGGTCGCGGCCGTGTTCTTTGCAGTTATCATCCTGGCCATAGGACGCGGCACCCTGTTGAGCGGGCTGACGGCTCTCGCGAAACTCAACTTCAAAAGCATAAATCTGCTGATGACGATCGCGATCATCGGTGCCTTCTATCTCGGCGAGTACGAGGAGGCCGCCGTTGTTGTCGTGCTGTTTACCCTTGGCGAAACGCTGGAGAAGTTCGGGATCGCCACCAGTAAGTCGGCACTCCAGGCCCTGGTCGACCGGGCGCCAAAAACGGCGGCGATCAAATCCGCCGACGGGCAGATCACCGACACGCCGCTCGACGAAATTAAGCTCGGCAACATTCTGGTCTTAAAGCCCTCGGATATGGTCGCGATGGATGCGGAGGTCGTCAGCGGGTCTTCGTCGGTCGACGAATCGACAATCACCGGCGAGCCGTTGCCGCGGGATAAGCACGCGGGCGATAACGTTTTCGCCGGCACGCTCAACATGCAGGGCTATCTCGAAGCCCGCGTGACAAAACTTGCGGCCGATTCGACGCTCGCTAAGATTATTGAAACGACTTTCGCCGCTACCAGAACAAAAGCCGAAACCCAGAAATTTATCGAAACCTTTGCGGGTTACTACACGCCTTCTATCATCGTCGTAGCGGTCATGCTTGTTGCTATTCCGACGATATTATTCGGGCAGCCGTTCAATCCGTGGTTTGAAAAGGCGATCACTATCCTGGTCATCGCTTGCCCTTGCGCCCTGGTCATCAGCACGCCGATCTCGATATACGCGGCTATTGGAAATGCATCCGCTCGCGGAGCACTGATCAAAGGCGGCAAATACATCGAGGCGATCGGTCAGATCAAGGCCGTCGCGATGGACAAGACGAGGACGCTTACATACGGAAAACCGAAAGTTACCGACGTTATTCCCTTCGGCGACACCCTGCGCGAACATCTGCTCGCCTGTGCCGCCGGCATCGAAGCTTATTCGGAACATCCCCTTGCTCAGGCGATCGTCGATGCGGCCCGAGAGGAAAAGATCGAGATCCACGGCGTCGAGAATTTTCAAGCCGTGATGGGCAAGGGAGCGCAGGCCGACTGCGTGGTCTGTTACGACAAGCACCATTGTATCGGCAAGCTGCCTTTTATAACGGAAGAGCACGGCGTTCAAGAGGAAGTTGTGGCAACCGTCGGGGCTCTTCAGCTGGAGGGTAAAACGTCTATCGTCGTAAGCAGCAACGGCGGTGTCGAGGGTGTCATAGCTCTCACTGACGAGCTAAAGCCGGAGGGTAAACAAACCGTTAGCGAACTCCGGGGTTTGGGTATCGAAACGATTATGCTTACCGGCGATAACAAAGCTCCGGCCGATGCCGTCGCGAAGTTCGTCGGCATCAACGAGGTCAGAGCGGAGATGCTTCCCGAAGACAAAGCCGAAGCGATCAAAGACCTTCTTAAAAAATACGGCGCGGTCGCTATGGTCGGCGACGGTGTAAATGACGCCCCCGCCCTCACCCTGTCCAACGTCGGCGTCGCGATGGGCGCTGCAGGCAGCGATACCGCGATCGAGGCCGCTTCGATCGCTATCCTGAACGACCGTCTGGAACTCATCCCGTATCTCGTTCGCCTGGGGCGCAAAACGATCTCGACGATCAGGATCAACACAGCCGCGGCCGTGCTTACTAAGCTGCTGTTTGTAGTCCTGGCGATCCTGGGTTTGAGCGGTCTGGCATTGGCGATATTTGCAGATGTCGGCGTGACAATTCTGGTGATTCTTAACAGCCTCAGGCTGCTGAATTTTGATTGATTGCGAATCCTCGGTAAATAAGGCCTTGGCGAGAGATTTCTGCCCCATCTGGCAGACGAGAAGAAGAAGGATTGACCCATCATGAAGAAAAGGAAAACGGCGTCAAAATCGAACGCCGGCGCCGCAAAAACGAGTTCTGTGTTGAATCCGGCGAATTAAGCAGAGACGATAAATTGAACCCGGATGATCTTCTTAGAGTGCATAAAATCGGCAGTGAGGATACGCAGCGTCATTTCGGCACTTCGAAAATAAGATCGAGTGAGGAGAACAGTTCGGATTAAATTCGTGGAGTAAAATACTATGAGCTTTTTAAAAAACCTACTAGGCGGTGGTCATCATAGCGGGCGACGACGTAGCGGCCGCGGACACCACGATAAACATTCTCGGCGCTACGACGAGAGTTATGGACAAGAGCCGCGAGACGAGCGACCACGGGGCGGCAATTCCGGTGAGGAAATGTTTTGTCAGATATGCGGCGTTGCGAATACCCAAAACGCGCGTTTCTGCAAGGGTTGCGGAACAACCCTTGCGGCCGCGGCAAATGCATGCACGAAATGCGGCAATGCGCTCGCAACAGGATCTGCTTTCTGCAACAGCTGCGGGCAGAAACAATAGTGTGGATTCACGTAAAATACCTCCAACCGAAAATGTGGAAACTGAGTATGGCCATTAACTCGGACTATGGGAAAAGGAAACGGGCAATCGGCTGCCGGACGTGACAAGAAAAACTTAATCATTGTTTTCTGCTTTACGTCGGCCTTTCTCGCATCGGAAGTCGTCGGAGGCAATTTGCGTTTTAGCAGCCTGGCTTCGCTGGCTGACACCGGATACAGGTTGTGCTTCGGTTTGGCGCTAGAGCTATTACATCTGCATTGACAAATGCCAGCATTGTATTCGATGCGGCGCCTTATTTTGTGTCGAAATTGGGCAGCTTTTAATAAAATTCTTGACGAATAGTCTATGCGTGATTATGAATAACTCATTTTGGCAGGTGATGGGCTACGCGCTGATTCCGGCTTCGGCGGTGCTTGTCGGCGGCATTATCGCCGTATTTTGGAAACCCGGCGCGACCATTCGCAGTTTGGTGCAGCATTTTGCCGCCGGACTCGTTTTTGCCGCCGTCGCCGCCGAAATATTGCCCGACATAATGCACCAACGCGACCCGCTCGCAATGGTCGTCGGCTTTACACTAGGAATCGGTTTGATGCTCGCAGTTAAATACTTTGCCGAAGGCAGCGGGAAAAAAGCAAACGGCGCGAGTAAACGACCGGCAAAGAGCGAATCGAAACAGCAGTCGCAAACGGAAAGTTCGGAGGAGGCGGAAAAAGGCGAAAACGAATCACCGACGAGTTTGCTAGTGACAATCGGTATTGACTTGCTGATTGACGGATTGCTCATCGGAATCGCTTTTACGGCGAGTTCAAAACAGGGATTTTTGCTGACGTTCGCGCTCGCCTTCGAGGTTTTCTTTCTCGGTCTTTCGGCTTCGGTGGCACTGAGCAAAGCCGGAAAATCCAGAACCGTAATGGTCGGCGCGGCAGTCGGACTGGCTCTGCTTTTGCTCGGCGGCGTAGTCATCGGAAATTACTTTTTGTCGGGACTGACCGGCTTCGCTTTCGACACAATGCTGGCTTTCGGCGCGGCGGCATTGCTTTATCTGGTTACGGAAGAATTGCTTGTCGAAGCGCACGAAGCGAAGGAAACTCCCGTTACGACGGCGATGTTTTTTGTCGGATTCGTGGTGCTTTTGCTGGTCGAAATGCTTGCGTAAGTTACAAAATTATGAGTGGTTTTTTAGAGAATTTCACGAAAAAAGCACGAGCCTTGAAAAAGGAAACTTTTGCACTTTATCTGGCTTGCCGCGACGAGCGAAAACCGTTGTATGCCAAAATTCTCGCCGCGTGCGTCGTCGGCTATGCTTTCAGCCCGATTGATCTGATACCGGATTTTATACCTTTGTTGGGACTGCTTGATGATCTGATTCTGATTCCAATCGGGATCGCTCTGGTTCTCAAAATGATTCCGCCGGAAGTTATGGCTGATTGCCGCCAACAAGCAGGCGAAACGATTGACAAGCCGACGAATTGGTATGCCGCTTCGGTCATCATTTTGATTTGGGTGCTGCTAATAGTTTTTTCAGGCTGGCTGGTGCTAAAGGCGATTGGTAATTAAAACGAAAAATACAATTTACAAAAAAAATAGAAAATAAATTATGGGACACGCACACGGCGGGACATCAGCAGCCGGAAAAAACAAAAAGAATTTAGCAATCGTTTTAGGCTTAACTTTGACTTACTTGATTGCGGAAGTCATCGGCGGATTGTGGTTTAACAGTCTGGCATTGCTGGCTGATGCCGGACATATGCTGACGGATGTAATGGGACTTGCGCTCGCGCTTTTGGCGATCTGGTTTGCCGAAAAACCCGCCACGCCGGAGAGAACTTACGGCTATTATCGATTTGAGATTCTCGCCGCGCTGACCAACGCCGTCATTTTAATCGGCATTTCGCTTTACATTTTATACGAAGCCTACGAGCGTTTTCTCAACCCGCCGGAAGTCGAAAGTGCGGGAATGCTGATCGTCGCCGGCATCGGGCTTATCATCAATCTCTTCGGAATGTGGATTTTGTACGGCGGCTCGAAAGAAAGCCTGAATATGAAGGGCGCGTATTTTGAAGTTTTGTCCGATATGCTGACATCAATCGGCGTAATCATCGCGGGAATAATAATGCTGACGACCGGCTGGTATTACGCCGATCCGCTAATTTCGGCGGGCATCGGCCTTTTCATACTGCCACGAACATGGGCGTTGCTAAAAGATGCCGTCGCAGTCCTGCTCGAAGGCACCCCATCGGACGTTAATATAGCCAGCGTCCGCGAAAAGCTTTCTAAGATCGAGGGTGTTGCGGAGATACACGACCTTCACGTATGGTCGCTTACGTCGGGCGTTAATGCTCTCAGCGTGCATACCGTTCTAGCCGAGGGAGCAGAACATGACGAAGTTCTGCAACGTGTTCACGATTCTTGCACGAGCGAATTTGAGATCGCCCATGTCACCGCACAAACCGAACGCGAGGGCTTCGCGTGTCACGAAACGCACCTCTAATATCGAAGAACAAAATGGAACAAGAAACTGACTTTTTTCATGTTTTTATGCAGCATCAGTTTATAATTTTCATAGTTTGTAGTTTGCTTATTATTGGTCTGTTAGTTGGAATAGGTATCCTTGTCGGCAAGCGGACAGAGCGGCGATCAAAGGGAGGTTCAAAATGAATACCGAGTTAGCCACGGCTATTTCTCACGAGTTAGCATTATCCGATTCGCTTGTCGAAAGCGGCGACTTCCATTCGGCCTTTCACCACCTCGAACGCTCCCACGTTCTTGGTCAGGCTTCGACCTATCAGCACACACGGATTCATTGGCGAATGTTCAAACTCGCGATCAAGCAGCGTTCCCCCCGCGAGATTTGGGGACAGATCGTTCGCATAATCGGAGCCTCGACTAAGACTCCGTTTGGCATTTATCCAACCGGTAACACTGGCGGAGCGAATGTCTGGTTCTTCAAAACAATGCCGGTGCCGGACGATTTACTGCAAATCCTCAACGAGGGAAAGAACTAAGGAGATGTTTTTTTGATAAACCCAACCATTAACCAACTTGTTGTCTATACACCGGCTGAGAATTTTGAGGTTTCAAAAGCTTTTTACGCGGCACTTGGTTTCACTCTTACCGAAGGCTGGGGCGGTACAATGGACTGTCAACTCGGCGGTGCTACGTTCCGTTTGCAGAATTATTACGTCAAAGATTGGGCGGAGAACTTTATGATGAAGTTCGATGTTGACGACGTTGATGCTTGGTATTCGCACGGCAAACAAGTACTCGACGCGAATTCCTATGGACACGCCCGTATCGCCGAGCCGGAAATGATTGGCGACACAAAGATTATGCACATCTGGGATCCGTGCGGAGTCCTGCTTATTTTCATTCAGTAATTAGGTCGGATAATTGGCGGTTTTCATCTCTCTGTTAGCGTTTGAGAAAACGCGAAATGCCGAACGCAGGAAAAGCACAACCAAAGCTAGGGCTATGATGATGTCCGGCCAGCCCGATTGAAAGAACCACACCGCACCCGCCGCCACAAAGACCGAGATATTCGACGCAATATCGTTACGCGAACATTCCCAAACCGAACTCATATTCACGTCGTCCGAGCGATGCCGCGTAAGTAAATAGAGACAGATCGAATTGCCCACAAGCGCCAGCACGCTCACCACGCCCATTATTTCAAAGATCGGAACCGTAGGAACCATCAGCTTGTAAATGACCTGTCCGAGCACGACCAAAGCCGCCAGAAGGATCAATCCGCCTTTGAACAAAGCGACCTGTGCCTTAGCCTGAGACGACTTATAAACAACATAAAGGCTCAGTCCGTACGTCATCGCATCGCCAAGATTGTCCAGCGAATCCGACAACAAAGCGCTCGACCCGGCGTAAATGCCCGCACCGATCCCGGCCGCAAACATCGCGACGTTTATCCCAAGCACGATCTTCAACGTCGAACTCTGCCTCTCCCGCAAAGCCTCTATAGCGCAATCATCTTCACAACAAGCCATAACAGTTCAGAATAGGTTAATGCCCAAATGTTATCAATAAGAGCAGCCGGTTGACGGCTCAAAATCTTTCCAAACCTCCTCAAAGAACTGTGTCGAATACCGACCCTGAAGAGTCTTGGAGGACCGGCAAAGGCTGATACGTTGTATGAAAAAAATTAGCGGATGACAGCGCCTAAGATATGTTATTATTCTCTGAAAGAATTGAAGCGAAAGGTGTTCCTTTTTGAACTGAGCACGCTACGGATGCTTTGAATTGTGTCAGGTGACTTGGTTGCAGGTTGGTTGCAGCGTTCCTGATCATGGCTAATTAACTATGAATTCGTTTAGCCGTAAGCTGTTGATTCTAAGAGGTTTTGAGCAGTTTTGACAAATTATACAAACCTACCCAAATCGCTTGGGGTGCGAGAGGTCGCTGGTTCAAATCCAGTCGTCCCGACCATTTAGGAAGCCTGCTGATGTTCTTCGGTGGGCTTTTCTAATTTCATCTCGGCTATCTCTTCGGCCAATTTGAGCGTCTCGTCGCCGCCTAAGGTCCTCTGCCGCATCTTTGTAACGATAAACTGATCAAAATACAAGATGGCACCCATCAATGCGGTCAGTACCACGCCGACGATCAATGACGATACTACTCCGACACGCTGCCCGCCTGCATCAGCGGAAAATGAGCTCAGAGCGTTGCCGAGCCACAGAGTGCTCCCGAGCTTAAAGATCATGAAATAGAAGAACGTGGTCCACATCGCCCAAACTCTGCCTGTGGTCCAAAGGACGCCGTTGGCCAAGGCAACCAAGCCGAGCGTTGAAGACCATAAAACGAATTCAGCGATGGACGAGTGGTAATTGTAGCCGTCAAATGCGGCTTGCGGCGAACCGATACTGTTCAGCCAACTGAACGCATAGTATGAAAAAAAACAGATCAGAACGGCCGAAACCGTCAAAAAGCCGAGATATATCTTTCCCCACATAGTCAGCACCGTTTTAGCACAGCTGCGTTGCATAAACAAAAATGGGCTGCAGTTTTCTTACCTGCAGCCCCCAAAAGTCCATTTGGATACTGACTAAGGCCGGATCGTGACGAAGACGGTCTGTCCGCGGCTTGATACAAGCAAAAGCAGAGGACGGTCTCCTGCGGATTCGATGGCCGAATTAACGTCGCCCATACTCTTGACCGAGTTTCGATTTATCTCAAGAATGACATCGCCTTCGGAAAGTCCGGCCTCGGCCGCCGGTCCATCCGGGTTGACCTTGGTTATTACCATTCCGCCTGTGCTTTCTTCGACGCCGAGCCGTTTCGCTGCGGCAGCGGTCAACGGCTCCAAACTGATTCCCAGCTTGCCGCTTTGGTTCTCAGCTCCCGGGCGACTGTTGCCGCCGCTGTCAGGCTCCGCCGGTCCGGCAGAAGAATTGGGATCGAGTTCGTCGAGTGTGACGGTGACCTCGATCTCTTTGCCGTCCCGCAGTATCGACAGCTTGACCTCGGTGCCGGGCAGCGTACCTGCAACTTTGTTGCGAAGGGCATTGCTGTCCTCTACCTTTTCGCCATTTATGGCACGGATCACGTCATTCCTCTTAACACCGGCTTTATCGGCGGCACTTCCGGATTGAACGTTACTGACCAATGCACCGCTTGTGTCAGGCAGGCCAATAGCCTTTGCGGTATCGTCGGTGATGCTCTGAATATTTACACCGAGCCTGCCGCGCCGCACTTTGCCGTCTTTCAGCAGCTGATCCATTATCGAACGGGCCATGTTCGAGGGTATCGAAAAGGCAATACCGATGTTGCCGCCGCCCGGTCCGCCCGACAGAATCTGTGAATTGATCCCGATAAGCTCACCGTTGAGATTTACGAGTGCTCCGCCGGAGTTGCCGCGATTTATGGGAGCATCAGTTTGAAGGAAATCTTCAAAGCTGCCGTCACCGAGACCGGTTCGGCGGCCTTTGGCAGAAATTATGCCTGCAGTTACCGTCTGCCCAATGCCAAGCGGGTTTCCAATTGCGAGAACAATGTCGCCGACCCGCACACTGTCGGAATCGCCAAGTTTCAATGACGGCAATTCGACACCCTCGATCTTCAACACCGCCAAGTCGCTAGGTGCGTCGGTGCCGACGATCTTTGCATCGTAGGACTTATTATCATTGGTTAGGACAGTGATCTTGTCTGCACCTTCGACCACGTGAAAATTGGTCATCACGGTCCCTGCCGAGTCAACTATCACACCTGAGCCGACGCCGCGTTCTAACTGCGGCCGTTGGTCGGGCCGCGGGATCTGGAATTGGCGAAAGAAATCGTCGCCGAACGGCATCGGTCCTCGAGATTGCGCCTTTTCCCGTCGAGATGCTTCGATCCTGACCACGGCGGGAGACGTCCGCTCGACCACATCAGCGTACGAAGTGCGAGTGCCGTCGACGACCAAAGGAATAGGCTCGCTCTTGGCGGGCGGCGGGACATCTTCCATTTGAAGAAGATTCGTCCTGCAGCCGGCGCCTACAGCGACCACCGCAATCACAGTTCCAATAAAGATCTTGTTGATACTCATGTCACAACTCCGAAAAAGTTCTATACGATGCGGCCGACTGCAATGTTCGATGGCCGTGAAGATCAGATCTTCGGTGTTTCATCGGCAAAAATATATGCGAGTGATTTATAGATCAGTTTTGCGCAAAGAAATGCGGGCGACGGATATTCCGGCGAATAAGAATATTCGACCAGATCCATGCCGACAATATTCTTGCGTCGAGCAGTGGTCCGTATCAGCTCTAATGTTTCATACCAACCCAATCCGCCCGGTTCAGGTGTTCCCGTCGTCGGGACGATACTTGGGTCGAGCCCGTCAATGTCGATGGTCAAATAGACGTTATCGGAAAGTGCGTCCACAGCTTCGTTTATCCAGTCCGTCCTTCCGACTACGTCTTTCGCCCAGTAGATCTTGGTAGGCAGTCCTTCTCTCAGTGAAACGGCTTCATCTGCAGAGATGGACCTGATGCCGACCTGCACCGAAGGTATTCGCATATCTTTTACGACGCGTGCCATGATCGACGCATGTGAATGCTCGGTACCGTCGTAGCTGTCGCGAAGGTCGGCGTGTGCATCGATCTGCAGCACGCTCAGATCCTCATAGCGCTCATTGTGAGCCCTTATAACGGGAGCAGAAATGGAATGCTCTCCGCCGATCATACAAACGAACTTGTTCGGCGCCACGATCGAAACAGACTGCTTATACAGTTCCGCCATCATCTCATCCGGAGTTTCCCGAGGCCGAACGGTCGGCAAAGTGTGTATCCCAAGTTTGTAGACCTCGGCCGAAGTTTCCTCCTCATAGAGTTCCATATTCCGCGAAGCATCGATTATTGCCTCTGCACCGTTCCCGGTGCCGCTGCCGTAGGACACTGTGCCTTCGTATGAAACGGGCAAGATCAAAATCCGTGCATTTTCACGGTCAAAATAATGCGGTTCGTCAATGCCGCCGAAGTTCATTGGTAAATTGGATGATTCAGACATACAAGACATCAATACCCGAAAAGAAAAATGGAAAACGGGCAGTTAAACCCATTTTCCATTGTAGAAATGACAAATTCAATGCGACTACGGCACATCGACGGTCATGTCGCGGCCCGAAAAGCTGAAAGTCGGCCGCTTGCGGCCTTTCATGAACTTAGCGGCGGTCTGTGACAGAGCGGTTATCACCATCGGCAATGCGATCGACGGATCGCATGGGACGAAAGCGGTTGTGGCACCTTTCAGGAGCTTTCCGAAAACATTCGTGTGATTGCCGGAGTAGGAAGGCGTCCTGGTATCAAGAGGCACTTGGTCGGTCGCGATCGAGATCGCGTACTTGTGTCCGCGAGTGTTAGTACGCGTGATGTATGACGCCGCCTCCATCAGGTTGACCATGTCTTGGCTGCGAGTGCTGCCGAGAGCGATCATCGCTGAATTACGGGTTTTCTGAGCGATCGACATCAGTTCCATCGTGTCTTGCGTGACGTCAAGAGAAAGTGCGATCTTCTTCTCGAACTTAGCACGGGCAATACCGACCGAAAGAGATGAGCCTGGCAGATCAGGGCAAAAAACAGGGATCCTGGCCTTGTACGCAGACGTCAAAATTCCGTCCTCGTTAGCGATCTCCGAAAGTTCGCGGCCAAGAAGATGGAGGAATTCACGGATAGAGTAGGACCTGGAAAGCTCCAGCTGGTTTATTACGCTGCCTATCCACTCGTCGGCTTCCTGATACTCTTCACGATTGGCCATTACATCTCCAACACGAACGACATCGGAGGATTCCAGATCCTCATCGCTCATGCTCGGGTGAGCCTGATAATGATTGCGTCCGAGAACTTCGTGAATATCGTGATAGAGAACGTCGCCGGACATGACAATTACGTCAACGAAGCGGTTCTTGATGACGTAAGCGAGGAGCCGACGCATTCCCGAGGTGATCAGATTGCCGGTACCGCACATGTAGATCGTGGAGTTGTCGTCCAGCATATCCAGCCAAATGCGGTGGGCCTCTGCCATTTGTTTTGCTCCAAAACCGGCCCCTTCCATCTTCTCGAGCAGTCCTGCGACCGATCGGTCCCTGTCAATGGGTACCGGCCGAGTCGGAACCGTCAAGTATTTTGAAGCCTTGGTCTTTTTCTGAGCTACCATAGTTTTTCCATCCAATTAAGTTGTTATCTTTTTTTCGTTTTTTCGTAGCCATTCGGGGAAAGATACGTATATCCGTCCTCTTGGCTCTTATAGAAATTGATCATCCGTTGGCCGGCGTCGTCGCTGATGCGGCCTTCTTTTACCTGCTTTTCTATCGCTTTTCGATACGTTGACTGCAGAACGTCATTGTCGAAACGTACGCTCCTTACGGCGTCTTTCAGCCGATCGCCGGGGATGACGTTACGTATCATATATCCTTCTTCGCTGATGTAAATATGTGCCTCATGCGGGACGCCGAACAAGTTGTGGTTGTTACCCATCACTTCCTGATATGCCCCAACAAGCATCATTGCGATGTAATACGGTTCATCCTTTGTCAGGCTGTGCAATTCCAATATCTCTTTGACGTCGTGCAGATCGACGAACTTGTCCACGATGCCATCCGAATCGCAGGTTATATCACATAGCGTAGCATATTCAGTAGGCTTTTTGTTGAGCTTATGTATCGGAACTATCGGGAACAGTTGTTCGAGTGCCCAATTGTCAGGCATTGACCGAAAAACCGAGAAATTAGCTAAATATTTTGCACACATCAGCTGCCGAAGCTCGTCAAATTCTTCGGCAACATATTTTTTCTGTTGGGCAAATTGGTCCGCCTTTTCACAGATATCCCAAAAGAGCACCTCGCCCTTTCCTTTATCCTCCAGATCGATCAGGCCGAGATTGAACATCGTGAACAATTCGTCGCGATGTTCAAGCGCATCGTGGTAATACTCGCGATAGTTCTTGCTGTTTATCGATTCTCTAAGCTCGAACAATTCGTGAACGATCTGTTTGTCATTGACACCGACCGAGACGGGAACGCGACTCTCAACGACAGTTTCTATCTCGTCTTGAACGTTCGTCACCAGGATCGCATGATACGCGGACAGATAGCGGCCGCTCTCCTGAATGATGGTAGGATGGGGAACGTCCTCATCATCGCAAACCGTCTTTATCACCCAAATGACGTCGTTCGCAAATTCGCGTGCGTTGTAGTTGGCGGACGATACGAAGGACGTGCGCGAGCCGTCGTAGTCCACGGCCATGCCGCCGCCAACGTCAAGATATTCGATCGGCGCTCCCATTTTGTGGATCTTGGAGTAGGTGCGGGCGGCCTCTTTCATCGCATTCTTGATGCGCTTGATATCGGTCAGCTGGCTGCCGATGTGAAAGTGCAGCAGCCTTAACAGATCCAGCTGACCTTCTTCCCGCAAGCGGTGGATCACCTCGAGGATCTCAGTCGTAGTCAGACCGAACTTGGCTGCTTCGCCGCCGGACTTTTCCCATTTTCCAGAGCCCTTAGAGTAAAGCTTGACCCTTACGCCCAGCATTGGCATCGGCGTATTCGGGTCGTTCTTAAGCTCCTTTTTCGCGATCGCGATCGTGTGTTCGAGCTCGCCCAATTTTTCGATCACGATGACGACGTTCTTGCCGGCAGCAGCTCCCGCAAAGGCAAGCTGAACAAAATCGCGATCTTTGAATCCATTCAATACGAGAAGGCTGTCCTTGGCCTGCTCAAGCCCCAACGCCGCATAGAGTTCGGCTTTCGAACCTGCCTCAAGGCCGAAGCCGTGCCGGGATCCTTCCTTCAGGTATTCCTCAATGACGGCGCGGTTTTGATTGACCTTCATCGGAAAGACGCATAAATGGCCGCCGTTATATTCGAACTCTTTTATAGACTTTCGAAATGCGATCTGGAGTTTTCGGACCTGACCGAAAATAAGCTGCGGAAAACGCAAGAGTACCGGAGCAGAGAATCCGCTCTTGTGAAGATCGTCAACGATCTCCTTTACGTCTGCCGTGTGGGTGTCGTTTTCAGGCGAGATAACGGTTAGATTACCTTTCCTGTTAACTCCGAAATAGTCGGCTCCCCAGTTGTCGATGCCGTAGATCTCTTTCGTCTGATCGATGACGGTGCTCAATGGCTTATTCCTCAGTGTATGAATAGGCTGTTAACCTTTACGCAAAAAAGATATAGCTTAATAAATATCAGGAAAAAAACAAGCGGTTTTTAAAAAAATCACAAAAATTTACAATGAGGGCCGAAACTAGACTGGCACGAACTTTGCTAAAACCTAGTTTCGGAGAACCGGCATTCGGCCAATATGCCCAAGAAACAAGGCCAAAAGGCGGTTTTCGTGATCAAGGACGCACCAATGTTGCCGTATCTTGTCATAGATCGAGTGCCAAAAAGTGTCAGTTTAGACGCTAACACCCTTAGGAACGCAGGTGACGGTAATGAAAGGAACTGAAGAAAAAGGATTCTCGCTGATCGAGTTGTTGATCGTAGTCGTAGTTGTTGCGGTGATCGCTGCACTGGCGGTACCGGCCCTTCAAAAAGGAGTGCGAGCCGCTGAGAATGGGAATACGTTCGCGACACTTCGCACCGTGGCTTCGACACAGGTGGCTTATTTCACTCAGAACAACAGATTCGGACGAATTACCGAGATCAATAATCTTCTTTCAAGCAGCATCGGTACCCAACTCGGTAACGAAATTACTCGCGGGAAATTCGTCTTGGCGAACTCACCGGCCTCACCGACAGACGCCGAACTAAGAAACGGTTACACCATCACCGCTACCAGAAACGTAACGGGAGAAGGCGTGACCTATGTCTACGAAATAACCCAGACCGGCGAGATCAGGCAGATACTCCCGTAGGGTTCTTAAAATCCTCTCCCCGTTTTCACACCATCTTGCCCCGATAGGTGCCATCCATGAATGTCTTCCAGGATCTTGTAGAAGAGTTAAAAGAAGAGAACCTTCTCGAAGAAACAGTTATTGAAACCGAGGCGGGCGCTGCGAGCAATCGCGCCGGGAAAAGTGCCAAAATGGACGTGATCGATGAAGCTGTTACCGAAGATCTCGGTTCGGCGGAAGATCACTCCTTTGGACCGGACAACGAGGCCGTCGAAACCACGCCGGACAAATCGGAAACGGAACATATCGAAGGATTGGAGCGTCACGGCGACCCTACTGCGCAAGCCCCGGCCGCTAACCTTGCAGGTGCCGAAAAGCCGTTGGACGCAAAGGAACCGCCCAAAAAGAGAGACAAGGAGTTTTTCCAAAAGCGAGCCTCGTCTGAAGTATCGAGCCTTCAAATGGTCGATCATATTCTCGCGGGGATCGAACGCGAATACCTGAAGGTCATCCCGAAACCTTTTGACGATTTCAACGTCAAGAAGACCCTTAACATCTTTCTGCAATCGTCCGAAGGTGTCGATTCCGAGAAGTATCTTGCCGCTGAATTCAATCTGCTTCAAGAGACCGAGGCCTGGTGTACGGCACTCGCCGAGCGTGACAAGGCCATCAGAGTGGCGAGCCTGAGGCAATTCGTAGACAATTCCAGGCCCGTGCTCAGTTCACAGGCCATGCTGGCTCTCGCCCGGTTCTACCGGAACTTGCCTCATACAGAGGATGTTCGGGCTAAATTCGATTTCATTATCACGCGACTCTTCTCAAAGAGCATCGGTATGGAACGCCGCTCATGCCTCTTCAATCGCGAGGAAATGCTCGGCCATATCAATACGCTCTATGAAGAGTGGGCAAGCGTGCCTCTATATGCAGCGGACGAGGACGATGAGTCCAAACTGCTGTTGACCGCGCTCAGTTTCGCGGATCTCGCAGAAGAAGCTGAGAATGCCGCGACGTTCGACCAACTGCTCAAGAACGAATTCTTTGAACGGCTGAGAATGTTCAAAGAAAGCATCAGCGATCTATTTTACGCTCCTAACGTTACTGCCGCGGCAATTGAAGCAAATGTTCGTATTGGCAATGCGTATGTTTCTTTGATCGAGCGCGAAAAGGACAAGATGGACGCCGAGGCGTTGGAGTCGAAATACGCGGACCACGATCACGATGCGATCTCGGAGGCCGCGGCAAGGACGCTGCATTTGGTCGACGTCCTGAAAGCAGGAAGTGCTAAAGAAGAAGAGACCGAAAGCGAAGCTCCGGAGATCATAGAACGGTTCGAAGACGAATCTCCGCAAACGAATGAGGCAGAGGCTCCTATCTCCCTCGGATCTCGGCTATCGATGCCGAAGTTCGCTTCAAATCTTCTCGAAAACGCGTTCGAGGTAAACAAGTGGCTCTTAGTGCTGTCGGCATTGCTGATCGCGGGTGCCGTCGGAGTTTATATTTGGGGCAACTATGTCGTGCGCGAAGATGTCAGCACCGCAGGGGTTGCTCCGATCAGCATTCAGAACGCTCAATTGGCCGAACAGGTAAGGGTTGCAAAACTCTCCGGTGAGAATCTGTATCTGCAAATGAACCCGAGCTGGGATGCTTTTCCGAAGGAGAAGCGGCAGGAATACCTCCAGCGTATGATGCAGGAAGGCTCGGCCATCGGATTCAAGCAGGTCACACTAATCAACAGCAACGGCAAATATGCCGGCTTTGCATCGGCGTCAAGGATCGACGTCGTCATGCCGTAAATTCTGTTTATTTCTTCGGGACAAGCGATGCGGCGAGCTTTTCGTCAGCAGCAGCCAAAGTCTGACTCTTGTTTGCGCGATAGAATCTTGCCCGCTCCAGGTAAAACTCAGCGGTGCCGCCGGAGATCTCTATGGCAGACGAAATATCCGCGATGGCTCCATTGATATCGCCGAGTTCGAACTTGGACTTCGCTCGATTGGCGAAGGCCCGAGAATGTTTCGGCCGCAATTCGATCACACGACTGAGGTCCGCGATAGCATACCGGAACTCTCTCTGAGCAAATCTTAAGGTCGCTCTATTGTAATATGGGGACGCATTTGCCGGCTCGGCAGCTATCGCTTTTTCATAATCAGAGAGGGCCTTTTCGATCTCGCCGTTCCGAAAGTAGGAAATGCCCCGATTCATCCAAGCTTCCGCTCGCTTTGGGTCGATGGCGATCGCCCTGGAAAAATCTGCGATCGCACCCATTTCGTCGTCTAGCCGTTTTTTCAGCAGGCCTCGATTATTGAACGCGTCATAGTCTGCAGGATCTAGACCGATCACCTTTGTATATTCAGCAACGGCCCCTTTCAGATCGCCGGCCTTTTGTTTGTCGATGGCGCGGTTGAATATCTCGTCTGTCCGTGACTGCCCGTAGCCCGCGGCCGTAAGCAAGCAGATAAGAGCCGCGAATCCGATCGCGGAGGAAACACAGCGCAATGATCTTTTGATATCTATTTCAGGCATTGAAACAAATTCGCCCCGTCTAGGGTATAATTACGCGTAATACGCCTTGTATTTCAGGTTTTGCGGAGGCTATTGATCCGTTTGCCTAAAGGCGTTTCAGACAAGCAATGAAGAGAATATCTACAGTCAAACACTTTGCAGCACTATTGTTGATCGTTTCGATCTTTACACCTTCGGCATTATTTGCACAGGCATCGCGCGATGAGGTTTACGCTGCGATACGAAAAGAGGGCATGGAAAGATCGACCATCATGAACTCGCTTCACTTCCTTACCGATCTTTATGGTCCGCGTCTTACGGGCAGCCCGAATCATGTGAATTCGGCACGCTGGGCAGCTCGGGAAATGCTGAACTGGGGATTTGACAAGGGAGAACTTGAGCCTTGGCAATTCGGGCATCCGGGCTGGGTGCTTGAGAGAGCTGTCGGCCTGATGCAGCGGCCTGTCCAAGATACCCTTACGTTCGAGGTATTGGCTTGGACGCCTTC
This sequence comes from Acidobacteriota bacterium, assembly GCA_016700075.1. Taxonomy (NCBI): domain Bacteria; kingdom Pseudomonadati; phylum Acidobacteriota; species Acidobacteriota bacterium. Next base: position 516,202 of record CP065000.1, on the reverse strand, counting down.
AACTAAAGGTGTGGTGATCACCGATGCGGTGAATATGGTGCTGCCGGAAAGGCCGACACAAGAGGAATTGACCGCATACTTTGAGGGCATGAAAGAGAAGGTGAACGGCAAGGTCGTTCTCGTAGGGAAACCCGGCGTAATACCGGTAAACTTCAATCCTCCTGCAAAACGTATCGCTGACGACGTCCTGCAGCGTCGATTTGGTGCGGATGCTCCTCAGCCGTCTGGACCACCCGCTGCTCAGCCTCCGCCGCCCGCGGCACCTGCTAAACCGGGAGCTCTTACCGGAGCTCAGGTCTCCGAACAATTGGATGCATTTCTTGTCGCCAACAATGTCGCCGTTCGCGTCAATGATGCCGGCCGCGAACATGGTCAGATCCGGGCATTCAACAACCGGACATTCGACGTGAACAAAGTGGTTCCGACCGTCGTGATGAGGAATGAAGACTACGGCCGTATCTATCGGTTGGTCGAGAGAAATACACCGGTTCGGCTTGAATTTGATATTCGCACCCGCAGCGTTCCGGACGGCGTGACGAGTTATAACGTTATCGGCGAGATCACGGGTACGGACAAGAAAGACGAAGTGATAATGCTCGGCGGACACCTCGATTCCTGGCATGCGGCAACAGGAGCCACCGACAACGCCATAGGCTGCGCAGTGATGATGGAAGCAGCCCGTATTCTAAAGGCTATCGGCGTTAAGCCGCGTCGCACGATCCGCGTCGCCCTATGGGGCGGCGAAGAGCAGGGGCTTTTAGGCTCTCAGGCCTATGTGAAGCGTCATTTTGGATCTGCCGAAGCTCCGGGCCCTGATTTCAGCAAATTCGGCGGCTATTTCAACGTTGACAGCGGCACCGGCAAAATTCGCGGAATGACCGTTTTCGGCCCGCCCGAGGCGGCTGCTATCCTGCGTGAAGCTACGGCGCCCTTTTCCGATTACGGCTTCATGGGTGTCATTGCAACAACAAGCCGCAATCTCGGCGGGACCGATCACACTTCGTTCAATAATGCGGGCCTTCCGGGCATCGGTGTTCAACAGGATCCGATCGAATACGGCAGCCACACATGGCACACGAACCTGGACACGTATGAGAGGATCATCGAAGACGACGTGAAAAAATCTGCGATAATCTTTGCCGCTGCGGTTTACGTGCTTGCGATGCGGGACGAAATGCTGCCGAGGTTTAAGGCAGGTGAAATGCCGCCGCCGCCCGCAGCGAGAAATTAGACAAAATCATTGCGACTCGGACAGATGTCCGCTAGGACGCACTCACTGCATAGCGGCTTTCGCGCATTGCACACGCGCCGTCCATGCGTGATGAGCCAGTGAGGGAACATTACCCAATTTTGCTTTGGAACCAACCGCCGAAGATCGTCCTCGATCTTTTCGGCGGTTTTTTCATTTGTCAGCCCGAGCCTTTGGGAAAGCCGGGAAACGTGCGTATCCACGACCACTCCCGAGGCGATGCCGAATGCATTTCCCATTACCACATTCGCGGTCTTGCGGGCGACACCGCCGAGCGTCAGCAGATCTTCCATCGTTCGCGGGACCTCGCCGCCGTAAACTGCGATCAGACGTTCACACGCCGCCTTGATATTCTTCGCCTTGTTGCGGAAAAATCCGGTCGAGTGGATCTCTTTCTCCAATTCCTGTTGGCTCACTTCGACGAAATCCTGCGGGGTTGGATACTTGCGAAAGAGCTCGGCAGTGACGATGTTTACACGCTCGTCGGTGCACTGTGCCGACAAGATCGTCGCGATCAAAAGCTGAAAAGGATTTGCGTGGTTCAGGGCGCAATGTGCGTCCGGATACGCCTTTTTCAGGCGTTTCATTATCTCTTTCGTTCCCGCCTCGCGATCTTCTATCATTCGCATCAGATTAAAGAGATGGTGCCGGCAATGCAAATCCAAAGTCGTTTCGATATTATCTAGTGCAGAAAATGAGAGTCCCTTTACTAGATCTGACTGAACAAAACGCTGCTCTGAGGCCCGAGATCGAAGCCGCTTTAGGGCGTGTTCTGGACACAAATGCATTCATTTTGGGAGGCGAGGTGGCCGAGCTTGAAAATGAACTTGCGTCCTATTGCGGCGTCAAACACGCCATCGGCTGCGCTTCGGGAAGCGATGCTCTTCTGCTGGCAATGATGGCATTCGATATCGGTCCCGGCGATGAGGTGATCACTACACCGTACAGCTTTTTTGCGACGGTCAGCGCCATAACAAGGCTCGGCGCGACACCGGTCTTTGTGGACATAGAACCGGACACGTATAACCTGAATGTTACGCAGATCGAGGCAAAGATCACCGAACGCACCAAAGCCATTCAGCCTGTTCACCTTTTCGGCCAATGTGCCGACATGACCCGTCTGAACGCCATAGCTGATGCTCACGGGATACCTGTCATCGAGGATGCGGCACAGGCGATCGGCTCGGAAGAGAACGGCATTCGTGCGGGGGCGTTGTCCGCGATCGGCTGTTTTTCTTTCTATCCGTCAAAGAATCTTGGAGGTATGGGTGACGGCGGTTTCATGACGACGAATGATGACGAGATCGCTGAAAAACTCCGGGCGTTACGCGTTCACGGCTCGAAGGAGCGTTACTATCACAAATGGGTCGGGCTCAATTCGCGTCTGGACGGTTTTCAGGGAGCGGTGCTGCGTGTGAAACTGCCACACCTCGCCGAATGGTCGGGTCGCCGGAGATCAAATGCTGACCGCTATCGCGAATTGTTTGATCGTGCCGGTCTGACAGAAAAGATAATTTTGCCGTTCGAAAGAGAGGAATGCAGGCATATCTACAACCAGTTCGTCGTGCGAGTGCCGTCGGGGCGCAATGCCCTAAGGTCGCACCTGACGGAAAAAGGCATCGGAACTGATATCTATTATCCTGTCCCGCTCCATCTTCAAGAGTGTTTCGCTTTCGTGGGATATGTAGAAGGTGACCTTCCGGAATCTGAGTGTGCTGCTCGCGAGACGCTCGCCCTGCCGATCTATCCTGAATTGACACCGGAACAGCTGAGCTACGTAGTGGACAGTATCGCAGACTATTTCGGGTCTTAGGCTCGAGACGTTGATGCCAAATAACGCCACAAATGCCGCCTCACGCACCCTGTTGATCGCGATGGTCATCGGTTGCGTGCTGTGCGCATGGTTCGGGATCCGCTGGCAGATCGGTACGATGCTTGCCGAACGAACTTCTCCCGCCGAAGATAATGCCGCTGAGATCGCGGGAACGTCGATCCGATTTGCTCCGCTGTTTTCCGGCGGACATAAGCTGCTGGGTTCAATTATGTTCGCGCCCGAGGAGTCACTTGCTTCGTACGTCGATGCGGCACGCCTGTCGCCCTTCGATATTCATCGACGTATTGACCTCGCAAGGGCTTATGAGCAAAGCGGTGAACTCGCAAAGGCCGAATCGGAATTTGAGCGGGCGGCAGCTTTGGCGCCGAACTACTCTGCACCTCGCTGGCATCTTGCTAATTTTCTTATAAGACGGGGGCGAGAGAGCGAGGCATTGCAGGAGCTGCGGGCCGCGGCCTTCGATTCACGCCGCTATCGCGATCAGGCGTTTTCTCTTGTTTGGGATATATACGAGAAAGATACTGCCCGGATCGAGTATGTCGCAGGTGATAGGGCGGATGCGATCGCCCATGCGGCCTATTTCTTCGCGTCGCGAGGAGCGGCGGAGGCATCGCTGCGAAACTGGGACCGGCTGGGGGACGAGGATAAGAAGAAGAATGAAAAGCTTGCTCGCGGCATCGCCGACGGGCTCTACGGACAAAAGCGCTTTATCGAGGCCATGGCATTCTTTGAGCAACTTGGGATGGCAAAGGCTTCGCTTAACAAGGTCTCCGACGGTTCGTTTGAGTCACCTATCGGAAACGTTGAAGACGCTCGCTTTTCTTGGGAGATCTATCGGAATGAAGCGAAGGTCGAGATCGGGGCTGATTCGAGGGTAAAACGCACCGGCGAACGAAGCCTGCGAACAACGTTTCGAGGGTATTCAAAGCCTGCCTTCTACAATATTGCTCAGACCGTCGCTGTTGAACCTGATTCGTCGTACACGCTGGTTTTTTACGTGCGTGCCGAAAATCTGCAATCGCCGGGCCTGCCGTTCGTGGAGGTTGTCGATCTGATCAACGAAAAGGCGTTGGCGAGCTCGGAGAACTTCGCCGCCGGCAGTTACGAGTGGCGAGAATTTCGCATCGACTTTCAGACACCGCGAAACTGCACAGGCATCTCCATACGGACACTGAGAAAGTTTTGCGGTGAGGAGTGCCCCATGTCGGGGACTTTCTGGTTTGACGATATGGAGCTGATCAGGAGGTAGATGCAAAGACTAAGTTCCATAGCATTCGGGCTTTACATGGCGTTAACGGTCTTCGCAGTCATGGCTTATGGGACTGTACACCAGCCTGTCATAGCAGTTTTCTATCTTTTTTCGACGATCTTCGTCATCCTTTATTCGTTATCAGCTTTTCGCGATCAGCTACGGATCTCAGGCCTCTTGATATTTTCGCCGATGCTATTGTTCGCATTGTATGCGTTCGTGCAGTCGGTGCCGATAGGTACAGTTTCGGACTCGGCAGGCATAGGGCAAATACCTAGAACCATCTCTCTCGAACCCTATCATTCGCTGGCGGCTGGTGTTTCGATCCTGATCCTCTTCTTTGTTTCATCATCGTTTTTGGGGTTGTTGGGCACTGCCGCGAGAGTAAAGAAGTTCGCCGTATTCGTTACCGTTTTCGGCACTGTATATGCATTCTATGCGATCCTTCAGTCGGTCCTGAGCCCCGACTCGATCTACGGGATATATACGCCCGCTGCCGCAACTCCTTTCGGCTCGTTCGTCAATCGCCATAATTTTGCAGCTGTCGTCGAAATGTGCATAGCATTTCCGATCGGCCTTCTTTTCTCGGGAGCCGTAGGACGGGATAAGGTCTTGCTGACCGTGACCTCCATCGCGATCATGGCCACTTCATTATTGTTGAGCGGCTCACGCGGCGGACTGGTATCGCTGATCGCCATGGTTATCTTGGTCTCTCTGATCTCGTCACGGTCTAGGTCCGGAAAAAGTGTGGCGGCGAAGTTCGCGCTGTCGTTCGCATTATTGGTGACGGCTATCGGCGGGGCGATCTTCGTTGGCGGGGAGACGTCGCTAACGCGTATCGGTGATTCGTTGGAGACGGAAGACATTTCTTCGTACCGAATGCACATCTGGCGGGTTACGACCTACGTTATTCGCGACAATTTCCCGTTGGGGGCAGGCATCGGAGCATTTCACACAGCATATGCGGCAAAGGACACTTCCGGCGGGCAGATGCTCGTAGAACAGGCTCACAACGACTTTCTTCAGGTTGCGGCTGATGCGGGCGTTGTCGGCATTGTCTTAGGCATCTCTTTTCTTGTTGTCTTCGGCAATGCGGTTAGAAAGGCACTTTTAATAAAAGACCATCATCTGCGAGGGATAGCTGTAGGAGCGGCGGGGGCGTGCTTTGCGGTTCTTGTTCACAGCCTTTTTGATTTCGTGCTTCACATTACGGCTGTGGCCCTATTATTCCTCAGCTGTTTGGCGTTGCTTACTGCAGCGGTCGACAATTCTGAGAACTCGCCTGACGACGATGTTACTCATCCCAAAAAGAAGGGAAGCGTAGCTCCATTCGTAAGATAGGGAACAATAAAAAAGCTCTGCGGCAGTTATTGACGCAGAGCTCCAGATCCTAAAAGTTGCTGCTCAGTCTTCGAGCAGTTCGAAATTTACTTTTTTCTCTTCCAATTCCTTTAGGGCCACGCGCGTAGGTTTACGCTTTCTCAGGTCAAGATCGACACGAGGATGAGCACCTCTCTGAAGCTGCTTGCTTCGTTGCGCGGCCAGCAGTATGAGCCGATATTTGGAATCGATCTCCGGCGGGTCGATAACTTCGGGTTCTTCGATCCCGTCTTCCGCGCCTTCGATCTCTTCAAGCTCTTCCGTAATTTTCTTTGTCATGATGCAGCAAAACGCCGATACGAGGCGTCGAAACCATCTAGAATACTCTGTATCTCATCGATTTGTCTATCCCGCAGCAGTCTTTCCGCCTTGATGATGGTCCGAAGGTCTTCTACAGCGTGGTTAAGATCGTCGTTAACTATCACGTATTTGAACAGGTCATAGGCTCTGACCTCATCAAACGAGTTCTTCAGCCGCAGCTGCAGGTCACCGCTGCTTTCAGTGGCACGGAGAGTAAGACGTGTCTGAAGCACCGGGAAAGACGGCGGCAGAATAAAGATGCTCGTTGCATCGGGAGCGGCAGAATGCAAGATGCGGGCTCCCTGAACATCGATCTCCAACAGTACGTCTGTGCCGCCGTCCATTACTTGTTGGATCTGCGTTCTGGACGTTCCGTAAAGGTTGCCGTGGACCTCGGCATATTCCAAAAACTCACCCTTTTCGATAAGCGTCTCAAATTCAGTTCGGGTCACAAAGAAGTATTCGCGGCCGTCCTGTTCACCGTCGCGCATGGCCCGCGTGGTGTAGGAAACTGAGAACGTGATGCCGGGCGTCGTGCGCAATACTTCTCGGATCAGCGTTCCTTTGCCGCCTCCCGAAGGTGAACTAATGATTATCAGGCCTCCTTTCATAGTTTGCACCCAAGCGCCGAACTCTCGGTCTTATTCGATATTTTGTACCTGTTCGCGGATTTTCTCAATCTCGCTCTTAATGGCCAGGGCATTCTCCTTCACCGTCATGTTGTTGGTCTTTGACGCGATGGTATTTGCCTCGCGATTCAGCTCCTGAGTAAGGAAATCGAGTCGCTTGCCGGCATCCTTTTCGTCTGACATTATCTCGCGAAAATGCTCGATGTGTCCCCGCAATCGGGCAATTTCTTCTGAAATATCGGCCTTATCCGCCAAATAGGCCGCTTCCTGCGCCAGACGTCCTTTGTCGATATCGGTGTTCAGGCCGCTTTTGGCGAGCATATCCTCAATTCGCTTGCCAAGGCGCGCCTGATACTCGTCGGCAACAGTTGACGCCAGTGATTCGATCGCAGGAATCCGCGATTCGATCTGGTCGATACATTCGTTCAAGACGCGGGACAGGATCGTTCCTTCGCTGCCGCGCATCTCCTCAAGCGCCGATAGGCTTTCATCGAGAGCTTTCAAAACGAGCTCGAGTGTCCCGCCGTCAACTTCCGCTTTCTTCTGTTTGAAGACGTTGGGCAGCCTGGCGATCATGTTAATGTCCGGTTCGCCCGACAAACCGTATGATTCCCGCATGCTTGCGACAGCCGACAAGTAGCCTGAGATCGTAGGATTGTCCAATTCAAATTCGACCTCCGATGTACGGTCGACCTGAATATTCGCATCCACTCGTCCGCGGGAGAGACGTGCTCCGATGCGGGTTCGGATCTCGTTCTCTATCGCCTGAAGGTCAGCCGGCAGTCGAAGATTCAGGTCCAGAAAACGATTATTGACCGTTTTCAGATCGACCGTCACGTTGGTCGTTTCATTTCCTGCAGTGCCGCGGCCGAAGCCCGTCATTGATCTCATTCGCTTTTCATCTCCGATTCGTCTTCCGCAGTGAACTGCATCGAATAAAGCCGCTGATAAACTCCGCTTTGCTCGAGCAATTCATCGTGTGTTCCCGTTTCAATAATTTCGCCCGCCTGCATGACCACGATAAGGTCGGCGTTTCGGACCGTCGAAAGCCGATGTGCGATAACAACCGAAGTACGGTTCTGCATCAGGTTAGCCATCGCCTGCTGCACGATCGCTTCGCTTTCGCTGTCCAGTGCCGAAGTGGCTTCGTCCAATATCAGCACAGGAGCGTCAGCGATCACAGCCCGAGCGATCGCGATCCGCTGCCGCTGCCCGCCGGAGAGCAGCGTGCCGCGTTCGCCTACAATTGTGTCGAAACCATCCGGGAACTGCGAAATGAACTCGTCCGCAAATGCGACCTTCGCGGCCTCACGCACCTGCTCCAGCGTGGCGTCCGGACGGCCGAAGGTGATGTTGTTGAAGATAGTGTCGTTGAACAAGACGGTTTCCTGCGAAACGATGGCAATGTTCCGCCGTACGTCAAGGATCTTTGCATCACGCAGGTCGACGCCGTCCCAGGTTATACGGCCTTCGGTCGGATCGTACAGCCGCTGGATCAGTTTGGTGAGGCTCGATTTACCGCCGCCGCTTTCACCGACCAGTGCCACGGTTGTTCCGCGTTCTATTTCCAGATCGATCCCGCGAAGTATATATTTTCGTTCGTCAGTATATTTGAATGAAACGCCTTCGATCTTGATGCGATCTTTCAGTGGGGAAAGAGTGACCGCATCCTTCTTCTCTGGCAGCTCATCATGCTCGTCGAGAACTGACCATACATCGCGTGCCGCAGCAAATGCCCGTGACAGTTCATTATGCTGCCTTGATATTTTCCGCATCGGGTCATAGCTCCGAAGCAGAAAATACAGGAACGCGAAATATTGTGCGGGGGCAAGCTGTTTTGCATTTACCTCGCTCAAGCCGAAATACAGCAGCACGACGACGGCGATGATGCCGACGATCTCTATCAGCGGCGGTGATAATGCCGCATATCTGGCTCCGCGCAGATTCGCCTTTGCGATCGTCCCGGCCGCGTCCAGAAACTTCGCGACCGCTCTTTTTTCGCCTGAATAGGATTTAACGATAACGTGGTTTGCAAAGGTCTCGTGGGCCGTTTCGTTCAGGTCTTTATTGCCTTTGAGGGATACCTCGGCCAGCCTTCGCATTCTCCTGCTGACCTCAGAAGTTATGTACGCGATGATCGGGCCGATGATGAGTGCCCCGAGCGTCAGTTTCCAGTTCAGATAGATGGCCGCACCAAGGAAGAACACCAGCATCAATGATTCGCGGAGAACATCCCGCAGATTTGCGGTTACCGCCTGTTCGATGGCGGCGCAACTAACAACAAGTCTCGAAACAAGATAATTCGAGCGGTGGCGTTCAAAAAAAGCGGCTGATTGTCGAAGGATGTGTTCGTATAACTCTTGGCGGATGTTCAGTATCACTGACTGGCCGATCTTCGCCATCAGGTAAGTTGAAAGAAATTCTGCGACGCCCTTAAGAACGGTAAAAGCGAGTAGCATGCCGCCGATGACCAACCATGCCCGGTACCAATCATCCTTTGGAACTATCGCGTTCAGGTCAAAGATCGTTCTGGCCTTAACGTCCTGAAATCCTAAAAACTGCTCAAAGATCGGTACCAGCATTGCTCCGATAGCGGTCTCAAAGACCGCTACGAAGACCATCGCCACCAGCGCGACCACGAAAAGCGGCCAGTAAGGCCGGACGTATCGTAACAGGCGGTTAAGATCTTGCATTCTTGACGGTAAAAGGTTGAATATACTTCACTTCCAATGACGATGTCCAAACGCTCCGTTTGCAACTCTGTTTAACCATATGGCATCTTTTCAAGAGTTGACTTGATCATAAAGACAATATGAAATTGCCCTCATTTATGCGTCCATTATCCATTCTGCTGTTTGTATTCGCCTTTACAGCCTTTACGTTTGCCCAGGCAGACGTCCCGCGGCGGACCACTGCGATCACTTATCCGCTTGATGAGACCATCAAGGTCGAGTTTCGCGGAACCACGCGTTTTCCACGAATGAAAGGCGACGCGAAGGTCCGACGCACGGCTCGGACTGGAACCCGAATTGAGCTGTCAGTCGAGAAAATGCCGCGTCCGTTTGAACTCGGGCCGGGCTATGCGACCTATGTCGTTTGGGCGATCTCGCCTGAAGGGCAAGTTGACAATTTGGGCGAGATCAAGCGAAGCGGCCTGTTCTTTATCGATTCGAAGGTAAATGTGACAACGACATTTCAGACGTTCTCCATCATCATCACGGCTGAGCCGCATTTCCTGGTTTCGAGTCCGAGCCAACAGATAATGCTTGAGAATCTGTATCCCGTCGCACCGCGCGGAAAGACCATCGCTACGATACCGGCCGTGCAGTATTTTGGGAATTCCAGTGATTACTTCCGTGATCCGCGGACGCCGGAAATAGCGGAGACAGATTACGCCCGTACGCCGCCTGCGATCCTGCAGGCGCGTCAGGCGGTTGCCTTGGCGAAGTTCGCCGGTGCGGAACGTGACGCGCCTGACGAATTGAGTGAGGCTGAGACGTTGCTCCAGAACGCCGACAATGGTTGGCAGGCGGGCAGAGCTTCCGATACGGTCGATGTCGCCGCCCGAAGGGCTATATCGGCCGCTGTAAAAGCAGAACAGATGGCTTTTCAGCGAAAGACCGCGAGGGAACGGCGAAATGAACAGCTTCGTACCGATGCCGAGATCCGCGAGGCGGAGAACCGCGTAATGGACGCTCAAGAACAGTTGTCGGAACTGCGTGCCGAACTGGCCCGCGAGACGCGCAACCGTGAACTTGCAGAACGCGACTCTGCGAATTACGCCAATCAGGTTCGAGAGCTGCGAGAAGAAAATGGGAGGCTGCGTGAAGAGCTTGGCCGTGCCCGTGTCGAGATCGAGACCGCGCGTGCGCGAGTGACAGCCCTCGAAAATGAGAACCGCTCGCGGCAGGAAGAAAACGAAAAGGAACTGAGAGCGGCGAATATCCGTGCGGCAGAGCCGGCATTGCTGCAGCAGCTTCGCGGATTTGGAATGGTTCAAAAGAACGATCGAGGTATAGTGCTCACCCTTGCCGAGAATATTTGGACCGGAACGCGTTCGACCACTCTGACGCCGCAGGCGGACGGACGATTGAATGCTCTCGGTACAATATTGGCAGATCACCCAGATTATAGGATCGCAGTAGAGTCGCATACCGACAATACAGGTGATCCTGCAGCGATCCAGACACTTACTGACCGGCGATCGTACATTGTCGCCGATATGTTCGCCGCCAAGGGCGTTGATGAGGGACGGCTTATGGCAAAAGGATTTGGAGCATCAACGCCGGTCGCGCCGAATACCTCCGCTGCTAACAAGGCAAAGAACCGAAGGGTGCAGATCGTCTTATCTGTATTTGTGGGGAACTAGTTTAGTACCGCTACACGGTGAGGCGGCAGACCGAGCATGCATTCGTCGCCGATGTTCAGTCCTACAACCTTAAACACGCGGGCGGTAAGTGAAAGGCCGCCCGCGTCGAGGTCTACCAAGCTTGTTTCACCGTCAAATCGCACATCCGTTACAGTTGCCCGTATCACATTGTCTTCAGGGAACGACGCATTCATAGCAATGACGACGTCCTCGGGCCGAATTCCAAGCAACATGTTTTGATTTATAGCACCGAGCCGGGATTTGGCGACCGCTTGTGAAAATATTCGAAGGCCGCCGTTGATTGTGTGAAATTCGGGAATGTCTGCATTTGACGACGTCAGTCGTCGAGCCTCTATCAGGTTGATCATTCCCGTCAACACGGCCACTGAGGCAGACACAGGGTTCTCATAGACCTCTTGCGGTGTTCCCGCTTGCATGACCGTGCCGCGGTCCAACATTATGACGTTTTCGGCAGCCTCACAGGGGTGTTTAAAATCGGCCGCCGCGAAGATGACCGTTTTTCCGAGTTTGGCCGCCTCTCGGATCGTACGTACTGATCGGGATCGTGTTTCTCGATCCATACCCGCGAAAGGTTCATCCAGCAAGATGATGTTCTTCGGGCTCTTCAGTGAACTATCCAGATGCGAAAAAGCAACTGAGCCGGCAGATCGCCTTTCGCCGGAAGCCCCGAATATGGAAAGAAGGCCGCGGGAATTCCCGGGGTCTGAGAAGTATACGTCTTCGGAAGAGAGATCAGTGAATGTTCCGCCGTTCGCTTTTTCTTTGCCGGCGATCAGACGGAGCAGTGTTGACTTTCCGGACCCCGCAGCACCGCAAATACAAACGACAGTGCCCAGCCTCACACTGAACTCAACATCGCGAAGTATCCATTGATCTCCGAAGCGTTTTGAAAGATTTGTGATCCTTAGTTCCATGCCGGTGGTATGAATGCGTGAAACTTTATTTGTAATAGTTCGTGCAAAGTAGAGTATGCTGATGTCATCTGATTTAGGCAAGTATTGCATTGGCTAACGATGGAAGAAACGAAGGTATCGGTGAAGAGAAAGTTGCTGCGGGCCGGCGGCTGGCAGGTGGTCAAACGCGGGGCTCGGTCACTGCCGTTCGGCGGCACGTTCATTGTTTTAGCTCTGGTTGGCAGTGATATAAGGAAAAAGGGAGTAGTTCGCGGCCTGGTCAATTCGGGCCTCGATGCGATACCCGTGATAGGGCTTGCGAAGAACGCAGTCGAACTTGTTCGAGGTGATCTTCTGCCCGATAAGCCCAAGAAGGAAAAAGTGAGATGAAAGGTCCAAGAGTTTTAACGGTGGTTGCACTGGTGTGTTTTGTCGCTGTTACTGACGCCTATTCCCAAAACAACCGTCAGCCGAGGCCGCTTGCCACGCCGCCCGTTCTCACGGGTGCAGAGATCATCCGCGGCGGAAGTTTTGAGGATCCTCAAGAGGAAGTCAAACAGACCGGAACCGCTCAACCGCGGACAGCACCGACCCCGACGAATACAGAGCGCCTTGCGGAGCTGCTTGAACGCGTTAAGCGGCTTGAGAGCCAGAAAACGTCAACTTCGTCCGCCGGCGACGAAAAGCAGAAGGCGTTGCTAATGAATCTCGATATCATTACGCGGGCCGAACAGCGTTCCGATTCGCTGCGTAAACAGCTTTTCGAGATGATCGAGAAGGAGAATACGATCAAAACACGCCTGGAGCAGATCGAATATGATGCACGACCTGATGTTGTCGAGCGGAGCGTTCAGATCGCGGGTTCCATGCGGCCTGAAGAAGTTCGCGAGGCACGCAGGCGAAGCCTTGCGGCAGAAAAGACAAATCTACAAGTACTTCTAACCGAGATTCAAAGTACGCGCGGAAATCTCGCCGCCGCCCTGCAACGCGCTGATATGATGGTTGAAAAGCTCCGATTCAAGCTCGAAAAAGACATCGACGACGCTCTAGAAGACGACAAGCCGTAGGTCAGATCGCAGTTTGCGGTTTCGGAGCAGCGACGCATTGCTTGGCAATAGCGATCACTGCGAGCGTGCGGAAGAACCTGTCATCGAACGATCGTGCATGTGCCAAAGCCATATCCATATCCCGCTTGCTTAGATCTCCAAAAGCCCTCTCCAGATCAAATCCGGGAATGGAATATGACGCAAAGAATGCCATGTCCTTTGTGGCGATCTGTTTCATGACAAAGTTAGATAAAAGGTCAGGGTCCTTTAGTTTGTTCACCACCTTGATCGATTCACTAATCTCGTCTAGTGCGATAGTGTGATTTAGTTCTCCGTATTTTCCTGACAAACCAAGCAGCATCTGGGCCTTTACGACAGAATCGGGTGCGGCGCGAATGACCTTGGAAAGCTTGTTCAATATCTCGAATTTTGCCGCCTGATCATTTGCGGATCGCGCTGTTTTGTCAGCAAGTTCAAAATAGACATAGGCTTTTAGCTCCAGGTCGCCGATGCGCTCCGCGTGTTTTTCCGCATCGTCAAATCGCTCGTCCTTCACCGACCTCAGCCCGCGTTTGAACCAGAAAAAGGCAGAGGCTTCCTTCTTAGCTTTTTCATCCTTTATCTTGTCCAGAAACGGCTGAATTTTCGCAAGCTGCTCCTCGCTTGCCTCGCCCCAGGTGATCAGTTGGATGATCATCTCGTCGGTTAACTTTCCCGCCTTGTCAGCCTCGATAGCCGCTGCAATTCGTTCATCAAGCGACATCGAAAGCTGCTCGACGTGGTTTCCGCTGCTTTCAAGAGTCTTGCGCATTTCCGCATCCAAAAGTGCGAGGGCTTGCGACCGTGCGGCTGCAAGGCGATCCAGCAGATCCGGGAATTCAGAAATTACGATCGGTTCGATGTCATTCAATCCGGTAACCAGATACAGCGGCTCGGGCTTGTATGGCGTTTCAGGAGGCAACGCAAGATCGGACTGATTCGCGGCAAACCGAGCCACGCGTCCCAGAAAAGTTTCTATAATAAGCCTCTGTAGAGGTTTGTTCGGTTCCATATCGACAGGGATCGAGAATCCGAACTGGAACTTGTCAATACCCATGATGCGTCCTTGAGCAAATGGATACGCAGAAAGGAACAACAACCTTCGTGGGCGCTCGTCGCGATAACGAGCGAGCGCCTCAACGTAGAGCGAGTCCGAAAGTTCTTTGTCAGTCTGCGAGATCGACGATATTGCGGCTCCCATCATCATTGTCAACGGAAACGCCATCACCCTGCGAAATATGGTTCTCGCCAGGTCGCGATCGTTGGCGGCAACTGCGATAGCAATGCCCAGCAAAGCATCGATCTCACGTTCGCGAAACTTGGAACCGGCCTCGCCCAGATTCTTTTTGTACTCGTCAATTACCCTGGCGATCAGCTGGTCGGCCCACTTGGCGTCGTGCTTGGCAACGGCTCGGATCACATCCATTCTGTGATCCGGAACTTGCTCTCTGAAGCGAGCATCAAATCCATCACGAGCTTTCGATCCGTCACCTGCCTTCTCGTGTTCAGCTTCTGCGCGTTTGAATGCATCTGCAAAAAAGTCTCGTGCAGCCTGTTCATCGTACTTCCAGAGAAAATCCGCCGACCTTATAAGAATCCTTATCTGCTTGTCGTTAGCGGTGATCGTACTGCTTTCTCGAACTTGTTGTCTGACAAGCTGGGTCGCGAGATTGACGTCGCAGTTCGGGGCTGCCGTCTCCGTTGATTGAGAAACTGCAATTTGAGTGACGATGGAAATGGCCAATAGTGAAAGAAATAGACGCATATCGTGCCCTCCGCTGGATAAAGTACCTTTTCAGACAATTATATTCAGTATAAACATAAAAGTTGCATATTCGATGCAAGAATCGACCCTGTCAAACGTTCAATTTGCATCAGATCTGATCGAAAGTCACCCCGTCGGTTTGATCGAAAAGGAGAGATCTCATGAACCGCAGCCTTGTCCGCCTAAGTCTATTTACATTTCTAACTATCGTATTTGCAGCATTTAATGTCGCGGCACAGGGCGTCATACTTCCCATTCCCTGCGACAGGCGGCCGTGTGTGCCGATGCCGCGGCCTGTGCCGCAGCTTCCGACGGCTTTGCCCGTGAAATCCATCGAAATTACGACCAAGATCGACGCGCAAGTTGCACGTACCCACGTTGAACAGGTCTTTCGGAATGACACGCGATTCACGTTAGAGGGGACATACTTCTTTCCCATACCGGAAACGGCCTCGATAGTGGAATTTGCCATTTGGGAGAACGGAAAAAAGCTTGTCGGTGAGGTGCGTTCACGTGAAGAGGCCAGGCGGATCTACGACGAGATCGTTCGCCGAAATATCGATCCGGGACTGCTCGAATATGCAGGAAAGGACCTTTTTCAGGCATCTATCTTTCCCATTCCGCCAAATTCGGACAAAAAACTCGAACTGACATACACCGAAGTACTAAAAGCCGAGAACGGCACTGTCGGCTACCGTTATCCGCTAGGGACGGGCCGCAACCTGTGGCGGACACAGCAGACAAAAACGGATAGGAATGTCCGCGCTCTGCAGCAGTTCGGCACCGTTTCGGGCAAGGTCGAGATCTCGGCACGCGAGGCGGTCAGGAATGTGTATTCGCCGACCCATCAGATCGAAGTTAAGAGCCGTTCGGCGTCTTCGTCGGTAGTATCGTTTGAAACGAAGAACAACGACAGGGACTTTCAGATGTTCTACGGTGTCTCGAACAACGATTTCGGGATGTCGCTTTTGACGTACCGCGAGCCCGGAAAGGACGGCTATTTTTTGCTGATGCTGTCCCCGCGGGACAATATCTCCGAAAGGGAATTGGTCAACAAGGACGTCGTTTTTGTGCTTGATACAAGCGGTTCGATGGCCGACGAAGGCAAAATGGACAAGGCTCGGAATGCACTGCTTTTCGGTATCAGAACGCTGCGTGACGGTGACCGCTTCAATCTGATCAATTTCGCGGGTGAGGAACATCTGATGGAGCGCGGTCTCGTAGCGGCGAACTCTGACGGCAGAAAGCGCGGTGCAGAGTTCGTCGATAAGCTGCGTCCTACAGGCGGCACGAACATAAACGACGCCCTTGTTACTGCCGTAAAGCAATTTGACCGAAGCGACAGGCCAAAGATGCTGGTTTTCATGACCGACGGCCTGCCGACCGTCGGGGAACGGAATGTCGAGCGGATCATCGAGAACTTGAACTTGAATAGGGAGAAACAACAGAATATAAGGATCTTTCCGTTCGGATTCGGATACGATGTGAATACCGCTCTTCTTGACCGCATTGGTTCTGAGAACGGCGGTATTTCGGATTATGTTCAGCCGAAAGAAGACCTCGAGATCAAGGTCTCGAACTTTTTCTCACGTGTCAGCTCACCGGTGCTGTCCGACCTCCAGCTCGACCTCGGCCCTGTGATCGCAGAATCGATGTATCCGCGCAAACTGACAGACCTTTTCCGCGGGATGCAATTGACGGTGATCGGCCGTTACAAGAACACCAACGAACTGCGCAATATCGCGTTTCGCCTGACAGGCCTTGCGGGCGGTGAGAGAAGGGAATTTAGATATACGAATCTCGATATGCCTGTCCGTTCGGACGGGAACGAGTTCCTGCCGCGGCTGTGGGCGAGCCGCCGCGTTGGCTGGCTGCTCGAGCAAATTCGGGCAAACGGAGAAACCAAAGAACTGAAGGATGAGATCGTAGAACTCGGGACGCGATTCGGCTTGGTCACTCCTTACACGTCCTACCTTGCCGCGGACGGTTCGGTGGTGAATGCGAGGCGGGATCTTGTGGTTTCCGGTGCGTTCTCGGCACCGGCAAAGGCAAAGGTCGCTGAACGCAGCGGTGCCGACGCCGTTCGTATGAGCGTGCAGCAGAACGCGATGCAGTCAAACGTTTCGCTTGACGGAGAAACTGAGGACAGCCGCGAACAAATAATTATTAGAAATTCGTCGGTGAATCAGTTCGTGGGAAACAAGAACTTCGGAAATCAGGAAGGCGTTTGGATCGATGCGGATGCTGAAACTTTCAAAGATGCGAAAAAAGTGCGGATCGTTTTCGGCAGCAGCGAGTATTTTGCACTGATCGGCAAACACCGTGAGCTCGCCAGGTATCTCTCAATAGGCGAACAGGTTGTCATCGAATGGCAGGGAACCGTTTACCGCATTGTGAACGTGAAGTAGATGTTTCTCTGGTAACTCCGAAGGAAATTTCGTCATCAGAAAGGATGAATTACGCCGCGAAAGCCGTTATTCTATAAGCTGAAAGCGAAAAAAGGTGACCGGAGGAAAAGGTGAGGGGAGTTTTTGTATCAATTTGTTTAGTTCTTTCGATCGCGTCCGTTGCCGCTGCTCAGTCAGGCTGGCGCGGCTTTGATTGCGATGTTGACGGCGATCTGGTCGGCGTTTATTTTCAATCGTCCGATCGCGGCTGGGTCGCGGGCGACAACGGCTATTTGGCGGCCACAAGGGACGGCGGAAAAACATGGACCCGCGTTGAACTGAACATTACCGATGATATCAACGAGGTCTATTTTCGTAATGATAAGGATGGCTATGTTGTTGCAGGCCGCAAACTGTTCGTTACGCGTGACGGCGGGCAGACATGGCAGGACATTCGGCCATATCGGACGGGTGAATTCGGTTCGGGCACTCCTGAGTTTTTGAGCGTCAAGTTCTCGGACAAGCGGCGCGGATACATCATCGGCTCGGTTCTGCGGGGCTCGGGCGATGATGCCGTTGTGGTCGATTCGCTCCTTATGCGAACGGAGGATGGCGGAGACACATGGCGTCGTGTGCTGTTGCCGTTCAAGTTGGAGCTTTTCAGCATTTTCTTTCGCGGAAACTCACACGGCTGGATTGTCGGCGACGACGGCACAATACTGGCGAGCCGTGACGAAGGCATGACCTGGACGCGTCAGAATACAGGCACGAAGGAGCCGCTCTACGGAGTTGATTTTCGCGATCAGAAGAACGGCGTTGCTGTCGGCAAGAACGGGACGATCATTCAGACAACGAATGGCGGCGATAGTTGGTGGCCCATCGAGTCTCCTGTTCGCGATTCGCTGATGCGCGTGGCTTTTTCGGACGACAAGAACGGGTGGATCGCGGGACATCGCGGCACGATACTCCGAACTCGGGACCGCGGCAAGACCTGGGAACGCTCACTGCCCGGCACGAACAGTCATCTATACGGAATATTCATGGACAAGAAATACGGCTGGGCCGTTGGGGCCGGCGGGACACTGTTGAGATATTACCCGTAAAACTACCGGTGTTCAGACCTGGCGGTCGAGCTTGCCCTGGCGAGTTGTGCGGCACGCGGCAGAAGTTCGACCGCTTTAGCGACCTGCGGGTCGTCCTCTATCAAAACCTGAGCAGCTGTTGTTTGGCCGAAAGCAGCGGTCGCCAAGTTGAGGCGCAGCCTGCGTTTGATGAATTCCGCCTGCTTGGTCAGGCGTTCCCGCGTTTGCGGTCCCTCCGGCGTTGCGTTCAGCTCGATAAATGTCGCTACCATCTCAGGCGTCACGGCCGCGTCGGTGCGGTTCAGTCGTTTCTTCGAGAGGTTGCCGACGATTCGGTGACCCTCAAATCCCGTCAATCTACCCGCGGCGAGATCTCGTGCAAAAAAGAAGAGCGCATCGAGCAGGGACGCCTGCTCGGGCGTCAGCTCCTGACTCAAGACTTCCTCGTCGGGCCGAATGCCGTCGCCGCCGATGACCTTGCGGTTCGTTACGGTCCGAGCTTCAAAATAGGGTTTTGCTGCTGCTGCGATCGCCGTGCGATGGTTGAAGTAGTCGTAAGAATCGACGCCGGCATATTCGCGTTGGATCGACCGCCCCGAAGGCGTCAGGTAGCGTGCCGTTGTCAGCGTAAGGCCGTTCTTTCCGGGAAGTTCTATGACGCTCTGTACGAGTCCTTTGCCGAACGTCTTTTCGCCCACGATCATCGCTCTGTCAGTGTCCTGAAACGCTCCGGCGACGATCTCTGAAGCTGATGCCGACTCACGATCTACCAGCACTACCACAGGCATTGTCTCGGGCGCGATATTGTTGGAACGCCATTCACGGTTATCCAGGCCGGTGCGTCCGCGTTGGGTCAGGATGACCGTTCCTTTCGGAACAAACTTTTCGACCACCTTTACTGCCTGATCGACGATGCCGCCGCCGTTGCCTCGCAGGTCAATTATTAGGGCCTTCATTCCCTGACGTTTTAGAAGAACTAGAGCTTCGTCGAATTCGCGTGCGGTCGTGTAGTGAAAGCCGTCGGACATCTCAATATAGCCTATGCCTTGCCGCAGCATATAAGAATCTGGTATCGAAGGCTGCGACACGCGTCCGCGTCGAACCGTTATGACCTCTACCTTTCCTGTGGCGTTTCGCTCGACTGAGATGCGGACGGATGTTCCAACAGCTCCGCGGATCTTGTCACGGACGTAATTCGAAGAGCGGCCGGTCATGCTCTCGCCATTTACGGCAACAATACGGTCACCGTAACGCAGTTGGGCACGTTCTGCGGGCGAAAGTGAAAACGTCGAGAGAACATAGGTATCGACGGTCCCGTTCTTTTGAAAATTTGCAATGCTCGCACCAATACCTGTGTATCCGCTGCGGTGTTCATCCAGTAGCTCCGACCATTGTTTCGAATCGTAGAAATTAGAATGCGGATCCAATGCCGAAAGCATGCCGTCGATCGCCGGCTGAATTATTTCAGCGGACATCAGCTTTGGGCCGGAGACATAGACCTGTCTTATCAGATCATGAGCCTCCTTCAATTCGTTCGCTATCTGCGAGTGCTCGAACTGACGTTCGATGGGTCTTGCACCGGAAGGCGCTGCCGACGCCGAAAAATAGCTGCCTGTGCTAAGAGAGAACGGATCTGCCGTTTCGCCGGGACGTTCCCGCGTTTGAGCGGCCGCTGCCGACACCGCCGCGAACACAAGAAGCACACTGAGGGTTGTTCGGCGAATGCCCATAAAACCATGTTCCGCGGCAAGACCCAGCAAGTTGCTGAATTTGCGAAATATTCTGAAACTAAAAAAACATCGGCGGCTGTGGCGGCACCCAACAGCCACCGATCAATGTTTTATTTGCCTACTTTATACACTCAATCGGATGTCATTTCCAAATTCCGAAGAAAGAAAATGCGGCCCCACAATTCAGCGAAATGCAGGGGATTTTGCAATCCGCCGGTCAAAATGTTCTGATAAAAATCGTGGGCGGCGCTTCAGTGCCCGAGAGTATTTATGTCGCATGATTTTGAAATGAGGCCGCTCGAGATAGTCGAGCACAAGCTTGCGAACGGCTTGCGTGTCGCGATGAATCCGGACCCATCGGTCCCTGTGGTTTCCCTTGCTGTTTACTACAACGTCGGTTCGCGAAACGAACGCGCAGATCGAACGGGATTTGCGCATCTGTTTGAGCACATGATGTTTCAAGGCTCTGACAACGTTCCGAAGGCAGGGCACTTTCAATACATCATGAAAGCCGGCGGAACGATGAACGGCACTACATCCAGCGAGCGCACGAATTATTACGAAACGCTGCCCGCAAATCAGCTCCCGCTGGCGCTTTGGCTGGAATCGGATCGAATGCGTTCGCTCGCCGTCACGCAGGAAAATCTCGACAATCAACGTGAGGCGGTCAAAGAAGAGAAAAGGCTGCGTTACGATAATCAGCCTTATGGGCAGATCTTCGACATGATCAATGAGATGATCTATAAGAATTTTGCGAATGCACATTCGACGATCGGTTCGATGGATCACCTTGATGCTGCGACGGTCGAGGACGTGCAGGAGTTTTTCCGGATCTACTATGCACCCAATAACGCCGTGTTGACGCTCTCAGGAGCATTCGACGTCGATAAAGCGAAGGCATTGGTCGAGCAGTATTTTGGAGATATTCCCGCACAGCCGCTGCCTGAAGATATCGATGTGAATGAGCCGCCTGAGGTTGCTGCGACATACCGTGAATGGCAGGATCCGCTCGCTCCTTTTCCGGCTTTTCTTATCGGCTGGAAGATCCCGCCGCGGCGGACGCCGGAATTCAATGCCCTGTATCTGGCCGGCAAGATCCTTTATGACGGCGAAAGTTCCAGGCTCTATCAAAAGCTGGTAAAAGGCGACGAATCCGTCATACAGCTGTTCGGCTTCACAGACGAACGGCGGGGGCCGTCGAGTATATTCATAGGGGCGATCCCTAAGCCGGAGATGGACGTGAGCGTGATCCGCGAAGCGATAATGCGCGAGATACACGATCTCGCCGCCCACGGCCCGACAGCCGAGGACATGGAAAAGATCGAAAACCAGCTTGTAAATGACGTTGTACGCTCCAGGCAATCCTCGATGGCACGGGCACAGGCGATCGCTGAGTTCGCTCTTTATGACGGAGATCCCGCACTCATTAATACGGAAGTTGACGAACTCCTTTCCATTACCGCCGAGCAGATCCGTCATGCGGTCGGCGTCTATTTAAATACGGACAACCGGGCGCTGCTCGACGTCGTTCCCGCGGCTGCCCACAATTGATCTATGCAACAAGTTTCTCGAAGTGTGCCGCCGGCACCGCTTCCACCTATATCTTTCGACATTCCTGCACCGTTCAAGACACAGCTCTCTAACGGCATGCGTGTCGTCGTTTTCGAAGATGACCGAGTGCCGCTGGTCAGCTTTCGGCTTGCATTTTTCTCGGGCGATATCAATGACCCCGATGAGAGCATAGGACTCACGTCGGCCGTGGTTTCGATGCTGAACGAGGGAACTCAGAATTACTCCTCGCTGGATCTGGCGACGAAGATAGAACGTTTGGGTGCGAACATTTCAGCAAGCTCAAGCGACGATTTTACGATACTTTCCGCATCGTCTCTTTCGCTTTATCAGAGCGAAGTTTTGTCTCTACTGGCAGAAATTACGCTGCGGCCTACATTCCCCGAAGAAGAACTCGACCTTTACCGCCGGAATATGGTCGAGAATCTTAAGTTCCAGCGTTCTCAGCCTCCTTTCCTGGCAAGTGAGCAGACATCACGGCTACTGTACGGCGATCACCCGTATTCGATAGCGGCTCCTAAGCCGAGCGATATTGAATCCTTGGAAAGGGCAAAACTCGCCGGTTTTCACCGCCGTATGCTTGTTCCCAACAACGCAGTATTCATCGCTGTCGGCGACGTGGCGCGTGATGAGATCGTAAAAGAGCTGAAAGATTATTTCGGCGATTGGGAGATGGCCGACGTAGCCGAAACCGAGTTCCCAAAGCCGCCTTTGAGGCATGAAAGAACGCTCACCGTTGTTGATCGTCCGGGTTCGGCACAATCGAACATCGTCTTATCAAACCTTGCTATAAAACGTACCGACCAAGATTACTTTTCGGCCCTGGTCATGAATCAGGTGCTGGGAGCGGGAGCTTCATCGCGAATATTCATGAATCTAAGGGAAGTGAAGGGCTATACCTACGGCGCTTATTCCAGACTGAATGCAAAGCAGATGGCAGGCGACATAGAAGCGACGGCCGAAGTAAGAAATGAGGTTACCGGCGATTCTCTTAAAGAGTTCTTCTATGAACTTGAACGTATTCGCGATGAGAGGGTCGGAGATGACGAGTTGGACGACGCTAAGAATTTTCTGACAGGTGTTTTTCCGATCCGGGCGGAAACGCAGGAGGGGCTTACGAACCTGTTAGTGAATCAGTTCCTTTACGGTTTACCGGACGATTACCTCGAGACCTATCGTGACCGTGTTTCGGCAGTTTCAAAAGACGATGTTCTCGCCGCAGCGCAGCGGATCGTGCGTCCGGACGAAATGGCTATCGTTATCGTCGGTGATGCCGAAGCCATATTGCCTCAAGCAGAAGGCTACGCTGCGAGCGTCGAGGTCTTCGACACGGACGGTAAAAAGAAATAGACGCGCGAAACAGACCTGCAAAAGGTAACGGTTTCGTTCCTTATGCATAAGGTGTTTCGCGGACACCAATTTAGCCCTGCATATTAAATTGAATGATGGAGAACGCGGCTCCAGATGGGTCCATCGCCATGGCAATGCGGCCAACGCCCGGGGCGTCAAAAGCCTCGCACGTTATTCCGCCGCCAAGCGCCTTGATCTTTTCGACGGTCTCGTCGCAATTGTCTACCGCGATATAATTCGTCCAAAAAGACGGCGGCGGCTCAGGCCCCCAATTTTCATCGATCGCCATCATCCCGCCATACGCGATCCCGCCGACAACGATCTCTTTGTAATCAACGGGCGACACATTCGACTGAATTAGCTCCCAGCCGAACATTGCCTTGTAAAACTCCAAGGCCGCCAGCAGGTCGCGTGTGGCAAGTTCGCGCCAACAGATCTCACCATGCTTAGGTATCTCAAATTCTGCCATTTCAGCTTTGCGCCTCCTGCATAGTAAATATGGAAAAAATTGCTCCAGTCGGATCCTTCAACGTCGCGAAACGTCCCGTGTTCGGAATGTCCATTGGCTCCCGTATCACGGTCCCGCCGAGTTCTGCCGCTTTAGCTGCATAGGCGTCAACATCGTCGACAGAAATGTACGTCATAAAATGCGGCGGCGGCAGATCATTCGGGTCCTCGCACATTTCGGGCACGATCTCATAAAGGCCGCCTGCAGGATACGGGCCGCCGGTCGAGAACTCGTGATATGCGAATGGGCCGTCCGAGGCATTGCTGTCCTGCCATGTCCAGCCGAATATGGAACTGTAAAACTCCTTGCACCGTGCGGCGTCCTTTACACCTATCTCGGTCCAGCAGAAACTTCCGTGTTGCGGCCCGGCAGATCCTGCCGCACCTGTTGCTTCATCAGACATAATTTCCTCCATTGCTGAGCGTTCGTATTGTGTGTCAAAACTCAGCGATTTGCAAGACAGGGTTTTGAGCTGCGGCGTGGGAGTTTCTCACGCTTCATTTGAGGATTGTTGGACAGAAAATGCCGCAGCTCAAAACTTGTGTAAGCAGGGAAGTACTAGCCGGCCATTCGCATCGGCTCAACGCTTCTCTGCAATGTTTTCAGGTGGTCGATAAACTGCGAGGCTCCTCGTTTTGAGAGTTCCTCGACCTTACATTTCATTTTCTCGACGCACTCATTCTCGGCATCAATGCCGGCCTCGCGTGCCATACCACGGATCATGCCCAATTGTTTCGCGGTCAGCATGTCGCCGAGACTCTTCGCTATTGGGTCGAGAACTGCTCTTGGTTGAATTGTCGATTCATCATCGTGCTCGACCGTATCGAATTCACGCTTGTATAGCTCTCTGGCGATGCCGAATTTCACCGCGGCACGCTTTAGTGCGTCGTGTTCGGCCTTTTTGATCCCGGTCTCGCTTGCGGTTCGGCCGGTGCCGATGCCTTCGCGGGTGATGCCGTCAATGGTGATGGCGACCGTAACTGTGATGATGTCGCCGATGGCACGAATATCCTTTACGGTGTGTGCCCAGTTCGGCGCATGTTCGTCCAGGATGTCTGCGACAGTATGCCATTCGACATATTCGACCATGTGAATGTTGCCATCGCGATCGCGGCGCCCGGCACGTTGGCGGATCAGGTTCTGATCAACGGTCTTTTTCAATTCGCGGAGCGTTCCCGAAAAATCGAGGACGTTAGTTTCCTGTGCTTCTGTCGTTGGTGTTTGCGTCGTGGTGTCGTTTTGCGTAATTCGTTTCATCGTTTTGTGTCTCCTTAGGATCAATGGACCGACTCTCATTTCCTGATGTCTTTATCGGCCGGTCTGAACTGCCATTCCCGGAAAAGAGCCTTGGTCCCTGTTCGCCGCACTTCAGACCGTGCGACTCAGCTTTTCAATTGATGCCCAATCTCTTTGAGATGTTGCATCTATGAAACAATGTATCAGAATAATTTTATTGTTGCAAGTGCGAAACAAGGTGTTGCATTTAAAAATTCCTTGTGCTATGTTTTATC
Organism: Acidobacteriota bacterium; assembly: GCA_016700075.1. Classification (NCBI taxonomy): domain Bacteria; kingdom Pseudomonadati; phylum Acidobacteriota; species Acidobacteriota bacterium. The sequence continues at coordinate 491,291 of CP065000.1, read as the reverse complement.
TGTGAAATGCAAAGTGCATCTGTGGCACTTAGACTTCATTGAGGAGAAAGGAGAAAAAATATGTCATTCAAGAACGAAAGTCTGATCAGCACGGCCGAACTCGGCAAGGCGATCAAACGTCGCCGCGAGGAGCTTGGGATGAGCCTTCGCGATGTTGCCGATGTGACCGAAGTATCGGCTTCAACCCTGTCGCGTATCGAGAACGGCACAGGTCGCCCCGATGCGGACAACATCGCACGCCTTACAAAATGGCTGGATATGCCTGTTGATCGCCTGATCCGCCAGGAGGAAGACGGCGTCGAACCGGTAATTTATTACCCGCACGAAGCAACGCCCGATATCATCGACGCTCATCTTCGTGCTGACAAGAATCTGTCGGCTGAGACGGCGAATGCTCTTTCTGAGCTTTTCCGCGTCGCGTATCAGCAGTTCAGCAAACCCGGAAAATGATCCGATAAACCACTCGAGACGAAAACATCATGAAACACGAAACGACAAACACCGGCAACACGAACTACTTCTCACTTTTCGGCATCGACACGGCGGTTGTGCTTTTTCTGCTTGCGGTCGAATATGCTCGAGCTGCCCGCTTTTCGACGCCCGACGGCATAGTGATGTCGGCGGCGATTCTGGCGGTAGCCTTTCTTCCATATTTCTTTCCTTCCGTTTTTGAAAGGCCGGTATTCGGCAAATGGGCTGCGGGTCGTGTTTCCGTGTTGGCGGCGGGAATGCTCGTCGGCGGCGGTTTCAGTATCGTGATGCCAGAACTATCGCAAGTGCTGCCAATGGCATTGCTGATGGTTGCGCTGTTGGGAAGTTTCGCCGTTCAGTCTTACGGTTTCATAAAGCTCGATCCGGCCAACTAGGCAAATGGCGCCGGAACGGGCACAGAAAAAAGGCCGGCTCGCGTTCAAGGACAAAGCGGGCTGGCCTTTTTCTCATTTATTCTGATGTCAACGCGATGCGTCGGCACTTTCCGCTGCGGGGCTGTTCACCGCATCTCTGATCCTTTCAATATCCGTCGATAGTTTAAGAAACTGTTCGGGCCTCAAAGCCTGAGCTCCGTCACACATAGCGTCCTCAGGGCAGGGATGGACCTCAATGATCAGCCCGTCCGCCCCGACAGCTACCGCCGCTCGGGAAAGTGCCGGGACCATGTAGTTCTTTCCGGTCCCGTGCGATGGGTCCACAATGATCGGCAGATGCGACATTCGCTGGACCGCCGGCACGATGGAAAGGTCAAGAGTATTTCGTGCATGAGAGGCAAACGTCCTGATACCGCGTTCGCATAAGATCACGTTCGGATTGCCTTCAGAAAGAATGTATTCGGCCGCAAGCAGAAGCTCGTCCAGAGTTGCCGAAAGCCCGCGTTTCAGTAAAACAGGTTTTCCGCATTGCCCGGCATATCGAAGCAGCGAAAAATTCTGCATGTTCCGAGCGCCGATCTGTACACAGTCGCCGTATTCCACGACCGCATCGATGCCGTGTTCGTCAAGGGCCTCAGTGATAATGTTGAGGCCGAATTCTTCGCGGACAGCAGCGAGCATTTTCAGCCCGTCGATACCGAGCCCTTGGAAGGCATACGGAGACGTTCGCGGCTTGAATGCTCCGCCGCGGAAAAACTTTGCGCCGCTTTCAGCGACAGTTTTTGCGGTGCGGAATACTTGCTCTCTGTCTTCCAATGCACACGGCCCCGCGATCATAGCGAAGTGACCGCCGCCGATGAAAGCACTTCCTACGGGGACCGCATATTTGTCGCGCGGGTCTGCGGTAGCCAGTCTGTACGGCTGCGTTACCCGGACCGTATCCGCAACGCCCGGCAGATTCTCAAAATGAGCCGGGTCGATAGAGCCCTTGTTGCCGGTTATACCAACTACAGTGCGCTCCGAGCCCTCGAGCGTATGGCCGGAGTAGCCGAGTGCTTCGACCGAGCGGATCACATTTTCGATGTCGGCGGCCGAAGCCTCCGGTTTCATCACTATCAGCATAAATGCGGCGGATCAGGGTATCCGCAGTTAAAAGTTACCGACCGGGCCGCCACTTTTGCAACCCGGCGGAGCTTTACATTCGCTCCGGAACGTCTATACCTAACAATTCGAGCGAGCGCGTCAGAGAGATGCGCGCCATATCAGTTACCGTCAAAAGTACCGCTCGTTTAGTCTCGTCAGCCTCACTCAATATCTTGTGGCGATGGTAAAAAAGATTGAATGCTTTTGCGAGGTTGAACGCGTATTTAGCAAGTATTGACGGTTCATTTGCTGCGGCGGACTGACGTGCCGCATCCTCGATCCGGGCCGCCAGGACCGCGAGCGACCAAATATCATCACCGTCATCGGCAGAAAAAACTTCCCGCAACGCGTCAACGTCTTGGATCGCTGACGCAACGCCCTCCATTTTCCCGCCTGTTTCTGCAAATTTGCGGAATATCGAATTCGCTCTGACCGCGGAATATTGGCAAAAACATCCTGTTTCGCCTTCGAACGAAAGTGCTTCAGCAAAATCAAAGACGATCACCGTGGTGCGCGTGAATTTGAGCAAAAAATAACGCAACGCGCCTACAGCGATCTGACGGCCGATATGCCGTTTTTCGTCGTCGGCCGCGTCGGCGTGACGCGATTCGACCTCGGCGATGGCCTTTTCTTCCAATCGGTCGATCAGATCGTCTGCCTTTACTCCCAGGCCTTTGCGGCCGCTCATTTCAATGAACGTGCGTTTGCGGTCGTCTTCGGAGAGCTCAAAGCCAAGCTCTACAGCCGCCGCCGGGGACAGAGCGACCATTTCGTAGGAAAGATGCACGCTGGCCTTTTCGCCGCGTTCGGGCGAGATCGCCGCGACACCTTTTTTCACGACCTCCTGCGGATACGACTGACGCGTGTCGATGACGTTGTAGATGGTTTCACCGCCGCCGAATGATGGGACATTTGACTCGTGCAGGCTGGCAGCCTGCGGCCCGGTTGTAATCCATACATCCTTTCCGTCAGGATACGTGTGAAAAAGCCTGTAATTGAAATCGAGCCCCAGAATACCCAGCTTCCACATCTGATAGGCGATGTCCTTGCCGGTATATGTAACTGTTCCGTTCGAGCGTACGAGGATCTTGTCGTTCTCGTGGTCGTCTGTGCCTTCGTGCGAGTCGAATGGCATCACCCAACAGCCCACGTGGTTGCCTTCGCTTTCGTACCGGATCACGCCGAGCTGTTTCATCTGCTCAAACGCTCGATCCCAAAAATGCAGGTGCAATATCTCGGATTCCCGCGGCAAAAGATCATAGCGGATGCCAAGCCTCTCCATCGTCGCGATGATGCACTCAACGTTTCGCGTCGCGACGTAGTCGGCGAGTTCGGCTGTCTGATTACCGCCTTCTTCAATGGCGTGGAGAACCTCGGCCCGCTTAGATTTTAGGGCGTCGTTGACCTGATATTCCTGTCCGACTCGGGCGTAAAGATCCCAGCAGTAATAGTCGAAAGAACGGCCTTCGGCCTTCAGATTTTCATCAAGGGCCTTGATCTCATCCAGGCCCATGTTTTCGAGATAGATGAAGCCGACAACGACATCGGCAACCTGGACGCCTGTGTTGTCAATGTAATTTTGAACCTCGACGCGTTTGCCGGTGGAGCCGAGAATACGCTGAAAAGTGTCGCCCAAGACCGAATTTCGGACGTGGCCGATATGTGCCGCTTTGTTCGGATTGACTGAAGTGTGTTCAACACAGACCTTTGGAGCGTCAGGAGACGCGGAGGTCAGTCCTCCTACAACAGCGGCGCCTGAGTTTTGCGGCAAAAATAAGGCACGATCGACAAAAATATTCAGATAGCCGGCACCTGCAACGTCCACCTTCTGAACAAGATCCTCCTTTTCGATCTCTTCTTTAAGCGTTTGTGCGATCTCGCGGGGATTCTTCTTTTCACCGGTCGCCTGCTTTATCTTTTTCGCAAGTTCGAATGCAATAGGGAACGCGAGATCGCCGAACTCTGTCTTTGGCGGTGTTTCCACCGCGACGATGTCAGGCACTACTCCAAAGAGGTCGTTCGATAGCGACGCGAGTTTTTCGCGAAGCGAGGTCTGAATTTGCAGTAAGGTTAGGGCCATCTCAGCGTCCATCAAGCAAAACGATGATTATAGGTGCTTCCGCTGTCCTTTCGCAAAGATTGGGCAAATGCTTTGCTTCGGCTTATACTCATTCTTTTACAGCGCATATGGCAAGAAGCAGCAAACGAAAGCTCGATACGCGGAAGATCGCTGACGGTGTCAGGCTGATCCTCGAAGGCATCGGCGAAGACCCAAATCGCGACGGGCTAAAGAAAACGCCGGAACGAGTGGCAGATTTTTATGCCGAGCTTACGGAAGGAATGTGGGTCGATCCTGCGGAACATGTAGTTCCTCTGCCGGGCGATTCGCATGACGAAATGGTTCTGGTAAAGGACATTTCGATCGCGTCGGTTTGTGAGCATCATCTTGCACCATTTACCGGCAAATGCCATATCGCCTATATCCCAAAGAACGGCCGAATAATCGGACTTTCAAAATTGGCGCGTATTGCAGAAGTCTTCTCGCGGCGGCTGCAGGTCCAGGAGCGGCTTACACAAGAGATAGCGCAAACGCTTTTTAATAGTCTTGACCCGATAGGAGTGATGGTCGTTATCGAGGCTGAACACACATGCATGACCCTTCGCGGCGTCAAAAAGCCCGGCGCGGTGACCATAACATCGGCCGTTTTAGGCGGATTCCGAAGCGACCCGCGGACGCGTGCCGAGGCGATGTCGCTGATCAAAGGATAGAAAGAACATGAAAAAATACATTTCGGTTGTTTTGTTACTAGTATTTGCGGCCGGTGCCGCTTTTGCCCAGGACCGAAGCTCATGGTTTGATGGTGCAAAAATGCGTGAACGCGTAAAGCGCCTCTCTGCCGATGAGATGGAAGGCCGCGGTCCCGGCAACGCCGGCAGCAAGAAGGCCGCCGATTATATCGCCGCTCAGATGAGATCTGCCGGCGTCAAGCCCGGCAATGGAAAAAGCTATTTTCAGAATGTGAAGCTCGTCGGCAACAAGGTCGATCCTGCGACGAAACTAAGCATCTCTAAAGGCTCCGATGAAACGACATCGTTCAACTTTGGCGATGATTTCGTTGCAACGACAGGTGCCCAGAGAGATAACGTTTCGGTCGATGCCGAGGTGGTCTTCGCGGGCTACGGCATCGACGCTCCGCTTTACAACTGGAATGATTATTCGGGCCCGGCGGACGATTATCGCGGCAAGATCCTTCTTATAATGGTCAACGATCCGCCCGCGACCGCAACAGAACCTAACCTTTTCGGCGGAAAGGCACTGACCTACTACGGCCGTTGGACATATAAGTACGAAGAAGCCGCTCGCCGCGGTGCTGCGGGCGTTATTCTGATCCACACCACCGAATCGGCGGGTTACGGCTGGAACGTGGTCCGAACATCTTTCGGCGGTCCGCGATCTGAGATCGCGAGGAGTGCGGGCGACAAGAGGCCGTTTTTGCAGCTCATGTCATGGGCGACGAATGATGCTGTTGATACTATGCTTAAAAAAGCCGGATTGGATATGAACGAGCTTAGTGCCGCGGCACAGAAACGTGGCTTCAAGCCTGTAAATACCGGCTTGCGGGCGAAGATCGACCTCAAAGCGACCAAGACCGAATTCGAATCGCCAAATATCGTCGGCATCGTCGAGGGAAGCGACAGGCGGCTGAAGAACGAATACGTACTCTACACCGCACATTGGGACCACCTTGGGATCGGAGAGCCCGACGCATCGGGTGACAAGATTTACAACGGTGCTTACGACAATGCTTCAGGTGTGGCGGCGGTGCTTGGCATCGGCGAGGCACTTGCTAAGTTACCGCGAAATAAACGCCCTAAACGCTCGACATACATTCTTTTCCCGACCGCAGAAGAGCAAGGCCTGCTCGGTGCGGAGTATTTCGCACAGAATCCGCTCATTCCGCTGAACAAGATCGCCGGCAACGTTAATATCGACGGGGTCAATTTCTTTGGCAAGACAGATGATTTCTCCGCTCTCGGCGTTGAGCGGTCAGCGCTTAATGCCATCGTTCAGCCGGTTGCATCGGAACGCAGTATGACGCTGCAAGGCGATATGCGGCCGGAACAGGGCTTTTTCTTCCGATCGGACCATTTCCCGTTCGCTAAGGCCGGTGTGCCTGCGGTCTCGCTGCGTCATGGTTCCAATTTCACACCTGCCTTAACAGGTGTCGCGCTCGAATTTTTCAGCAATTACACTGCGAAGTACTACCATCAGCCTTCGGATCAGTATTACGATTGGTGGGATGTGAATGCGATGATCCAGAATGCGGAACTCGGCCTCGCTATCGGTTGGGAAATCGGAAACGCATCGACAATGCCGCGTTATCTCGAAACTGATGAGTTTTGGGATGCAGATAAGAAGAGGATGGGCAAATAGAGCGGCCGGCGTACCAAAAATGAGCACTTTTTACGTCACAACTCCCATCTATTACGCAAACAGCCTGCCGCATCTTGGGCATTTGTACACGACCATCGTCGCGGACGTATTACACCGGTATAAGGAACAGCGTGGTTTTGACGTATTTTTCCTTACTGGGACCGATGAACACGGTATAAACATTCAGCGGGCCGCCGAAGCGGCAGGAAGAACCCCGCAGGAACAGGTCGATCACATTTCGTCGGAATTGAAGCGGATGTTCCGCGATTTTGGGCTGGACACTGGGAGCGGCGGCTACGACATATTTATGCGTACCACCGAGCCGTTTCATTACGAAGGTGTGCGGCATTTGTGGCGAGAGATAGCGAAAGGGAAGACGCCGCTTGGCAACCCGAATATTTACAAAGGGCATTATCGCGGTTGGTTCTGTGCTCCGTGTGCCGCATACAAGCTTGAGGATGAATATTACACGCCCGAAGGCAGCGAAATTCCGTACTGTTCGGTCCACGAAAAGCCGCTGGATAACGTCGCAGAGGAAAGCTACTTTTTTAACCTTTCGGATTATCAGGGATATCTGCTCGACCTGATCGAAAATGATCCGAAATTAGTTCAACCTGAATCTCGGCGAAATGAGGTTATCTCATTCATAAAAAGAGGGTTACAAGATCTTTCGATAAGCCGGGAAAAGAAGTCGGTCTTGTGGGGCGTGCCGGTTCCTGACGACGAAGATCACGTAATGTACGTGTGGCTCGATGCCTTGTCGAACTACATTACGGCTCTTGGTTACGGGAATGACCGCCCAAATGCTCCGGGATTCGATAAATATTGGGAAAATGCGGTTCATCTTGTCGGAAAGGACATTCTTCGGTTTCACACCGTTTATTGGCTCTCGTTCCTGAAAGCAGCCGGATTACCGCTCCCTAAGACAGTGTATGCTCACGGAATGTGGCTCGATGCGGATGGCCGTAAGATGGGCAAAACGTTAGGTAACGTGATAGAAGTTGATGTATTACATCAACATTTTCAGACCGATGCTCTTCGATATTTTTGTATGCGGGATATGGTTTTTGGCCAGGACGGAAAATTCGGGTATGAAAACCTGATAGAGCGTGCGAATGCGGACCTTGCGAGCGGCCTTGGAAACCTCGTCAGCCGTACCATTTCGATGATCCACAAATACCGAGACGGCCGCGTTCCAAGCGGCAAGATCGCGGAGGAAAATTACATCCACGCCCGCCGTGCGGGTGTGGATCCTGATGGTCAGGAACTTGTTTCCGTTCTGAATCACGCACGCGACGAATTCGTACGTCGATTCGAGAATTTCGAGTTCAGCCAGGCTTTGGAGACCCTTTGGGCGGTGATCGCACGCATCGACAAAATGATCTCTGATGCAAAGCCGTGGGAGCTGATCAAGGACGAGAAGCAGGCCGAAACGCTGAATGCCGTCCTTTACCGCTCATCTGAGACATTGAGATGGCTGTCGGTACTTCTATATCCCGTAATGCCGGGATCATCTGCGAAGATATACAAAATGCTCGGCCTCAGCGGCGACGTTGCGACGATCGATCCCGCAGGTCTTGCCTGGGGCGGGCTCGATGCCGGAGCTGCGATCGGCGAAGCGGAGGGAATTTTTCCGAGAATTGATAAAGGTAAGATTATGAGTGAGATAGAGCAAAGCAACGAGCAATCAGCGGTCAGCGATCAGGTGAAAGAACCCATCGCAGCAGCGAATGGTTTGGTCGCTGCGAAGAATGAGGGCGAAGAAAAGAAAGATAGTTTTATTACGATCGATGATTTCTTCAAGGTCGAGCTCCGAGTGGGCGAGATCAAGGTTGCCGAACGCGTTCCCGATGCCGACAAACTGCTCCGTTTTGAGGTTGATCTTGGTGAAAAGAAACCGCGGCAGATTCTCGCGGGGCTTGCGGAGTATTACGAACCTGAGAAACTGCTCGGGCGAAAGGTGGTAGTAGTCGCCAATCTGAAACCGCGAAAGATGCGGGGTTTGGAGTCGCAGGGAATGATCTGCGCCGCGTCACTGCTTGAGGAAGATACACCGGCGATCGCAACTTTTCTTGAGGATGTGAAGATCGGTGCAAGGTTGAAATAGTATGAAGACCTTTCAGGTAATTTTGCTATTAATTGTACTTTTGTCCGGAATTCCTTTAGTGAGTGCCCAAACCAGTCCGAAAAAGCCGTCAAAATCCAAGCCAATAAGAGCAACTGTTACTGTGATTGGTTCCCGAGATGTCGATGCGCCGAGATTGCCGGACGAGAGTAAGTGGAGCGAATTCTCGATTCCGGAACATGGGCTCATGATCCTGTTTCCGGGTGAGAACGATAACATCAATGATAGTGAGGTTGGGCCGGTTCAGACCTTTTCGGTAAGTACGCAAGAGGCAAGCTACACATTGGCGATCCGTTCAGTGGGACTGCCGATCGATCAGAGAGAAATTCAGGCCTTCCTTGATGAAGCAATAGACAACGCTTTTGATCCGGCTTCTACGAAATACCTGTTCAGGCGGCCGATCCCATATGAAGGCCATATTGGGCGTGAATTCGCTTTCTTGGAAAAAGGGCGAAGAACTGAATTTAGGGTTTATTTGCTTGATGGAAAGCTTGTAATTATCTCGGTCGCTGTAACGCAGAAAAACTACGATGCGGGCTTTGATAAATGGATCCAAAAATTCTTTGAATCGTTGATTGTCAAGACCCATAAGGTCGAGGCTTAATATGGGCTTGCTTAGGTTGATGGGAATTTTGAATTGATTAGGCCTTCAAGGGACGGGAAAATGATGAGAATCACTGTTTCGACTTTGCTATTGGCATTGGTATTTTGCTCGTCGGGGGCTTTTGCACAGGGTGAGGGCAGTGAACCGACTGCGCCGCCGCCACCAAAACCGAACCCGCCAAAGGAAATGAGGCTCGACAGAATCACCGGGATCACGTCCGTGCAGGGGCCGGACGGGAAATCAGTTAAGTTCCATTCGCTGTCAGGCGGCTTTAAGATCGCGTTTCCGGGCAGGCCGAAAGAGTCCGTGTCCGATATCAACAGTGCCTTTGGGCCGGCGAAACTCATGTCTTACCAGCTTGATACCAGCCTTGCTTCTTATTCAGTAGCTTTCCTGGATTTTCCTATACCGATGAAGGACAAGCTCGACCTCAATATCCGATTTGACGCGATGCGGGACGCTGACGTTAAGTACATGAAAGGCCGCGTTACCACAGATTCCGAGTTTTATTTCGGCACAAATTATGGACGTAATATGGTCATCGAGAGTGATTCGGCCTCAGCGACACACAGATTGATCGCCGTCGAACAGCGTTTATTCTATCTATCGGTTTACACTCGCGGAACCTTGTCACGGCAATCGAATACTCTTCGCAACGCTAATCTCAGGAGGATCAACGATTTTCTGAACTCCTTTGAGGTGACGGAGATACCGAGATCAACGCTGGTGGAGGTTGAATTGCCTGAAGATTTCGGCGTCCGTATGGTCGACGGAATTGTTGAGAGTTCCTTTTTCGGCATTTCTGTGCGAATACCTAATGGGTGGAATGTCTTTAATGAAGAAGAGGCCGAGTTCATAAGCGAGATGGGAAAGGAGGCGGTGTCTGCTCAAAGGCCCGTTATAGCCGAGTTTCTCACATCTGACAGGGTGAAGACGTTATTTGGGGCATCGAAGAAACCGCTCTCTTCGGCACTCAATACGGCGACGTTCATGATCATCGCGGAGAAAGCACCCTTTCCAAACTTTAGGCCTATTTCAGTGGCAAATACGTTCGTCAAGATGTTTCTGGATCCCGATGATGTGGTGACGAAGCAGCCGGCCGAAGGGAAGTTTGGAGCACTGGACATGGCTTGGATCGAGACGCAGGATAAGGTCACAAAAACCAGGGTAAGGATGTACTGGGCGAACGAAAAAGGCTTAGCGCTGGAGTTTGTTCTGACTTTCACGAGCGATGCTGAGCTGCAGGAGATGTTGGGCGCGCTGAATTCGATCAAACGTATCGAGGCATCTGAGAAGTAATGCTGGTCGATTCCCACTGCCACATAGACGGCGAGGCATTTGACGCGGATCGCGACGCTGTGGTCGCTCGAGCGAGGGAAGCGGGCGTCGAAATGATGCTCAACGTCGGGACCGGCGATCCGCATACGGACGAATTTCGCCGTGCGGTCGCGGTGGCCGAAAGACACGACGGTGTATATGCGAGCGTCGGCGTTCACCCGCACGACGCTAAGCTCTATGATGATGCGGCGGAAGAGCATTTGATCGATCTCGTTCATTCGTCCAAGAAGGTTATTGCTTGGGGCGAAATCGGCCTCGATTACTATTACGATCACAGTCCGAGAGACGTCCAACGCGAGGCGTTCGTAAGGCAGATCCGGAAAGCTCGTAAACTGGATCTGCCGATAATCATCCACAGCCGTGACGCGAACGAAGACACGGTGGAAATTCTGAAAGAAGAATGCAGCTGCGAAGGCTTTCGCGGCGGTATAATGCATTGTTTTGGCGGAACGGCAGAGATGGCAGAGGCACTGATGCCGCTCGGGTTTCTGATCTCGTTCGCCGGGAATGTGACTTTCAAAAAAGCTGATGAGCTGCGGGACGCCGCCCGCGTGGTGCCGCTCGATCGCCTGTTGGTAGAGACGGATTGCCCGTATTTGACGCCTGTTCCGCATCGCGGCAAACGCAATGAGCCTGCAATGGTCGTTCATACGGCACGGTTTCTGGCAGAGTTTTACGGCATTCCTTTTGAGGAGCTTGTTCGGCAGACAACGGCGAATTTCAAGGCGCTCTTTCGAATGATGTAGTCGTTTAAATTTCACGTTTTCGTATGAAACATACGGATTTGGTGGTATTTTTTTAAGTGATCTGAGCAGAAAATGATTTTAAACAACCAAATTCACTGCGCTTTCGTCTTAACGGTGTCTGTGGCACCGTGATTGCTTCAGAAATAGCCGGATGACGCTCTCGTTCGCGGCATTCGGAGGGGAACGATAAGAGAAGAAGGTATATTACCATGAAGTTTTTGCAGCAAGCCATTTTTGCGTTCGCGATCGCGGTCGTCTTTTCGGCCGCGGCTTACGGGCAGAAGAATGATCCGAAAAAGCCGCCCCCGAAGCCGCCGCCTCCAACCGTCGAGCCGGGACCGAAGAATCCGCCGCGGCCAACGCCGACCCCGCGCCCGAATGAATCCGCGTTTATCGTGTTCCGCAACACTGATTTTGACTTGGTCTAGATCGGCATCTTCACACATTTCAAAAGCCGGCAGCCTCATAAGGCTGCCGGCTCTTTTCTATTGGTGCCGTCTAGAAGATTTGAACTTCTGACCTATCGCGTGTGAAGCGAGTGCTCTACCACTGAGCTAAGACGGCGGAATTAGTTGAGAATCGATAGTTGATTACTGATAGTTGGAACCTTAAGTTACCGTGGTCCTGTGTATCGATCGTTTCACCGTATTCGTCTTGACGATTCGCTATCCGCTGTTCTCTATATATTCAACACCAGATATTCAACACTAGATCGACGGGTCGTCGGCCTTTGCCGGCCGGTTCTCGTCCGTCGCTTTAAGAGTGCTCAACGAAGAATCTGTATAGAAACGCCGCTTACCCGTGGCGGTGATGCCTTCGGAAACCTGCGGTTCAGCAGTGATGGAATAGAACGCAGGGCGGCTTGCAGAGGACGGTTCAACGGTCAAAGTAAAGACATAGCCATTAACCACAGGTCTTTCGCCCTTGAATTTCTCATCCAGGCCTACTTTTTCAACCAGCTCGTCGAATGTTCCGAAATTACCTCTGTTCCTCGTCGCATATTGTGCCTGAAATTTTCGGATATTCTCGATAGATTGTGCAGCAGTCGTCTCGTTACCGGAACTGATAACTGCCTGCCACGCTATACTGCCGACACCGATCAGCAGTCCGATAATGGCGATGACGATCATCAGCTCTATCAGGTTGAAACCACGCTGATCGTTTAGGCGCTCCAGCTGCCGCGAATAGTTAGTGACCATAAATAAATGCTCCCGTCGAATACACGAACACGGGATTTCTTTGTTTCAAAAGTTTACGGGCTTTCTTGGTGAAATTCAATACATAAAAGAGTGATAAAGCGTGCGGGCAAGCTGCGCCGGAACATATCATGCCGAAAAGCGTAAAAGGTGTCATAATTTCGACATTTGCGGTGTTCTTCCTAATGAAGAGCATTTCCGGATGCCGAAAATGAGCGAAGTTATCGAGATCCGTGTGGACATAATGTCCGAAAAAGCTGCGGCAGCGACTGATAATGCTATCTGGTTCGAGGAGGCGTTCTTGGCCCACCACCGGACGGTCTATCGCGTCGCGCGGTCAGTTTTGCGCGATGACGCTTTGGCGGAAGATGTCACACAGGAGACGTTCCTGAAGCTCTATCATCACTCAAGCTCGATACTCAGCGAAGATATGTTAAAGCCGTGGCTGATCAGGGTCGCTATCAACCTGGCAAAGAACTGCATCCGCGGCTCGATTCGGGCGAACACACGAGAAGCGAACTACGTCAAACTGACAGACGACGGTTCAATGCGTTCGGCGGCCGATGAGTACGATGAGAAAGCCGCCGTCAAAAGCATTTTTGATGCACTGAACGAGGTCAGAGAGCCGCACAGAAGCTGTCTAATACTAAAGCAGCAAGGGCTTTCGTATAAAGAGATCGCAGAGAGCCTGGATCTTAATGAGGCGAGTGTCGGGAAATTCGTGGCAAGGGCACGACAGGAATTTTCACGTGTTTACGGCGGAGCACAAGGCGGGAAGTTATGAAAAGGGATTGTTTGGACATCGGCGTGATACAGGCTTTCATTGATGGTGAACTGCCTGAGGATATGCTTGTGTCGGTTTCGGATCATTTATCTGCATGCGACGATTGTCTGCAAATGGTTTCGATCGCTGAAGCGGAAACACTCACCGTGTTTACCGCAATGGAACGGGAACTAGGGCCAATGGTGCCAACGCAGCGGCTGTGGTCGCGGATAAACGACCAGATCGAGAGTGAGCGACGCAGTATTTTTGGCAGGTTGGGGCATATCTTCTCAACCGTATTCATGAGCCCGTCGATGGCGGTTTCAGCCGCGATGATACTGGCGGTGACTGCGGCGGCCGTCCTTTTCCTGCGATCGCCTGACGCGGGCGAGGTCGTTAAGCGCGCACCTGCCGTTGCAGGCAGCTCGACAGGCCGGAATTCTGAAAGGACAGCATCTGAGCCGGAGACTGATGCCCAATATCAGGACCGTTCTGTACCGAAGGTTGTTATGACATCGGCAAGACGCTCCGCATCCGCACCCGCATTCGAGAAGGCTGTCTTTCGTTCTGGAAATGCTTCAGCAGCCATTAGGAATGAGGCCTTTATTAACGGTGAAGAGGTATACTTGAAGACGATCTCAGCCATGAGGCCGACCGTCGACAACAACAAGGACGGCGTGCTTAGTACAGCCGAGCGGATCGCCTACGAGAGGGAATTGGCAGTGATCGAGGACTCGATCTCAAGAACCAAAAAAGAGTTGAAAAGAAATCCTAAAAGCGAATCCGCCAGGCAGGTCCTGCTTGCGTCCTATCAGAATAAGATCGACCTTCTGAACTCAGTAGTTCAGCGTGAGGAGTTGATAGCGAGCCTACGATGAGAGTAGTCGTCGAACATTTTTTTCTTCGGCTGCTGCCTATATTTGTCGCGGCGGCCTGTATCGCGGTTTCCGCAGATGCGCAAACTCGGGTAACCGTCAAACCGCCGAGCATTCCTATGCCGCCTTTCGCCGGTGTTCCGTCGCCTTATGCGCAAGATACGTTCGAACTGGCAATTCCGGTTGAGCGGAACGTGAATATCTCCTTATGCGTAAAGGACGGGCGTGCAAAAGTGAACGGCTGGAACCGCGGAGAACTTCGTGTGTTTGCCGACAAGGGGCAGAAATTCGATCTAAAGGTCATGCAAAGGAACGCAGACACGGGCTTGGCTTCATGGGTGATGGTCGTGGCTCGGCCAAAGATATCAGGGGCGGCGGTCAATGAGTGCCTTGAAGGTGATGATATTGAAGTAGACGTGCCGACGGGAGCGTCGGTCAATCTGAAGGGCAGTGACATCTCCGTTCAGATCGACGGTATAGGCAAAGCTCATGTCCGAACGCTGGGCGGCGACATAATCGCGAGAAATATTTCAGGCGGCCTTACGGCCTCGGCAGGGCAGGGCGATATAGTGGCAGATCGAATTTCCGGCCCTATGAATCTACTTAATACCACCGGAAATATCATCATCGTTTCTTCGGGCCCGACCGGACCGGGAGATGACCTTAAGGCCTCTACCACGAGCGGATCGATCACGATGAAAGATACGATCTATCGCCAGCTCGAGGCGACCTCTATATCCGGAGCTATCTCGTTTGTGGGCGGCATCCCGGAAAATGCGTCCTACAACATCAATACTAACCGCGGCTCGATAGGCCTTTCTCTGCCGTCAGCCTCAGGATTCAGGCTGGCAGCTACCTACGGTTTCGGTACGCTAAATTCGGAAATGCCTTTAAATGTATTGACCGAGAATATCGAATCCGGTCCGATCCGCAAGATAGTCGGGGACATTGGCCCCGGCGGCGGAGCGACCGTGAGACTGTCTACGAACAGCGGCCGCATTTCGTTAAAGAAGATGTAGCTAGATCTGATCCTGCAGTTTCATCCCGGTTCGCGCTTCAAATTGCTCCGCAAAAGACGGCGCATCGGCCGCGCTCGTGTCGAGCGAGATCCTCTCTACCCGCCACATCGGAAAGAAACTCTCCTCCATTGGGAGATACGGTTCACCCGATGCGATCGACCGCGACCAATCCTCAAAATAGCCAAGTTCGATCGCGGCGATGAAAACCCCTGCAGGGCCTATATCGCGGATGACGCCCAGCGCCTTCTCTCGCGGGCTGTGTAGTGTAACTATCGCGATATCGCCGCTGCGGATACTCCGATGATCGATTTCCATAGGGCTATTGTCAGCCAAATTCGTAATGATGGCAACAATGCCTCGCTATGTCGGCGGTTCGGCTGTAATTTGGCTTGTGGCTGTGGCAGAATCTAGTTTTATGGCTAAAGAGAATTCTTTCGACATCGTTTCAAAAACAGACTACGCCGAAGTGACGAATGCGATAAATCAGACCACTAAAGAGGTTTCGCAGCGTTTTGATTTCAAAGGCAGCAAGGCGACCGTGGAGATGAACGGTAAAGACCTCATTCTTTCCGCGGAGGATGAAACGAAGCTCCGCAATATGAACGATATTTTGCAGAGCAAAATGGTAAAACGCGGTATCTCGCTTAAGGCTCTTGATTATCAGAAGATCGAGCAGGCCGCCGGGGGAACCGTTCGTCAATCGGTGAAGATCCAGCAAGGCATTCCGACCGATAAGGCCAAAGAGGTGGTCAAATTCATAAAGGACGGCAAGTATAAGGTTCAGGCGTCCATTCAGGGTGAGACCGTTAGAGTTGCAGGAAAGGACCGCGATACGCTTCAGACAGTGATCTCAGCGTTAAAGGCGAAAGATTTCGGCATCGATATGCAGTTTGACAATTACAGGACCAACTAGATCCCGCTATTTCCCAATTTTCCAAGACCATACTTCCGGATGATCCAATTCGCCGCTAAGAGAAGAGAACTAATGACCGCCGCAGCTGCCGAGAGAGTCTTTTTGCCGATCGAAGATGAAATGCGTGCCGTCGAGGCAGAATTCGATCGGCAGGCAAGCTCTAACCTTCAGGTAGTGAACTATCTTGGTGAGTTTCTGCGTGCCTCGGGCGGCAAGAGGCTTCGCCCTGCTTTGCTGATCTTGGCGTCAAAGGCCGCGGGCGGCGGCGAGCGGGAAAGCGTTATTCGGATGGCGACCGTCATGGAGATGCTCCATACGGCAACGCTGGTGCACGACGACATCATCGACAATGCCGAAACAAGACGGAATATGCCTTCGATGAATGCGCAGTTCGGCAATCAGACAGCCGTGCTGATGGGCGACTGGCTGTATATGTCGGCGTTCGAGACCTCGCTGCAGGAACGTTCTTTGCGGATACTGGATATACTCACCAAACTCACGCGAAAAATGACCGAGGGCGAGCTGATCCAGCTGACGCTGATCGGCAAGCTGGATATTTCCGAGGACGATTATTTCGAGATCCTCAAACGCAAGACGGCGTATTTATTTGCCGCTTGCTGTGAGGTCGGTGCCATCCTGGCGGATGCGAAAGAGGAGACCGTAACTGCCATGCGGCAGTTCGGGCTGGAACTCGGCATAGCGTTTCAGATGAGCGACGACCTTCTGGACCTGACGTCGCACAGTGAAACTCTCGGCAAGGCGGCGGGCTCCGACCTGCTGGAAGGGAAGCTTACGCTTCCGTTGATCCGCCTGCTGAAGAGCGACGCCGCGTTGCTGCCCGTTCTCGAAAGGATAATGCGTGAGGGAAACTACGATGCGATGCCGAGGGCGGATCTGATCGCAAGATTGGGGTCCGAAGGTGTCTTGGACTCTGTCCATAGCCTCGCTCTTGAGTACTCGGCACGCGCGATAAAAAGTCTTGCAGTTTTGCCGGTTTCGGAGTATCGTTCTTGTTTAGAAGACGTCTTGGCCTTTGCGACAGAGCGAAAAAAATAGAGCAAGGCGGTCTGATAAAAAAGAAAGTTCTTCACATTTTTCTTATTTTTCCCTAATAATACAGGTCGGTTATGGTAGATGACAGCCTTATAGTCACTTTGGAGCAGACCCTTCGGCAGACGCGGAATGCGCAGAACCGTCTTGCGGGACGGCTGCGAGAAGCAGAGATGGAGGTCGAGCAGCTTCGAATGGAGATCGCCGCTCTTGAGAACAGCGCGGCTCAGACCGAACGAGCGATCCACAGTCTCTTGGTTTCATTGCGTACCGGCGGGCCGCTCGACAGCTCTGGCAGCCCAAGCGGCCGTGTCATAGAGATGGACGGCGGCGACCATGGCGGCCTCGTAATGCGGTTCAACCGCGACGAAAGTTCGTACACGCCCCGAAGTGACAACACAGTATCGTACCTGAGCAATAACCGGCCCATTCCCTCCATTTCCCCAAATTCTGCCCCTGTCTCTAACAGGTTCGCCGATCTTACGATAACGCAGGCCTGTAAGCTTTTGCTACGTGAGGCGGGCGGCCCGCTTCATGTCAATGAGCTTTACAATTTGCTTATCGCAGGCGGCATGAGGTTCAAAGGCAATAATCCGACGATCTCGATAGCTGTCTCACTGAACCGCAATCGGCAGTTTCGCAAAGTTGATCCTGGCACATTCGACCTGGTCATGCGTGACGTCGTGCAGATCGCGTCTTAGTTCAGGTATAAGTCATCAGCTTTTCATTCGACATCAGGCGAAGAACGCGTATATACTTTCGAGGTCGGCAAACTCGTACGAATTTTCTTTTTCACATTGGGGAATTCAGATGGGTGTGTTGACCGCACCCGACCACGCAGCCTTATGAGTCTCATTCGTTTTTCGCTCATTCTTGTCTTGATACTGTCGGCATTTGCATCTGAGTCCTTCGCAGTGAAGAACTATAAGCTCAGGGCGAACATCAATCCCGGCTGCACGACGACCAGTTCCTGGAAATACGCTGACCTTTATGCGGACGGAAACCTCGCCGTCCTCGGCAGTTACAATTGCCGCGGGGTATTCATATTCGATATCTCGAATGCCGATGCTCCGGTATTGCGTTCCTGGTATAACCCCGGAGCTAATCTGCAGTTCCTAGAAGCCATCGTGATCGGCAATCGCGGCTATTTTGGTACAGGAAATACAGGCGGCGTGCATATCGTTGATCTGACGAATCCGGCGAGTCCGCAGCTTTTAGGCATCGTGAACGGCAGCAACGGCGGCGGTTATACCACTATTCACGAGATAATGGTGATCGACCAGAACGGCCAGCGTTATCTGATCCAAAACTCGAACTCCACGGCCAATCGTCCGGTTCGGATCATCAACATAACCAATCCTGCAGCGGCTTTCCTTGTCCATACCCTTACGCCGGGCGAGGTAAATTGGATCCATGCAATGCACATCCGCGGCAACCGCATGTACACATCTGGTTGGGGGAACAGCACGAACAAGGCTCGAACTGAAATTTGGGACATCGAGAATCTTGCCACGAGGGCCCCGATCCTGCTTGGCACCATCACCGACCCGAGCTCTTCGGTAACCGCGGGCAACAGCATGCATAGCTCCTGGACGAGCGAAGACGGCAATTATCTGTACAGCGCCCGCGAGATCTCCGGCTCTGCCGCCAATGGAGCGAACGCGGGGGACATACGGGTCTATGACGTTTCCAATCCGGCAACACCGCTTTTGATCAAAAAGATCAACGCCTTTGACCTGAACCTGAATGCCGTAACGCCCCACAATCCCGTTGTGAAAGGAAACCGCCTTTACGTCTCGTGGTACCAAGCCGGCACACAGGTTTTCGACATCACAAATCCGGCAGATCCTATACGCATCGGGCAATACGACACTTACGCTCCCGAATACGTGCCGACACAGCCGGAGCCGGGCCTTGCCGACGAACCTTGGGACATAATTTGCGGCAGGTCTGAACTGAATGATTTCGTCCCGACGAATTACGACGGCAACTGGTCCGCGTTCCCATTCCTTGGCGAGGACAAGGTCCTGTTGAGCGACCTTTCAACGGGACTTTACGTTATCGACACTACAACTCCGAATCTTGTTTCAGATTTTGACGGTGATAAGAGGACGGATATCTCAGTTTATAGGCCGTCTACCGAGACATTTGAATACATAGCCAGTTTCAACAATCGTCGCGTTTCCGATCCGTGGGGACTGCCGGGCGATATCCCGATCACTGCGGATTACGACGGTGACGGCAGAAGCGATCCTGCTGTTTATCGTCCTTCCAACTCAGTTTTTTATCTGAAACGCAGCTCAGCGGGTTCTTTGTTCATCGGCTGGGGAATTGAAGGCGACATTCCTGTTGTCGGAGACTTTGACGGCGATGGAAAGGCGGACGTTACTGTCTATCGGCCTTCGAACGGAGCATGGTACATTCTGCAGTCAACAGGCGGTGTCCGTATCGTTGGTTGGGGTATCGAAGGGGACAAGCCGGTCGCTGGCGATTATGACGGCGACGGGAAAGCGGATATTGCAGTTTGGCGTCCATCGAACGGCGTTTGGTATGTCATTCTGAGTTCCACCTCGCAGCCTGTTTATGCCGGTTGGGGAATGGCAGGTGACAAGCCGGTCCTTGCGGATTTCGACGGCAACGGCAAAACCGATTTCGCTGTTTATCGGCCGTCCAACGGCGTCTGGTACATATTCGATCCTGCAGCCAGCCCATCTACACGATTCTACGGTTGGGGCATAGCGGAGGACATTCCGACGCCCGCCGATTATGACGGCGACATGAAGGCTGATGTGATGGTCTACCGTCCTAGCAGCGGGGTCTGGTACGGCATCATGAGCTCGAACGGTTCAGTATCGGTCACGCCGTTCGGACTTGTGGGCGATGAGCCGTCGCCTGCTTCCGTTCAGCCTCGATAGATCATCAATATTTTGAATTGGCCCAAGGTCCGGCGTTTGCTTGACTTTGGGCTTTTTGTTCCTATGATTGCAGTATGAAACTCACACTGCTGATCGAAAGCGGTTCGCTCGCCGGCAAGCGATTCGAACTGGAAACAGGCTTCATGACCGTAGGGCGAAGCGAGACCTGCAGTGTCAGGTTTGATCCGATGACAGAACGGATCGCTTCTAAGCAGCACGCTTTCATTGAGGCACGGGCCGACGGTTTCTATATTTCAGACAATAGCAGCACGAACGGAACGTATGTGAACGACGCCCGCGTGACGCAGATGAAGCTCAGCAACGGCGACCGCATTCAATTCGGGCATAATGGAACTTCCGCGGAAGTTACTATAGAAGATGATGCCCGGAGCGTCCTTACGGCGGACGTATCGAGGCGTGATGCCGAGATACAGGCTTTCAATGATACGGCCGCGGCCGAACCGGCAGATCTTCAATCTTCGCTTCACAATTTCGGACTCGGCGGCACCGCGGTCAAGGTCGAGACGGGAAGCAAGACGGGGCGTTATATCGGCATCGGCATCACGCTTTTTGCGATAGCGTTCCTTGGCTTGATAGTGGCTGCGATCCTTTTGCTCAGCGTCGGGATCGTGCCTGCGGTCATCGCGTCAGTCGTGGCATTCGTGCCGGCGATGTTCTATCTGCTCCCGCTGATGTGGCTCGACCGATATGATCCGGAGCCGCTTTGGCTCCTGGCGTTGGCGTTCCTTTGGGGTGCACTTGTTGCGGTTCTTGTTTCGTTTGTCGTAAATACGGGTGTCGGTGTGGGCATTGCCGTTGCCGTCGGCGGCCAAGAAGGGATGATACTCGGCGATGTCGTCGGCGCTGTGATCTCTGCTCCTGTCGTCGAAGAGCTTTCAAAAGGCGTCGGGCTTTTGATATTGCTTTTCTTTTTCCGCAGCTATTTTGACGATATCCTTGACGGCATCGTTTTTGCCGGCGTGATAGCTCTGGGATTCGCGACGGTCGAGAATGTACTTTATTACGGACGAGCTCTCGGGACCGGCGGGCTTGGCGGCCTGGTGGTCCTATTTTTTCTCCGAGGCGTGCTGTCGCCGTTCGCACACGTGACATTTACCGCAATGACCGGCATCGGATGCGGCATCGCCAGAGAAACGCACAATACGCTGGTCAAGATAATAATGCCGGTCGTTGGTTATTTCTTCGCGGTGCTGCTTCATGCTATCTGGAACGGCATGGCGGTGGCCGGCGGACTTGAAGGATTTCTGCTTGGATACTTGCTGCTGGAGATCCCGTTCTTCCTGATCTTCGTCATTTTTGCTCTATTGATCATGCGGCGGCAAAACAAGATCTTGAACGAAATGCTCGCAATTGATATAGCTCGCGGCCTCATACCTACTGAACACGCAAAGATCGTGACCTCTGCATTTCGAAGTACGGGTTGGCTCTTGAGCGGGCTGTTTTCGGGCAAGTTCCGGGCCCGGAACCGTTACGTCAGAGCTGTAGGCAAACTCGGGCTCAGTTATTGGCACATTCAGCGTGCTAACGCAGCTCAGGGACAGACCGGCAGTTTTCAGCAGAATCCGATCCTGCGGGAAGAAGTGCTGGAGTGGCGAGATAAGGTCTAAACGAAAAAAGGCCAAGATCAAATGCCGGCTTGCTGACCGGTTCGACTTTGCCTTTTATGAAATGGTAGGCCGTGCAGGGATCGAACCTGCGACCCGCGGATTAAGAGTCCGCTGCTCTACCAACTGAGCTAACGACCCATTTGCAAAGCAAAGTATAACAAAATCGAATTTCAAATCTGAAATAGCATATCCGAAATTTCAATACCTGTTTCCTGCCATTCAAAGTATCGACGGCGTTCGCCGATAGGAAAGTTTCGCCCCCTTTGATCCATATAGGCATCGTCATTTTATCCAGTAAACATTGCAAGGACGGGCGATAGCGGTGAAAATAGCGTTTGGCCCGATGACGTAGAATGAGAGAATGCCCAAAATGCGAGCAGTGTTTTCCTGACGAGGTGGCTAATTGCCCTCTCGACGGAACGCAAACGCGCGTCTCGCTGCCGGGGCCGCAAATGATAGCCGGCCGTTATATGCTGGTACGGCGTCTCGGCCGCGGCGCGATGGGGCAGGTCTATCTTGCCAAGGATAATAAGTTCGAAACTCGTCACGTTGCGGTAAAGACCGTTCGGCAGGACATTTTGAGCAGCGATAACCTCGAAGAGGGCGAGGCGATCGTGCGTTTTGAAAGAGAGGCGCAGGCCGCGGCATCGATACAGCATCCAAACACGGTTAGTGTCACCGATTTCGGCGAGACAGAGGACGGCGTGTTCTATTTGGTAATGGAATATGTCGAGGGCGAGACGCTGCATAAGCTGCTTCGCCGCGAAGGTACATTGACCGTAAAACGTGCCGTTCGTCTGTTGAGGCAGATCGCCGACGGTGTCGACGCGGCCCACGACCTGGGAATACTTCACCGAGATCTGAAACCGGCGAACATCTTCATAATGCAGAAGGGTAAAGGCGGCGACGGCTTTATCAAGGTCGGTGATTTCGGTCTGGCAAAGATAATGTCGCAGACCGTCACGGACGCTTCGTCAAACGCCACGCCTTCATCACGGGGCATCATTGGCACACCGGAATTCATGTCGCCGGAACAGATGCAGCCGGAGCTCGGCATTGACGCGCGTGCCGACCTTTACGCTTTGGGCACTATCGCGTATCTGATGCTCGGCGGTAAAACGCCATTTACCGGTGAGATGATGCAGCTCGTCATGCAAAAGGTGATGCATTCACCTCCGCCCTTATCGACTCTCAGGTCAGACGTTCCCATTCCCGTTGCAGAAGTCGTCATGCGGGCGATCGAGACCGATCCGGCGAAACGGCCCTCGACCGTTGCTGAGTGGATCGACAGTCTTGAGGAAGCCGCTGAGGGCATTGCTGAATCAAAAGGTGTCGGCAAGAGCCGGCTGGTGATCCTCGCCCCGGTAAATGCTGAGGTATATGTCGACGATGAACGCAAAGCAAGCGTCGGTACGTCGGGACGGGTTGTTTTGTCGGATATCCCGATAGGACAACATGTACTTCGTGTTTCAAAGGCAGGTGAACGCGATGACGAACGTGTAATAGAAATTCGTTCCGGCGCCGAAGAGCAGGTCATTCAGGCACAGCTCCGTCCGCCGCATGGTTCATCAAGCCAGCCGTCATCTGCGGGCGGCAGCAGTCTCGGCTCTCAGCCGTCGAGTGTAATGCCCGGTATCGTCGTTTGCCGCGGCTGCAACGCGCGTTTTGCCGAAGGTGTGCGATTTTGCGGCCGATGCGGCGGTTCCATCTTCGATGCGATCGCCCGTACCGCGTCGATCTCGGGGATGTCAGGATGTCCGCGATGCGGAAATCCGTTGGGTGCCAATGCCAGATTCTGCGGCCGGTGCGGACTAAATATGGCTCCTCCGTCGCAGTCGGGCCAACCTCGGCCTGTGGGGTTTTACAGCGACCCTCACCGAAGTGTTCCCCCTGCTCAGGCCGAGCGTATTTGCGGCCGCTGCGGAACGTCTTTTCCGCCTCACATCAGATTTTGCGGCCGCTGCGGGATCAGCCTCTGACCACCCGGCGAACAATTTGCGCTGTTTGACCGTATTCAGGGGTGTCGCACTTTTTGCATGTTGACCGTATAATATTGCTGTCCATTTACCAGACCGCCGAGATGTGAGCCTAAACGTATGAAGATCTGCCCGACCTGTCGAAAGACCTACACTGACACAAATCTGAACTTCTGCCTTGAGGACGGTTCGGTGTTGACGGCTGTTCCCGGGCAAGGCGCTCCCGACACTGTATTTGTAAATCAGCCGCGGCCGACGCAGCCTCAGCCTCAAATGCAGCAGCCCGGACAGCCGCAATGGAACGTCCAGCAGCAACATTCAATGCAGCCGAAAAAGTCTTCGCGGGCGTGGCTATGGGTGCTCCTTATCCTCGGTGGAATGGGATTGATCTGCGGCGGCGGCCTAGTCGGCTTCATATTTCTTGCAGCCAATCAGGAACCGAAGACCGCAAACACAAAGTCCGAGAATTCGAACACGGCAGAGCCGGCCAACACTTCTTCGTCGACATCTACTCGCAAGAAAGACGAATCTCCCGACCTGTCAAAATGGGTCCAATCGACGAAATCTTTCGGGGAAACGGAGTTCACCGATGGTCAGTTCATAATGTCGTCGCGGGCTAAAGGCTACTACTATGTTCTGGCTGCGACATCGAAATACAAATCGATCGGAGCTGACGTTCAGGTCTCGGCCACGAATCTGGATAACGGTGCCACGAACCTCGGCTTTGGGCTAGTGTTTCACAGCGATACGACGCCTTTGCAGAAGGGCTATGCCTTCGTTATAGATTCGGCCAAGAAACGCTATCGGATCGTAAATCACACACCGAAGAAGGAGGATGTGGTTGTCAATTGGACGCGATCTGACGCGATCAAGGACGGCAAGCAGGAGAACATTTTGGAGATCCGCGACGGAGATTCGATGGTGGACCTATTCATTAACGGCAAGAAGGTCAATTCCATTCGGAATGTCCATGGATTTCCCAATGGCGTAGTCGGCCTTTACACCGGTGACGGCATTAAGATCGCATTCAAAGATCTCGAGATCAGACGCTAGTATGAAGCAATGTCCAAGATGTCAGCAGACCTATGCTGATGAACTCCTAAATTTCTGCCTTCATGACGGCGAGATGCTGATCGATCTCCAGATCGAACCTTCGTCCCCGCGATTTGCTGAAGATCCGCCCCCGACGATGGTGATGGACAATGTCCGCGTCACCAATCCGTATCAGTCCCCGGCTCCGATGGTCCAACAGCCTTATCAGCAATGGCAGCCGGCCGTCAATCAGCAATTCGGCTTTGCTGCCGGCACCGCCGACGATACGATGGCAAAGGCCGCTATGATCCTCGGTATCGCAAGCGTGGTCCTGGTCTGCTGTTATGGAGGGTTGTGGCTCGGTATCCCGGCGATGGTGACGGGCTTTATCGGCTGGCGAAAAGCCCAAGATGATCCTTCGAAATACACGGGTTCCGGCATGGCGGTATCGGGTATCGCGATGGGCGGCGTGACGTTCCTTATTTCGCTTATCTTAATGTTCTTGGCAATATTAAATTAGCGGCGATCCTGCAAATAAAATATAATCGGCGCTGATGCATGTGAACCTGAACGTGATCGCCGGTCCCCAAGCAGGTCGAACTTTCTCGTTCGACCGGCACGATACTTTCGTTATTGGCCGCAGCGAAACAGCTCATTTTTGCCTGCCCAGCGATCCTTTCTTTTCCAGACACCACTGCATTATCGAGATCGCTCCACCGCGGGCCTTTATTCGCGATCTCGGTTCGACTAACGGAACATTTGTGAACGGTGCCCGCGTCGAAAGTTCCTATCTTAAGAGCGGCGACCGCATTCAGGGCGGCGAGACCATCATCGAGGTTGATGTCAATACAGGTGACGAAGGTGATACCGCGACGTTCAAACACGAGCCGTCGGTGGTCAGCGTCTCGTGCCTGAACTGTGCGATACCCGTTAAGGTCGAGGCTGAGGATTCAGGCGAACAGATGACGTACGTCTGTGATGAATGCCGTGAAAAGCTCCTTTCCGAGCCGCAGCCCATACCCGGATATCAGATGATACGTATATTGGGCAAAGGCGGCATGGGCACCGTGATGCTGTGCAGGTCCGAGAAGGACGGACGTGCCGTCGCGATCAAGACACTTTTGCCTGAGGTTGCCGTAAGCGAACAGGCAATGAAACGCTTCCTACGCGAGATCGATGTTGCCGCGTCGTTGAAACATGAGAACATCGTCGGATTCATCGAACACGGAACACATAACGGGATCATTTACCTGGTTTCCGAATTTGTTCCCGGTATGGATGCATCGCGGCTCGCGGCTCAGCGCGGTGGGAAACTTGATCATCAGGAGGCAATGGCGATAATCAGCCAGACTCTGGCCGCTCTGAATCATGCTCATTCACTCGGATTCGTTCATCGTGACATCAAAGAGCAGAACATACTCGTTTCCGGCGAACCTCCGGGCCTGACGGCAAAGCTTACTGATTTCGGACTTTCAAAAAGCTTCAAGGATACAGGCATGAGCGGCGTTACCATGGTAGGCGACGTCGCCGGTACTATCGCCTACATGCCCCCTGAACAGGTGAGGGAATTCAAAGATGTTCGGCCGCCGTCTGATATTTATGCGCTTGGGATGACCGCGTACAGCCTGCTGACAGGTACAAATGCGCTTGGTATCGGCCCGAAAGCGGGCATAGCCGAAACCGTAAAAGCGATATTTGAAAAGCCTATCGTGCCGCTTTCAACATATAGGCCGGACGTTCCGCCCGGTGTGGCGTCCGTGATAGAAACCGCCCTTGCCAAATCCGTCGATCAGCGTTGGCGAACTGCCGGTGCGATGCGCGAGGCATTGATCAACGCACTTCGCACGGCCTAGTCCGCAGTTTTCGTGTCTTCATCGTCCAGCTGCCTCAACGTCGAGTTGACCGCAGCTCCTGCCATCAACGACAGCGAGGTCAGATACAGCCACAGCATAAGGATCATGACCGCTCCAAGAGAACCGTAGGCTCGATTGTAGGTGTTGAAGTAGCTTAAATACAGCTTGAACCCGCCGATCAGTATCAGCCAAGAGGAAACGGCGACCAGTGTGCCGGGCGTGATCCAGTGCCAACGGGAATTCCGATAGTCAGGAAGTAAGTTGTAAACCGCTTCGCAGATCGTCAGAACGATAAGGACCAACACGATCCACTGCAAAAAACGGGCAAGATCACCGGTGCCGTCGTAGCCGGTGATCGTTCGCTGAAAGAACTCACGTCCGCTGATCAGAACGAAAAGTGCTCCCGCTCCGAGAATGGTGGCGGCAAAAGTAAAAAGGATGGCCTGCAGCCTCGTCCGCCACCAGGCACGGCGTTCAGAAAGCCCATAAACGGAGTTCAGGGCAGCTCGAAGCGTGTCTACTCCGGCGGACGCCGTCCAAAGCGTTACAACTAATCCGAGTGTGAGCTTGCTGCCGGAACTGCTCGCGATGATCTCGTCGATGGTCGCGTTGACGAGTTCGAACACCGACACCGGCATTATTTGCCGCAAGAATCGAAAGACCTCATCCTTAAGAAAATCGGAAGATTCAAGAACCAACCCCGAAAGACTGAACAAAAAGAACAGGAGCGGGAACAAGGAGAATGTGAAAAAGAACGCTACCTGAGCAGCTCGCCCGAAGAGGTCAGATTCCTCCGCCAGGAAATAAAGCCTGGTCCAGAATCGTGTTGTCAGAAGTCGAGCCGGCATTCAAAAAAGTTCGTTCAGGATATATACCGCTTGGGAACCCGCTGTGAAACACCGCAAGTTATTTCGTAGCCGATGGTTCCGCAAAGTCCTGCGATGTCCGCTGCTGTGACCGAAAGGCCTTCCGAATTTCCTATCAGCAGCACCTCGTCGCCGATGGCTGCATCGGCGATGTCGGTGACATCGAAGATCGTCCAATCCATTGAGACTATGCCGGCTACCTTTGCTTTTTGACCGCGTATTAACGCCGAGCCGCGGTTCGAAAGCCCGCGCGGATAGCCGTCCGCGTATCCAATGGGTACAGCTGCAAGCCGCGTTGGCCTTTCAGTAGTAAACGAGCGTCCGTAACCGACGGTCGTTCCGGCATCGACCTGACGAACATGGGCGATCTCTGACCGCAAGCTCATCACATGCTCCAGATCGGGAAGTGCCGAATGGCCCCGCATAATATCATCAAGGAGGCCGTAGAGGCCGCCTCCGAGCCTGACCATGTTCTTTCGTGACCCGGAATGGGCTAGCGTCCCCGGAGAATTCGCAATATCAAAGACCTCAGGGTGATGGCCCGCAGCGGTGAACGAACGGCAGCAGTCGTCGAACATTTCTATTTGTGACACCGTAAAGTCATCATTTTGCGGATCGTCCGCTGCAGGGAAATGGGACATGATGCCTTTGACGCGCAGGCCCGTCAGGCCTTTGAGATACGCCGCAAAATCTGCTGCGTCAGTTGCGTCGATGCCGATCCGCGACATACCGGTGTCAACCTTAACATGAATGTCCGCTACTTTACCTGCGGAGATGGCCGCACTGTTCAACGATTCGGCAGTCCTGCGAGAACATAGCATCGGTTCCAAACGGTGCTGCAGAACTGCCTCTTCCTGTCCATGAAAGATCGATCCGAGGATCACGATATCTCCCGAAATACCGGAATTCCGCAGTTCGAGCGCTTCTTCGATCATCGCGACACCAAAAGAGGATATGCCTTCTTTCTCAAGCCTCGCAGAGCATGGGGCCGCCCCGTGGCCGTAAGCGTCAGCCTTTACGACCGCCAATATCGCGGAATCGCCGGCGATATTTCTAAGAGTCGAAAGATTGCGCGACAGGGCTCCGAGATCGATCACAGCTTCGGTCGGTCGGTTGGTCGATTTCGTCACTTTGTTCAGATGCCTTACCTAAGCCTTATAAGGGAATATTTCCGTGTTTCTTAGGCGGGTTCACATCCCGTTTATTTTTCAGGAGTTTGAGAGCGGCGATCAGTTTGGGCCGTGTAAGACTCGGCTCTATGACCTCGTCGATGAATCCGCGCTCTGCCGCAACGTATGGATTCGCGAATTTTTCTTCGAACTCCGCAACCTTTTCGAGTCGATAATTTTCATCGTTTGCGGCGATCTCCCGTTTGAAAAGGACGCCGACGGCGCCTTCCGCTCCCATCACAGCGATCTCGGCCGTCGGATACGCGAAGTTGATATCTGTACGAATGTGCTTGGATGACATCACGCAATATGCGCCGCCGTAAGCTTTCCTCGTGATCACCGTTATCTTGGGCACTGTTGCCTCGGCAAAAGCGTAAAGCAGTTTCGCTCCGTGCCGGATAATGCCGTAGTGCTCTTGGTTGACGCCGGGCAAAAATCCGGGAACGTCCTCGAACGTGATGAGCGGAATATTGAAACAATCGCAGAAACGAACGAACCGGGCCGCTTTTACCGACGCGTCAATGTCCAATACACCTGCAAGAAACGCGGGCTGATTAGCGACGATGCCGACCGAATATCCGCCGAGCCGTGCGAAACCGATAACGATATTCGGCGCATAGTGTTCTTGGATCTCGAAGAAGTAACCGTCGTCAACCACTGAATGAATGACGTCGCGGATGTCGTACGGCTGCGTTGCCGTCTCGGGAACCATTGCATTGAGCTTCTCGTCGGTCCTGTTCTCCGGGTCGTTCGTAGGGGCGAACGGCGGATCGTCAAGATTATTTCCCGGAATGAACGAGAACAGTTCCCGTGTTATACGCAATGCATGTTCGTCCGATTCAGCAGCAAAATGGGCGACGCCGGACTTCGAATTGTGCGTCATCGCCCCGCCCAACTCATCTTTTGTCACTTCTTCGTGAGTGACGGTCTTTATTACGTCGGGGCCCGTTATGAACATATACGACGTGTTTTTGACCATCACATTGAAGTCCGTGATCGCAGGCGAATAGACCGCTCCGCCGGCACACGGCCCAAGAATGCAGCTGATCTGCGGGATGACGCCGCTCGATAATGTATTTCTAAGAAAGATGTCTGCGTAGCCTGCAAGACTCATCACGCCTTCCTGAATGCGAGCTCCGCCGGAGTCATTGAGTCCGATGACAGGTGCTCCTGTCTTCATTGCCAGATCCATTACCTTACAGATCTTTTGGGCATGGGTCTCGGATAATGATCCGCCGAAGACCGTGAAATCCTGAGCGAAGACGAATACCGGCCTGCCGTCGATAAGCCCATGCCCGGTTATTACGCCGTCGCCGGGAAAAAGCTGTTCTTCCAAACCGAAATCCCGGGAACGATGCGTGACGAATTTATCGAATTCCTCAAATGTGCCGTCATCGAGAAGAAGATCTATGCGCTCGCGGGCGGTCATCTTCCCGGCAGAACGCTGCTTTTCGAGGCGCTTTTCGCCGCCGCCCAACTCTGCCGCAGCTGAGCGGTCCTTCAGTAATTCCAGTTTTGATCCTTTCTTTGATTCGGCCTGCATTAGGCTCAAGTTTATAGGTTTTCAGGCCATTTTCAAACGGCTATCGGTCCCCGAATCCATCTCGTTAGTCTTCCGTTAGTTTAGGCCTGACAAGGAACGGCCGTACGACAAACAGCACAAGGCCGTGAGCGACGTAGGCTCCGGCAAGAATGAGAAGGGTATATTGGGAATACAGCCAGATCGCCATCGCGACGCCGGCCAGGAAAAGCACAAGGAGAAAGCCCTTTCGGCCTTTGCTGCCCGTCTTTGCGCTCACGTAGCGGATCGTACTCACCATAAGAAGAGCCAAAATTCCGACGAGAGCCATTAGTGCGAATCCATAATACTTTGCGGCGGACTCGCCGAGTGTGGAAAGGGGCATCGGATGAAAATGCACTATCGCCGCAAGCAGGCCGCCGGCCGGAGGGATCGGTAAACCGACAAAATAGTTCTTGTCGACCTTGACAGCACCTTCCATCAGCACCCGCGGGCGCGTGGCCTGCAGATTGAAGCGGGCAAGCCGGAATGCCCCGCACATAAGGAATGCGAACAACAGGAATACACCAATGCCGTATGCACCGCTGTTCTCGTGAAATGTCGGAGCGAACGCCCAACTGAATATCAGTGCTGTGGGAGCGATGCCGAAGGTCAGGACGTCCGCCAAAGAATCAAACTGCACGCCTATCTCGGTCGCTGTGCGAGTTGCTCGAGCGATACGGCCGTCGAATGTATCGAAAAGTATCGCGAGTCCAATCGCGATGGCGGCACGATTGAAGTAAAAGGAAGCGTCCTCGGGCGCAGTTTTTACTAGATCGAATCCTCGGATCGAGTAGAGGACGGCAAAAAAGCCCATCGCTACATTCGCGGCCGTGAAAAGCGTAGGGAGGACATAGAGTCCTTTCTTAAGGCCTCTGTGAGGCGGTATTGAGTCCTCTTTTTCGCTCATAATTGCTCCGGGAGCCTCGCGATCAGCGTTTCACCGCCGCGAACGCGGTCACCGACCTTTACAAGTATCTCCGCCTCTTTTGGCAAAAGCAGATCGGTTCGGGAACTGAATTTTATAAGTCCGAATCGTTGGCCTCTTTCTAAAACATCACCCGCGGACGGCCAGCAAACAATACGTCTCGCCAAAATACCCGCGATCTGTGTGCAGACGATCCTATAGTTCCCGTTTCGGATCGTCAACGCATTCCTCTCATTGTGCAGGCTGGCATCGTCGCTGGTAGCAGGCCGTTTCTTACCCGGCGTGTAAGTAATATCGACGATCTCGCCTGCTATCGGCGAACGGTTGATATGCACGTCCAACGGAGATAGGAATACGCTCACGAACATTCCGCCTTCGCGGTCCTCAATTCTCGTCACTCGGCCGTCTGCTGCGGAAACGACGATGTTGGGTTCTGTCGGTATCACTCTTTCAGGATCGCGGAAGAAATAGGCCATGAATCCCGCAAGCAGGACAAATACCACGACGCCTGTCCAGATCTGAAATACACCAAAGACAAGGGCTGTGATGGCAGGAACCAACACGAAAGGAATACCGTCTTTTACCATATCGGCAACGATTAATGTTACACAAAATCACCCGATTATCGAAATTCGCAAAAAGGCCCGCCGCCTTTTTCAGGCGACGGGCCCGGAGGAGGAACGAATGAAGATCATTCAAGTGCGAACAGGATTATCCTTTGCATAGCTGTATGCGCACCACGCTGCTATGAGATGGACGACCCATCCCAAAAGCCCCGCGGAACCGATCCAGGAGAAACCGGTCAGCACTAGCCATATTATTCCGATAAGTATCCTACCGTTATAAATTTGACCGAGTCCGGGAATCAGTAAGCTCAATATTCCGGCCAGCAATGGTTCTCTCATTTCACTCAAATGCCTCCGTATGAAATTTACGAAGACCGTGCAGGGAAGTTTCAAGAATTTGGGTCAATGGCCGTGGCCGAGAATTTGATGCAGTAAGGATTGGGTGCCGAAAAACAATGCTACTCCTGCGATCACAGAGATCGAGACCAGCGGGCTCTTGCCGCCGTGGTGATTAACCTCAGGA
The DNA here is from genome assembly GCA_016700075.1 of Acidobacteriota bacterium. NCBI lineage: Bacteria > Pseudomonadati > Acidobacteriota > Acidobacteriota bacterium. The sequence continues at coordinate 459,204 of CP065000.1, read as the reverse complement.
ATTAGATCGCTGGCAGCGACATAAAGAGTGACGCCCGCGGCGAGAGGTAATGCATATGCGACGGTGAATCCAAGATTTGCGCCTACCAAATAGAAAAGGATTACGCCGGCAAAGGTCATAAAACCGGTCAGCGATGTTGCGATAATTACCTGACGCACGCCCTTGCCGGCGGCAAGGACCATCGATCCGACAGTGAATCCCTCCGGAAATTTGTGAAGCATGACGGCAAGAAAGACCAAAAGGCCGACCCTAATGTCAATATGAGCGGCTGCTGCGATCGAAACCCCGTCAAAGAAAGTATGGATCAGCAACCCCGCAACCCCCGTATAGGCCGAAGATGTAGAGATCATCTCTCCGGCATGGACCTCTTCGCCTAGGTGGAAATGAGGAGCGATCGTATGTTCGGCAAATTGTGTGATGAGATAGCCCGCTATCAAGAGGGCCATCGGAATATATAGTTGTTCGGCGAAATGATCAGAGTTCTTGGCCCATATTTCAATTGTGTTAGGTAATAGCTCAAAGAACGTCACCGAGAGCATGAATCCTGCGCCGAGAGCCAGCAAATATCTAAGCGATTTCTTGTAAAAGACGTGAAGCCTGGAAGGGAAAAGAACCAGCCCGCCAAGGATATTCGCGCCGCCCGCCAACAGGCCAAAGATCAGGAGCTGTACGAATTCTGAAGACATCTGCTTCGTTCGAAAGACGTTCTATCTTACACAGCCTGACGAACAATGACAAAGGAAATTGCATTGACAGCGGCTCGGGCATGTGGAAATGGCCGCAAATTAGAAAATTCAGACAAATAATCGGCGCAAGTGCTTAAGAAAAGATTTAAACAGAATGAGCTAGGATTTTGCTTGACAAGTGTCTTAAGCCCAAGTAAACTTTGCATTAATTGAAGTACCTGATGTTTCATTCAGGTGGTCTCACGCTAAAAACTAAAGAAACTGTTTAATTAATTAAGCGCATTTGGTGATCGCGCAAGAGGGCTCGACGCCTCTGCCGAAATACCGGGAACGTGGTAGAAAATCTGACGAATGTGCCGGTCGAAAAGAATCAGTTCGATGAACAGCGACACGAGAACGTGCATATCCCAGTATTGTGTGAAGAGGTCATCCACCTGCTTGACGTAGGCAGTGGCGGCTTTTTCGTCGATGCAACGCTTGGGGTCGGCGGCCATTCGGAGGCGATATTGCAAGCCAATGCTGCGTGTACGGTGCTGGGAATTGATCAGGACCCGATAGCCCTTGAAATGGCAATGTCCCGTCTTTCTCGGTTTGGCGACAGATTCACGGCGGTGAGGTCGAATTTCGAAGATATGTCAAAGATCATCGCAGCGAAGGGGGCCGGTCAGCCGAGAGGTATCGTTGCTGATATTGGCGTTTCGTCGCTGCAGCTTGATGATCCGGCACGCGGATTCAGCTTTCGATACGACGCTCCGCTTGACATGAGAATGTCGGCCGACTCCGGAGGTCAGACCGCAGCGGAAATGATTGATCAAATGTCAGAGGCAGAGATCGCGGACATTATATATCTCTACGGCGAGGAGAGGTTCTCACGCCGCATCGCCAGACGAATAGTCGAACGCCGAGAGGCGGGCACACCTGTAGCAACGACGTTCGAACTCGCGAGCCTTGTAAGATCTGCGGTTCCGAAGAGCAAGAAGGAAAAGATCGACCCCGCTACGCGTACATTTCAGGCACTGAGAATTGCCGTAAACCGCGAATTGGACGTGCTCGAGCCTTTCATTCGCGACAGCATAGATGTGATCGCTCCGGGCGGCGTGCTGGCCATCATTACTTTTCACTCGCTCGAAGACCGAATTGTAAAGCATACATTCCAAAGGCTTTCGGGCAAATGTGTATGCCCGCGGCGGGCTCCTGTCTGCTCATGCGGAGCGGTCAAGGCCGGCGAGATCCTGACAAAGAAGCCGATAACGGCATCGGAAGCGGAAATGGCAATAAACCCGCGTTCGCGAAGTGCGAAATTACGCGGATTCAAGAAATTCGAAACGAACAACTGACCTCGGAGGCAACTAAAATGAACGGCAGAAAGAAACGTACACCACGAAGGACCATCAAGAAAAGATCGCGCACAAGGATCACGCCGAGAGCCGTGATAGTGATATGTCTTTTGGCAGCGTTTCTGGTTGCCGGCACCTTTTTCGCCGCCCAACAGCATTTTTACGTGGTTGACTACGGGATGAAGAACTCTCGCTTGAAAAAGCAGATCGACGACCTGGAGGCTGAAAAACGCCGCCTGCTTCTAGCCCGGGAAGTGGCGTTGTCACCGGCAGAACTAAAGCGTGCCGCAAAACGGCTTGGCGTGGTGCCCTCAACAGCAACATCTGACGAAACTGTGAAGGTCTCATCGATCGTCAAAGAAAAAGCCATGCCTCCAAAACCCGCTCAGAATGAGGAAGCCTCATCGGAAGGAAATCCATTTGTGGTAAAGACGGCGGCAACTGCTCCGAACGGCGGGGAAACAAGAGAGCGTAAGGCCGCCGCAAAGCCGTTGGCTGAACGCGGCGAATCACGGCAAAGGATCGCAAATTAGGAGGAGCAGATGCGGCGAAAAAAGAGTGCAAAACTTGACCGGCGGCATCAGGCCTTCACACGGTTCATGATCATTGTCGCAGTGATGGTGATCTGGATGCTCGGCGTTTCTGCAAGGCTCGTCCATCTGCAAGTGACCCAATCCGGATGGCTGCGCGAAAAAGCTCTCGATATTCGGCAGGATATAAAACAAACGAAGCTAATGCGCGGGTCGATCCTTGACCGAAATGGCCGGACCCTGGCGATGAGCGTTCGTGCCAGGACGCTGTATGCGGACGCAACCGAGGTAGAGGACGTGGGAGGCACGGCCGCCGCAGTTGCGAAGGCTCTTAAGATAGATGTCAAACAGCTTTCCGATGCTCTAAGAAAGGGAAAGGAAGGCGGCAAAAAGTTTGTTCCACTTGCCAAAAAGCTCGACGACGAAGTCGTGACAAGGGTGAATCGAGAGTTAGATCGTGCAGAGGCTCGAAAGCCTGATCTTCCCAGTTTCAAGGGACTTCATTGGCGCGAGGACCAGCGCCGCAGCTATCCCTACCAAACACTTGCCTCGCAGACGATCGGATTCAGCGATTCGTCAGATTCAGGCAAAGCCGGTATCGAACAGTCGCTGGATAAGGTCTTGAGAAGCTCGATAGTAGAAAAGGTGCAGGTCCGCGACAGGCTCGGCAGGGTGATCAGAGAAGAGGATGTTGAAAAAGAAGGCCACCCCGGCGATGTTGTCTTGACGATCGACGCGAATTTCCAATACTTCGCGGAACAGGCTCTCGAAAGAGGCGTTGTAGATTCAGGTGCCCGGTCAGGCATGCTGATTGCGATAAAACCGAAAACCGGAGAGGTGCTTGCCCTCGCAAATTATCCAAATTTTGATCCCAATACTGTTACCGAGGCCAATTCAAAATTCGTGCTGAACAACTCGGTTCAGTCAGTGTATTCTCCTGGGTCGGTTTTCAAGCTCGTAACGTATGCGTCTGCTGTAGATAAAGGGCTTTTGAGCGCGGATTCGAGTATCGATGCAGGCAACGGCACTGTTACCGTAGGCGGGCGTACATTTAAGGACAAGCACGGCGGCGGGCCCATCCCGGCGGTCGACGCGATGGCCAAATCAAGCAATGTGTGCGCGATAAAGACAGCCCTCTCGGTCGGCAAGGAAGACTTTCATTCAATGACCCGAAAGATGGGATTCGGCTCAAAAACGGGTATTGAACTGCCGGGCGAAGTTTCGGGTATAATTCGCTCACCGGAGCGGTGGAGCGGCGATTCGCTTGCCTCACAGGCGATAGGTTATGAGATGGGAGTAACCGCGTTGCAAATGGCCGTTTCTTTTGCGACCATAGGCAACAACGGCGTCAGAGTGAGCCCCAATATCGTCAAAGAAGTTCGAACTACGAATACCGAACCGCCTTCAAAAAAGGCTCCGGAGCAGGTGCGTGTTGTCTCGGCAGAAACGGCAGCCGCGATGCGCGAATTGCTCAAAAAGGTGGTCATTTCCGGGACGGGCAAACGCGCGAAACTTGACGGATATTCGGTCGCAGGTAAGACCGGTACTGCCTGGAAGTTCAATCCTGAGACCAAGTCCGTAGATTCAAGCAAGTACATCTCGTCCTTCATCGGAATGGCTCCGGCGGATGATCCGGAGGTCGTGGTCGCGGTGGTAATAGATGAGCCCCGAAATGGCGGACGTGACGGCGGCCAGGTCGCGGCACCTATTTTTCGCGACGTGACGCAGTATTTGCTCGAGCAGTTGGGAGTTCGCGAGGACCAGCCGAAAAGTGCGGTGCCTCCGCAGCCGGTTACAAAGACGGAACCTGCACCTGAGAAAAAGGTGCCGGCCGTTTCCTCGTCAGTTGATAAAGGTGAGAAGACAAAAAAGGCGGAGCCTAAAAAGAGTTTAGAAAAGCCAAAGGAAGTTCAGGCTCCGAAGTCAAAAGATAAGCCCGGAGACGGACGCCCGAGGGTGGTCGAGAAACTAACTGCCTATGACGGGGCGGTTCCATTTCATTTCAGAAAGATACCGTATTTGAGGGAAATTGAAACTTAGTCGCGTCATTGAATACATCGGCTCGCCGCCGGCGGGCATCGACCCCACTTTGCTTGACAGCGAAGTGGGTTCGTTCGTTATTGATTCTCGCGAATCGGGGCCGAACAGCGTGTTTTTCGCACTTTCGCAGCCTGAATACAGACAGAACGGGTTCAATGGCGAATTCGAGGACTCGACAGTTTATGTCACTGCGGCCTTTGAACGCGGAGCCGTCGCTGCGGTCGTTCGGCGGGACCGATTTGAGGAATATCGGGACGAACTGTCAAAGTTTGAGAGCCGTTTGATCTTTGTCGATGATTCGATCGCCGCTTTGCAGCGTTTGGCACACAGGGTCTATCTTGACTGGGGACGAAAGGTGGTAGCTATCACCGGAAGTGCGGGAAAGACAACGGCAAAGGAGTTGACGGCGCACCTGCTTGATTTCGGCGGTAATAAGGTTCTTCGCAATATCAAGAACTACAACAACGGCCTCGGGCATCCGCTGACGGTATTGAATCTCGTCGCCGATTACTCGTACGACATCGCCGTGCTCGAAATGGGCATGTCCACGCCGCTGCACGAGATCGAGCGCCTTTGCCGGATCACGCCGCCGGACATCGCAGTCGTCCTCAACGTTCTGCCGGTTCACAGAGAGCATTTGGGGAGCATAGAGCGGATCGCACAGGCAAAAGCTGAGATCGTCCAAGGCATGAAAGACGGCGGAACGGCGGTCCTGAATGCAGATGATTTCCGTGTCGCGGATATGGCAGCGTTCAGCAAGGGCAGTGTCATTACTTACGGAATGCGTGGGACCGCTGATGTCTCAGCAGAGAATATTATTGTCTCAGGCTTCGGCAGTACAACCTTTGATGTGAATATTCGCGGTGAAAAGCGTTCGGTCGAATTTCCGCTGGACGGGACGCACAATATAATGAACGCTTTGGCGGCATCGGCTGCGGCGTATGCGGCCGGGATGGAAATCGACGCAATTGCGAGGGCACTATCGACGGTTGAAGCACCGCCTCAGAGAGGGGTTTTGATGCACTTCAAGGAGGGTTTCACGATCGTGAATGATTCGTACAATTCCAATCCGGATGCGTTGCTTTCGATGGTGAGAACTCTTATCAGCGGAAGCCCGGCTGATTCGCGAAAGATCGTAGTAGCGGGCGAAATGCTCGAGTTGGGGCCGGATACCGAAAACATACATACTGAAACGGGGCGAAAATTGGGCGCCGAGTCGATCGATATGCTGCTCGGCGTTCGCGGAATGGCGAGGTCGCTTGTATCCGGTGCGATAGAGGCTGGCGTTATTGACGCCCGATTTTGCGAGGATTCTGCATTGGCGGGCGAACTGTTGGCAGATCAGGTCCGCCCGGGTGACGTCGTTTTGGTTAAAGGCTCAAGGGGCGTGAGGACAGAGATCGTCATAGACAAGTTGTTGGAGAGATTCACGTTACGTGGGAAGTAGGCTGCCGGGTCGGCATAGATTGCGATGCTCTATTATTTCCTATATCAGATCCTTTTCCGCCAGTATGGGCAGTTCAGCGAGTCCTGGTTCTTCAAAGGCCTGAATGTATTTCAATATGTGACATTCCGAACCGCGATGGCAGCGATAACTGCCATGCTCATCTCGCTGTTGTTCGGTAACAAGGTCATCGCAAAGCTGAAGGAGCTGAAGTACGGCCAGGAAATTCGCCAGGAAGGGCCTGAATCCCACCAAAAAAAGCATGGAACACCGACGATGGGCGGCACCCTGATGATCGGTTCGGTGATCTTTGCGACCGTTCTATGGGCGCGAGCCGACAGTCTATATATGTGGATCGCTTTGGGTGCGACAATTCTGTTCGCTCTCATCGGATTTGGCGATGATTACATCAAGATCGTAAAAAAGCGCAGCCTCGGGCTCACAGGAAAGCAGAAATTTGCGGGACAGATCACGGTCGTTCTTCTGGTGTGGGCGATACTTTGGGCGTGGGGAAGTTATCCATGGAACCTAAGCATACCGTTCTTTAAGGCCACCGCCGATATAGACGGCATCACATATGTCGGACCGATTATTTATCTGTTTTTCATGATGTTCATTGTGGTCGGTTCGTCGAATGCGGTAAACCTGACGGACGGGCTCGACGGACTCGCCGCAAGCACGACTTTCATTGCGATGGCCGCTTTAACGGGACTCACCTACGTTGCCAGTGATGCGAGATGGGCAGAACGCCTTGATATCACGCACAATCCGGCGGCGGCCGAATTGACCGTATTTTGCGGTGCGATGGCAGGGGCAAGCCTGGGCTTCTTATGGTTTAATGCGCCTCCGGCAGAGGTCTTTATGGGAGACACTGGATCGCTTGCGATCGGCGGAGCTCTGGGGACTGTCGCGGTATTGACGAAGCAGGAATTACTTCTTCCGTTCGTCGGCGGGATATTTGTACTGGAGGCGTTGTCGGTCATGCTGCAGGTCTCGTTCTTTAAGCTGACGAAGCGCGGCGGTCAGCCGGGGCGGCGAATATTCAAAATGACGCCGCTGCATCATCATTTCGAGGTTCTGGGATGGGACGAATCAAAGATCGTTTTTCGTTTCGTCATCGGGGCTATCCTATTTGCACTGTTGAGCCTGACCACACTAAAGCTGCGTTAAAGCTTTGTAAAAGATGGAAGTACTCGGAAAGAAATCGCTCGTTTTGGGAGCCGGCAGGTCCGGTGTAGCCTCTGCGCGTTTTCTGGCCGAAAGAGGTGCGACCGTCGCACTGTATGATCGAAAGCCGGTCGAGGAATGGAGCGATCTAGCCCGATCTCTGAAGGGCTCACACAACATCGGTTTGATCGCCGGCGACCTGCCTTCGTGGCTGCTGGATCAGATCGATCTGGTTGTGATCTCACCGGGCGTGCCGACGAACACCATTCCCGCACGATATGTTGACCGTAAAGACGGTGAGGTGATCGGCGAAGTAGAACTTGCGTACCGTTTCCTTAAAGGCCGCATGGTCGGCATCACCGGTTCGAACGGAAAGACCACCACAACCGCCCTGATAGGGGAGATACTCAAGACAGCGGGATTTGAAACACAGGTTGGCGGCAATATCGGCAACGCGATGATCTCATTGGTCGAAGGCTCAGTCGATGACGGTTGGAGCGTTGTTGAACTATCTAGTTTTCAACTTGAGACGATCCGAGACTTGCGCCCCGATGTCGCAATTTGCCTGAATGTAACCCCCAATCATTTGGACAGATATGATTCGTTTTTCGATTATGCGGCGGCAAAACATCGCCTGTTCATGAATCAAACTGAGCATGACACGGCGATATTGAACGCTGACAACGAGATAACTGCAGAATGGGCGAAAGGACTGCGGTCTCGAACGCTGCTTTTCAGCGTGAAACGCGAATTGGATGAGGGCTGTTTTCTGCGGGGCCAGGAATTGATATACCGGTCCGGCGGTACGGAGACGCGGCTGACCACACGTAACGACATCTTTCTTCCGGGCCTTCACAATGTAGAAAATGTGCTCGCTGCGTTTGCGGCCGGTATTGCTTGCGGTGCTGAGATCGAAAAGATCGCTGAAGCCGTCAGAAACTTCAAAGGAGTAGAACACCGCATCGAATTTGTCGCAGAGGTTTCCGGGATCAAGTTTTACAACGACTCCAAGGCAACATCGGTTGATGCTACGACGAAAGCCCTTGAAGCCCTCGCGGATCAAGAAAGCAAAACCGTACTCATTTTGGGCGGACGCGGCAAGAACGCTCCGTACTCGCCGTTGATCCCGTTGATCGAAGCGTCGGTCTCACATTTGGTCCTGATCGGAGAGGATGCGGACAACATCGAGAAACAGCTGACAGGTATTGCACCGATCACGCGGGCGGCGTCAATGGCAGATGCCGTTAGGACCGGATTTGAGCTGGCGGGCCGCGGGGACCGAGTTCTTCTGGCTCCCGCATGTGCGAGTTTTGACATGTTCTGCAGCTTTGAGCAACGGGGTGAGGCTTTCAAACGGTCAGTTGCTGACATGGCCGCATCGCAGAAAGCAGAAGCGTAATATCAATATGGCTGCAGCTGAGAAAAAATATGATTGGATCATGTTCGCCGTAGCGACGGGACTCGCCTTGTTCGGCGTGATGATGGTCTACAGCGCGTCTGCGATGTTTGCCCTAAAGGAAACTGACAGCGGCAGCCAGTTCACGTATTTTTTCAAACAGCTCATGTTTACGGTCGCAGGTCTTGCGGCGATGTTCGGCATCAGCCGAATGGATTACCGTCACTTAAGGAAAACGTGGGTCGTTATCGCCATCATTTTGGTCACTACGATCTTGTTGATAGCGGTTTTCTGGTTTCCGGAAATAAACGGGGCGAAGCGGTGGATTCGGTTTTCCGGCTTTTCATTCCAGCCTTCGGAACTTGCGAAGATCGCTCTTGCGGTGGCGCTCGCATATTGGCTCGCCCGGCGCGAGGACGAGGTTGGCAGCATCACAAAAGGCGTCATCCCGAGCCTGCTGATATTGGCGCTCCTTGGCGGGCTCGTCTTCATGGAAAAAGACCTGGGAACGACCATAGTCCTCTGCGCGATATTTTGCGCCGTTTATTTTGCTGCCGGGGCGCGAATACTGCATATTGCAAGCGTTGTTGCTGTTTTGGGGGCGATAGGTGTCGGTGCGATCCTGCTGGCGCCTTGGCGGGTCGCAAGAATGATGGCATTTCTTGATCCGCATCAATACGCGAGTAAAGAGGGATATCAGGTTGTTCAGTCACTATATGCGATCGGCTCGGGCGGTATCTTTGGCGAAGGCTATGCAAAGGGGCATCAAAAGCTGTTCTATTTGCCTTATCCATACTCGGATTTTATCTTTTCGGTCGTCGGCGAAGAGTTTGGCCTTATAGGAACGATGGGAGTGGTCCTGGCGTTCGGCGTACTGCTGTGGCGCGGGGCCCGAGCAGCAGTGCTGGCTCCTGACAGGTTCGGGATGCTGCTGAGCATAGGCATCATTACGGGCATAATCGTACAGGCATTGTTCAACATCAGCGTGGTCACTTCGATACTGCCGGCAAAGGGAATCCCATTGCCTTTCATCTCATACGGAGGTTCGTCAGTTTTGGTGACTCTGGTCGGTATCGGCATTCTTTTGAGCGTCGCCCGGCATGCGGAATCAGAAGTATTCGCCGATACGCGTACGCGGACCTCGGCAAAAAGGAGGCGAAAATATGCGTGAATCGCCTCAATTGCGCATCCTTATCGCCGCGGGCGGGACAGGAGGCCACATTTATCCCGGCATTGCAGTGGCTAACGTCCTAAAAGAGCGTAATGCCGATACAGAGATATTGTTCGTCGGTACCGCAAGGGGGCTTGAAACGAGAATTGTTCCTGAGAATGGATTTCAGCTGGCGTTAATTCACAGTGCGGGACTCAAAAACGTCAGTCTGTTAAAAAAGCTGAAGGGAGCCGCTTTGCTGCCCCGAAGTTTTTGGGAAGCTAGGACGCTGATCCGGGAATTCAAACCCGACGTTGTCGTAGGTGCAGGCGGATACGTTTCCGGTCCCGTTTTACTCGTCGCACATTTTATGGGGAAACCCACGCTTGTCATGGACTCGAACGCTTTGCCGGGATTTACGAATCGCCAGCTAGCACGTTTCGTAGATAAAGCTGCTTTGACATTCGATGCCGCGGTACCGTCTTTCGGCGCAAAAGCGGTAGTCACGGGGAATCCCGTGAGGAAAGAGTTCTTTGATATCCCGACGCGTCCGCCGGATGAAAGAGTCGAGGTTTTGATCTTTGGCGGCTCGCAGGGAGCTCGGGCGATCAATGACGCGGTGATCGCAGCCTTGCCATTGTTCGCTGAGGAAAAGGGAAAGCTCTCATTCACACATCAAACAGGCGAGGCTCAATTTGAGGCCGTGCGTAACGCATATACTGCGGAAGGTTGGGACGATGCTGATGTTCGGCCGTACATTTCAGAGATGGTGGCCGCTTTCGATAAGGCTGACCTGATAATTTGCCGTTCGGGTGCGACGACCTGTGCCGAAGTATGTGCGTCGGGAAAACCGGCGGTTATGATCCCATTTCCGGGGGCCGCCGATGATCACCAAAGGAAAAATGCAGAGGCGCTTGTTCAGAAGGGAGCGGCGAGAATGGTCATTCATACCGAATTAACGCCCGAACGGATCGCCGACGAGATCGTCTCTCTTGCCCGCGATCCTGAGACCCTCGGCAAGATGGGCGCCGCCGCTCGCGTTTTGGCTCGGGCAGATGCCGCGGACGCAACAGTTAATATGATAGAGGAATTGGCAGCCGACGGGAAGAATTAGTTTTTTTTATGTTTCGACACGTTACGAAAATTCATTTTATCGGCATAGGCGGCATCGGTATGAGCGGTATAGCCGAGGTGCTGGCTAATCTCGACTTCGAGGTTCGCGGATCTGACGCAAATCGCTCAAAAAATACCGAACGGCTTGAGAGTCTCGGCGTGAAGATCTACGAAGGGCATTCCGCCGAGAACGTGGCAGATGCTGAGGTCGTGGTGTACTCATCTGCTATCAAGAAAGATAATCCGGAGATGGTCCGAGCGAGGGAACTTGGGCTTCCCGTTATACCGCGTGCAGAGATGCTTGCGGAATTGATGACGCTGAAGCCGTATTCGATCGCGGTTTCCGGAACGCACGGCAAGACCTCAACCACGTCGATGATCGCCACGATATTAGGACACGCCGGCGTTGATCCGACGACCATCGTTGGAGGCGTTGTCGATACTCTCGGTTCAAACGCCAGGCTTGGCGAAAGCGAATGGTTCGTCACCGAGGCCGATGAAAGCGACCGGTCGTTCTTGATGCTTTATCCGACCATCGCCGTTGTTACCAATATCGACAAGGAACACATGGAATCGTACAAGGATATGGACGACGTCATTCAGTGTTTCACCGATTTCGTAAACAAGGTGCCGTTCTATGGTGCCGCGGTCATTTGTTTGGACGATGCGAATATTCAAGCTCTGATCCCGAACATCAAACGCCGTCGCATTACGTACGGGCTGACCGCACAGGCAGATGTGTCAGCGAGGAATATCGAATACACGGGCGATTTTGGCTGCGGTTTCGATGTGGTGAAAGGCGACACGTTGTTGGGAAAGATCGATCTGCCCGTGCCGGGTAAGCACAATGTTTACAATGCCTTAGCTGCGACGGCGGTTGCGATGGAGCTTGAGGTGCCGTTCGATCAGATCTCTGCGGCCTTCTCGCATTTCAAGAACGCGAACCGCCGTTTTCAGGTCAAGGGCGAGGTCAATGGAATTCTCGTTGTGGACGATTACGGTCATCATCCGACCGAGATCGTGGCTACGCTCGAAGCTGCAAAAAAGGGATCGGCAGGCCGCCGAACGGTCGTCGTATTTCAGCCGCATCGCTATTCACGCACGCGGGATCTGATGGACGATTTTGTAGTTGCGTTCAACAATGCTGACGTCGTTCTGCTGCTCGATATCTATCCTGCAAGCGAACAGCCGATAGAAGGAATCACAGCAGAAAATCTTGCTGAGAACATCCGCCGCTACGGCCACAAGAGCATCACATATATCGGCGGCATTGAAACGGCTGCGGCAACTGTGGCAGACATTCTGCAGCCGAACGACCTTGTCATAACTCTCGGGGCAGGCAGCGTGACAAAATTGGCGGACGAAATTTTAGCAAGACTCCGATCGAAATAGATAAAGGTATGGCCACGCGAAAACGAAAAACAACTGCAAAAAGCACGGTCGTAAAACGCCGTAAACCGACCCGTAAGCGGACAGCCAAGAATGTATCCGTGGGCGCCGCCACAGCCAAATATGTGATCCCGTCGATATTATCGGTCTTTTTGTTGATAGGCATTGGCTATTTGGGTGTGATGGGATATCAGTCCGCGACGCGATCTGACTTTTTCAGGCTTGAGAATGTTTACGTCGCGGGCAATGACCGTACCGGCGTTGAAGACATTCGCCGAGTGGTTTTTGCCGAAGCGGAAAGCACGGGCGTTTGGAATGCCGATTATGCATCGATGAAGCAGAAGATCGAGAAATTTCCCTTCGTACGCACAGCATCGGTATCGGCTTCGCTGCCGTCAGGCATAAAGGTCGTTCTGGAAGAACGCATTCCGATCGCGGTCGTTCGTACGGCAGCCGGTGACTTTCTCGTTGATAGTGAAGGTGCCTTCTTAGCGAAAGCCGGAGCCGGCGAGAACGCTTTTCCGTTTTACATGAAGGGCTGGGACGAAGCGAAAACTGAAATAGCCCACACGGAAAATTTGGCTCGTCTGAAAATGTTTAAAAAGGTTTTCGACGAATTGAAACAGTTCGGAATAGAGAACAGCGTTGCAGCCGCGGATCTTTCAAATCCGCGAGTTCCCGTAGTCTCAGTGAAGGACGGCGAACGGCCGATCGCAGTGACCCTCGCTCGCGACAATATCGGCAAAGGGCTGAAAACTGCTCTTGACGCGATCAGCGGCAAGGAGGACAGGGTGCGTTCTATTGATGCGGCAGGCGTGTCGCCGGTCATTCAATTTTTGGAGTTTTAATAAATGAGCAATGAGATCCATTCGGTCGGTTTAGACATCGGGACGAGCCGGGTTCGCTGTGTGATCGGCGAAGCCGCCGAAGACGGTCGGATGGCGATCGTCGGAATGGGCGACGCCGAATCAAAAGGGCTGCGCCGCGGCGTCATCACCTCTGCCGAATCCGTAGTTGACGCCGTAGGGAAGGCTGTCATCGATGCTGAGAAGCGTTGCGGCATCGAGGTGTCCTCGGCAACGGTAAACCTGTCCGGCGAGCATCTGCAGGGCGAGAACAAGAACGGGGTTGTCGCGGTAGCGGGACAGGACAAAGAGATCACGATGGACGACGTTGAACGTGCGATAGATTCGGCCAGTGCGATGCCGCTGACGCCGGGCTGGGAAATAGTCAGCCGTTTGCCGCAGGAATTCATCATAGACGGCCAGGACGGCATTACAGAACCCGTCGGGATGCAGGGTTCGCGTCTCGAAGCTTTGGTGCATGTGGTCTCAAGCCCAAGCGCCGGTAAGCAAAATTTGACAAAAGCGGTCACCAAGGCCGGCATTGAGGTAGAGGATCTTGTTCTGGAACCGCTTGCGGCCGCGACCGCGGTCCTGACGGACGACGACAAGGAATATGGCTGCGCGGTAGTCAATATGGGTTCAGAGGTCACGAGTATGATGATCTTCGGCCGCGGTGCGGTGCAGCACACGGCGGTTTTTCCTTTCGGCAGTATGCTTTTCACGAAAGACATTGCGACCGGTCTGCGAGTTTCGATTCCCGAAGCCAACAAGATCAAGCATCAATTCGGCTGTGCAGCGTCGTACTTGTTAACTCCGGAAGAGCGTCAGGACATCATTGAGATCGTGCCATTTGGGCGTGACGAGATACGAACGCTTTCCAAGGAGATCTTGACCGACATTCTCCAGCCGCGCGCAGTTGAATTACTGCAGCATGTGTCAAAGGCGGCCAGAGAGACGGGTTCTCGTTTCTCGGCCGGTGTCTTTTTGACGGGCGGCGGAGCGGCGATCCGCGGCATTGCTGAGATCGCCGAGCAGGTGTTTGATGCGCCTACACGTGTCGGGACGCCGGATCCTTCACGATTTGACGGGCTGCTGAATGAGGTGCGGCATCCGCAGTGGTCGGTTGCTTGCGGGCTTGCATATTGGTCTATGCGTGCCCAGCAGCGGGAAGGCGGCTCCGGCGGCAGATTCTCTGTCGGGCGAATAGTGGAATGGATCGGAAGATTTTCGCGAAAAAGTTAGCTAAGCGTTATTTGTCGGCTGGATTTTCCACGCTAATCGTTGTATGCTTCCATTCCGTCAACACAATATCTTGTTATTCAGGCAAGAACTTCAAAAACACGGTCTTTTTCGTGTCCTTATAATAAAATGGCCAGTTTCATAGAACTAGACGACCTTCAAACCAAGCCGAACGGCATCAAAATGTTCATTGACGAACCGCCTGTCACCGGAGCACGCATCAAGGTGATCGGCGTCGGCGGCGGCGGCGGGAATGTCGTGAATCGCATGATCGAGTCCGGCATTAAAAATGTTGAGTTCATCGTCGCAAATACCGACGTCCAGGCACTAGACGCTTCAAAAGCTCCGATCAAGCTTCAGCTTGGTACAACTTCAACGAGAGGACTCGGAGCCGGTTCAGATCCGGTGGTCGGGCGTAACGCTGCACTCGAGGATCATGAAAAGTTGTTCGAACTTCTCGACGGGGCCGACATGGTTTTTGTGACCGCAGGTCTTGGCGGCGGCACGGGAACCGGTGCGGCACCGGTCGTTGCGTCGTTGGCCATGGAACTCGACATTCTTACCGTGGCGGTCGTTACCAAACCTTTCAAGGTCGAGGGCAAGAAACGGCAGACACAGGCAGAAGAAGGCCTCGCTGATCTTCGCGGCTGCGTAGATACGCTTATCACAATACCGAACTCGAATCTAAGCAGTGTTGAGAAAGATATAACTATCGTCGAGGCTTTTCGCCGTGCGGATGATGTATTGCTTCAAGCGGTTAAGGGTATCACTGAACTTATAACTCGTCCGGGATTGATCAACCTCGATTTTGCAGACGTAAAAACAGTGATGCGGGGCAAAGGCGTGGCATTGATGGGGGTCGGCTCGGCGAAAGGAGAGGATGCTGCATCAAATGCGATGCGCACCGCTCTCGACAGTAAGCTGCTGGAAGAGAATTCTATCAAAGGTGCAAAGGCGGCACTGATCAACATTACGGGCAGCTCAAGCATGGTTTTGACGGAGGTCGAAGATGCCATAGGGATCATCGAGGCTGAAGCCGATGACCATGCCGACATCATTTTGGGCAGCGTGATCGACGAGGAAATGGGCGATGAGGTCCGAATAACGGTCATCGCAACGGGATTTGATTCAGCTGCCGCCGCGAAGCCGTCCGCACCAGAAGCACCACAGGTGAAAATGCCTGTTCCGCCTCCGACTGCCGTATCGCCTGCTCCGGCAATGGCAACCCCGGAGAATATAGAGGTCCCTACTTTCCTTCGCCGACAGGCAGATTAATTTAACGTAATGTCCAATCATTCAGCGGCATCACCCATCGCGATCACGATGGGTGATGCTGCGGGCATCGGTCCCGAAGTTGTGCTGAAAGCACTGGCGGCAGAACCTGCTCTTGCAGAGGTAGCGGTAGTGGTCGGGGATATCGAGCATCTCCGATCACTCGGGGCGAAACTTGGCGTGGAGGCCGAGGTCGCTGATATCTCGGAAAGGCGATCGGACGCTTGTATTCGCGTCCTTGACCTGAAGAATCTCGGTGAACCGTTCAGTCACGGTGCCGATTCGGCTGTTACCGGAAGGGCGGCATCCGAATACATAGTGCGTTCGGTCTCAGGATGCCTTTCAGGTGAATTCGCTGCAGTTGCGACGGCGCCGATCAGCAAGCGTTCGCTGGCTTTGGCGGGCGTGGATTTTCCCGGACATACAGAATTCATCGCACACCTTACGAACACGCCGCGTGTGGCGATGAGCTTTTTTGCGGGAAAACTGCGTGTCGTTCTGCTGTCGACACACCTGCCGCTGACCAGAGCGATCCAGCAGGTCACTAAAGACAATCTCATTGACCTGATCACTTTCTCGGCAGTGCAGCTTGAAGCTATGTTGGGTCGGCGAATAAAGCTTGCAGTTGCCGGCCTGAATCCGCATGCATCTGAAAATGGAATGTTCGGCAGCGAGGAGGCGGACGAGATCATCCCAGCCGTTGACCATTGCCGCGGCGAGAGTATTGAAGTTACAGGGCCATATTCGCCTGACACTATCTTTTTGCGGTGTTTTCGGGGCGAATTCGACGCGGTTATAGCGCTTTATCACGACCAGGCAACCATTCCCGTCAAATCCATCGGTTTCGGCGAGGGAGTCAACGTGACACTTGGGCTGCCGATAATTCGAACTTCGGTCGATCACGGCACCGCTTATGATATCGCAGGTAAAGGTGTCGCTGATCCGTCGAGTATGCGATCCGCGATCCGGCTTGCCCTTGAACTTTCTGCTCAACGATCCTCCTGAATTCCCAATCCGTCCACGCTTTCTGTTAGAATAGCCATTCTTAGGCATGAGCACCTGACCCCGATGACCGAACGACCAAAGATACTTTTAGCAGATGATTCTGTGACCATGCGAAAGGTCGCTGAACTTGCATTTGGTGACGCCGGAATGGATGTGTCTACCGCCATTGACGGGCAGACGGCAATGGAGGCTTTCGTTCGCGAACAGCCGGACATCGTTCTTGCAGACGTTGGACTCACAGGAACGAGCGGCTATCAGATCTGCGAGATGATAAAACAGGATGAAGCGACCAATCACATTCCTGTTCTATTGATGGTGGGAGCGTTTGAGCCGTTCGATCAGGCCGAGGCGGAGCGAGTAGGGGCGGACGGCTTTTTGATGAAGCCATTTAACCCTATTCGCGAAGTCATTTCAAAGATCCGCGAACTCCTTGATCGCGACGGGAACTCCGAGACCGTTTCGTTTAACATCTCCGATAGTGCGTCCGAGGCCCGCAGTGAACTGGACGATATCGAGTCGCTATACGAAAGCAGTCTGGTCGAGACGACGCGGGTCGAAGAGGTTTTCCTCGGCGATATGCTGCCGCCCAATGAAGCCGAGCCGGACGATGATGAACTGATTGAAAAGGAAACTCCGTCAGCCGCCGCTGCAAGCCCGTTCGAACGTATCGTAGATGACGAGATATTTGACGAACCCGAGCAGGGTGACGATCTCCACGCAGAATTTAGCGAGACGATCGAGATCTCGCACCCAACCGAAAATATCGATATCGATCTGCCTGCGATCGAAGCTGAATCGGCGGAAGTTGAGGAGAATTTAAATAAGGTTGAGGAAGAGCCGTCCGAGAGCATAGGGCTCTTTGACGAGCCGGCGACTGCCGATATTCCGCCTCCGCCTGCCGTTGACGTAACTGAAGAGATGATCGATAGGATCGTTGAACGTGTGTTGGCGAAGCTTAGTGACTCGGTCGTTCGCGATGTTGCCCTCGAAGAGGTGCCTCGGGTTGCGGAAAGGCTGATGCGAGAGGCTCTGGAGCAGGAAATAAAAGAATAGGTAGTGTGCAGAAGCCCGCTCACAGTAAGGGCATATAGCGGACGGAAAGATATGCTCTCCGTGTGTGCGGGCTTCCGCATTTGATTATGGAACTTGCGAAAGCATACGACCCGAAAGAGGCCGAATCCCGGCACTATGAACGTTGGGAGCAACTGGGCTGTTTCCGGCCCGAGATAAACGAGGACGCGGAAGCGGAAGCTTATTCGATCGTTATTCCGCCGCCGAACGTGACCGGCTCGCTGCATATGGGCCACGCTCTACAGCATACGATCATGGACGTGCTGGCGCGTTGGAAGCGTATGCAGGGCTATCGCACGCTTTGGCTGCCGGGGACCGATCACGCGGGGATATCGGTTCAGCGAAAGGTCGTCGAGCAACTGCGTGCCGAAGAGAACAAGTCGCCCCTCGATATAGGCCGAGAGGAGTTCCTGAAACGGTGCTGGGCGTGGAAGGAAGAATACGGCAATACCATCATCGAGCAAATGCGCCGCGAAGGAGCGTCCGTAGATTGGACACGGCATCGCTTCACAATGGATCCGGGACTGTCTGCGGCTGTTAGGAGCGTTTTCGTTACGCTTTACGAAGAAGGCCAGATCTATCGCGGGCTGCGGATTGTGAACTGGTGCCCGAAGGACAAGACGGTCCTCTCCGACCTCGAAGTTAAAGAAGAGACCAAGAAAGACGGCAAGCTGTATTACCTAAAGTATCCTGTGTCGGAACCGCCGGTGGTAGCCGGCGGTTTGACCCAGGAAAGCGAAAACATTCAACCACCCGCTACTGCAGGCGGTTCCGACTTTATCGTCGTCGCGACGACGCGGCCCGAGACGATGCTCGGCGATACTGCGGTCGCTGTCAATCCGGGCGATGAGCGTTACAAAGATCTAATAGGAAAGTTCATCGCTTTGCCGCTCACGAACAGGGAAATTCCTATCATCGCGGACGAATACGTTGATGCGGAATTCGGTACGGGTGCCGTAAAGATCACGCCGGCGCACGACCCGAATGATTATCTTGTCGGTGAACGTCACGGCCTGGAACAGCTTCTCGTGATGAACATGGACGGCACGATGAACGAAGCCGCCGGTGCGGAGTTTGAAGGTCTGGACCGCTTTAAGGCTCGCGAAAAGGTCGTTGCGATGTTCGACGAACTCGGCCTGCTCGAAAAGATCGAGGACTACGAGATCACGCTGCCTGTTTGCGAACGCTGCAAGACCGTTGTCGAGCCGATCTTGTCGGAGCAATGGTTCGTCAAAATGGACGAACTCCGCGACATCGGCCTGGATCTGATCAATCGTGAGGGCGTGCCGCGGTTCGTGCCGGAGGTCCCGCACGCCAAGGTTTATACGACGTGGCTCGAAAATTTGAAAGATTGGACGATCTCTCGGCAGCTTTGGTGGGGACATCAAATACCGGCTTGGTACGACAGCGACGGCAACGTTTACGTCGCTCACAGCGAGGAGGAAGCTCGCGAAAAGGCCGGCGGCAGGGAACTCGTGCAGGACAGCGACGTGCTGGATACGTGGTTTTCGTCAGGGCTTTGGGCGTTCTCGACGTTTGGCTGGACCGGCCCGTCAGAACCACCTGCGGTAGCGGGTGGTTCAATGCGAGAAACCCCCAATGTTCAACCACCCGCTACCGCAGGTGGTTCTGACCTCGAGACGTTTTTGCCGACAGACGTATTGGTTACCGGCCGCGACATTATCTTTCTGTGGGTCTCGCGGATGATGATGCTGACGAAGAAGTTCACGGGGCAGACGGCGTTCAAAGATTGCGTGATCACGGGCACGGTGCTCGGCAAGGACGGCAAGCCGATGTCGAAATCGCGAAAGAACGGCGTCGATCCGATCGAGATGTTTGATAAATTTGGCGTGGATGCGACGCGTATCTACCTCGCGTCCATCGCGACCGGAGCCGACATCAAGTGGAATGATCTGCTGATCGAAACATATCGTAACTTCGCGAACAAGATCTGGAACGCGACGCGTTTCTCGCTTATGAACGTCGGACCGCAGGTTGCCAGCCTGCAAGCTGATGAAAGCAGGCTGGCAGCCTGCGCCCCGGCGGCTCCGCTTGCAGATCGCTGGATCATTTCGCGGCTGAACCGCACGGCGTTGGAACTGAATAAGGCTTTGGAAAAGTACGAGTTTCACACCGCGGTTTCGCTGCTGTATCACTTCTTTTGGGACGATTTCTGCGATTGGTATATTGAACTGACCAAGTCAGAACCGCCTGCGGTAGCGGGCGGTTTAACGCAGGATAGCGAAAACGTTCAACCACCGGCTACGGCAGGTGGTTCCGACAGTTCCGGCGTAACTCTGAACGTGCTTGAGACGGCTTTGCGGATGCTGCATCCGTTCATGCCGTATCTGACGGAGGAATTGTGGCAAAAGCTGCCCGGAACGTCAGCCGAGATGCATCACGCGGCGTATAGGTCAGTACCACCTGCCGTAGCGGGTGGTTTAGCGCAGAATAGCGAAAGCGTTCAACCGCCCGCTACCGCAGGCGGTTCTGACAAGACGATAATGCTGGCGGATTTTCCGCGTGGCGACGCGTCGCTGATAGACGAGACGGCCGAATTTGAGATGTCGGCTGTTATCGACGCGATCAAAAAGGCCCGAAACATACGTGCCGAGATGAATATCAGCCCGTCCGTGCGTTTCGCGGTGCATTTGGCGGCGAATTCGGACCTGCAGCGTGTGTTTCGCGAGAACCAACCGCAGATATTGCGGCTTGCAAGAGCAGAAACGCTTGTGATCTCGGACGCCCTAGACGTGCCGAAAGCCTCGGCGAAAGCGGTTTTGACCGCAAACGCGTCGCTGGCGGTGCCGCTCGAAGGGCTTATCGACTTTGACAAGGAGCGGGAACGCCTCGCCAACGCGATCGCCAAGCTTTCCGAAGAAAAAACGCGTCTCGACGCCCAGCTTACTAACGAAAACTTCGTAACGAGAGCCCCGGCCGAAAAGGTCGAGGCACTCAGAGAACGTTCCGCAGAACTAGCCGGACAGATCGAGACGCTCAATGTGAACCTTGCTTCACTGAGTTAGCAGGGGTCAGTTTTTAGTTGTCGTCCTTTTTGTCGCTGTCGCCGCCTTTATCGTCGGCTGCGTCATCGCCGGAATCGTCAGCCGTTTTGGGTGCTGCCGGTGCTGCCTCGATGGTCAGATCGACCGATTTACTGTCCTTTTTCTCGCCTTTATCGTCCAGCATGTCGGCGATGAGCTTGTATTTGCCGCCCGGAAAGGACATCGGAAGCGGTAGAGAGTAATTTGCCTTGCCGTCGGCGCTCAGATCGACGGAAACCTCGCTGCCGGACATCGTTTTGCCTTTGTCGTCCTGCAGATAGATCTTTGTCGTCGTCTTGCCGGGCGAATTCGATATTATGGCGTTCGCGTAAAGCGTTTCACCTGCCTTGAGGGTCGTCGTCTCTTGTTTGCCCTCTTTGTCTTTGGAAGCCTTGAAGCTGCTCATGTTTGCCGTCGAGAAGCTACAGGCGATGGTCATCGCGGCCACGATAGCGGAGGCCGCGAAAAGATTAATGCGTCGTTTCATTCTATTCTCCCTTATTTTTTGAAAAGCCTTGAGGAATATACGCCTGTCCCTTTGCGTTGTCAAAGGCAAATCATTGGGCCGATTGACACGTTCAGCGTGTAACGTAGAATTGTTCCTATGAACTGGCTGGAAGGCAGTGAGATATTGTCCGCGGTGGGACAGTTTTTGGCCGAGGACATCGGCCGCGGCGACATAACGACAAGTTCCACCGTGCCGCAAGATACGCGCGGACTTGGCAGGTTTTTAGCTAAAGAAGATCTCGTACTTTGCGGGCTGGACGTGGCGGAAGCCGTGTTTTTTCACCTTGATCCTGATTCGAGCGAGATCGAATCGACATTCGCTGACGGCGACGAGATCGCATCGGGGACCGTTTTCGCCACACTGAAAGGCTTTGCCGATGTGCTGTTGGTCGGCGAGCGGACCGCCCTGAACTTGATTCAACGCATGTCGGGTATCGCGACGCTGACACGGCAGTTCGTCAAAGCGGTCGAGGGCACCAACGCCGCGATCGTCGATACCCGAAAGACCACTCCGGGGCTGCGGATGCTTGAAAAATACGCCGTCACTATCGGCGGCGGCAAAAATCATCGTATGGGACTCGACGACGGCGTCCTAATTAAAGATAACCACATCGCTCTTGCAGGAGGCATCAATGAGGCCGTTGCGGCCGCGAAAGCGAAGGTCGGCCATCTACACAAGATCGAGGTCGAGGTGACGAATTGGGCTCAGCTTCGCGAGGCGATCTCCGCGGGTGCCGAGATCGTAATGCTCGACAACCAAACGCCGGACGAGGCAGCTAAACTTACAAAAATGGCGCGCGATATGAATCCTGCGGTTATCATCGAGGCCTCCGGCGGAATGGACCTGCAGAACGTGCGGGCGTATGCCGAGGCCGGTGTCGATCTGATCTCGGTCGGTCGGCTGACGCACTCAGCCCGCGCTGTTGATATTTCCTTTAAGATCGCTATCGCCTGACGCCGGGCTCGTCATCGCGAGCATTTTTGGATTGGGCTCGAGGGCCGGCATCATTCGGATTATCAGGATAGACAGCAGCAACGCCGCCGTGCATCCTATACTGGCCTCGATGCCGTAACTGCCGCCCGTCAGCCAGTTGGGGCCGGCGTCGATCTCGTTGAGCAGTGATGGTTTCGATAGGTCGGTCAGGCCGCTCACCTCGATCCCGAATACCGAGCCCTGAAAGAAATTCCACATCAAATGCAGTCCCCAAACGAACCAAAGGTCGCGAGTCCTCATGTATGCGATCCCGAACCAAATCCCTGCGATCGCGGTGTTTGCGGTGGAGAACGCACTGGCTGACGGATTGCCGAGATGAACCGTTGCGAAGAACACCGACGTAAGAATGATCGCGAGCCACGCATATCCGCCGCGTGCGAGAGTCTGCAGGAAATAGCCGCGGAACAACGCCTCTTCGTAAGCCGCCGCCGCCGCGAATATTACGAACGCCGTCGCAAGCGAATAAAGTAACGACTGAAAGCCCACATCCGCGGCGAATTCAAACCTCAAACCGCCGAAAACCATCGCCGGCAACGCCGCAATTACGAGCGTCGCAGCACCGATCGCGACGCCGAGCGACAAATGCCGCAGCCATCCCGCGGAGAACGACGCTCCCAGCGAACGAAACGGCAGCTTTTCGAGCAGCCTTGCACACAAATACCCGACACCCAACGCGGCCGCAAGCGAAACAGCTGACCCGACCGCGATCATCGTAACCTCATATTTCGGATCGGTGGCCTCCACGGCGTCCAATCCAGTGATCGAGAGGAAAACCGCGAACATCGCGGCGTAACTCAAGCCGGAGACGAACGCGAAAGCTAGCAGGAAGAACAACGCCCGCCAGCCGCTGCGGAGTGTGCCGTTGGCGTCGATGAATAGGTGGTTCATACGCGAGTTTTACGATTTGACAGAATAACAGTTTGGAGCCGATTCCACCGAAACGGCGGGCGGCGATTGTGTTAGAATTTCCGTGGGTGACGACTTCCGAAACAGTGAAACGCAGGCGGCGGGCTTCGTGGGTGATCGGCATTTTGACGGTTTCCACGCTGGTATTTCTCGTCTTCTTGCAGTCAAGTAATTTCTGGAAGTCGTTCTCGATCGAGACTGCCAGCGACCTGATCCTGCTCTACATACTTTCGTCGGTCAACTTCATCGCGTTCGTCATTTTTCTTTTCATTCTGCTGCGAAATCTGGTAAAGCTCGCACGCGAACGCCGTTCGTCCGTGCTTGGCGCGCAGATAAAGACGCGGCTGTTGATGTATTTCTTTGCGGTCAGCCTGTTGCCGATCTTTGCAATGGCGGTTTTTTCGTATCTATTCATGAACCGCGCACTGGAACGATGGTTCTCGCAAATTCCGCAAAACGTGATCCGCGAGGCACGCGATATCGAGGAAAGCTCCGAGATCGAACGCGAGCGGCGTGTTGGGGTATTTGCGGGCGTGGTCGCGAGGTCTGTAACGCAGCTTCCAAATGAAAGCGGCCTTCGCGAGATCGCTGCGGCTGCGGGCGTCGAACATTTGCAGGTCATAGAACCCGACGGCAGGACAGTTGCAGTTACAATTGCGGATGAAACGAGAGCCCAAACGCTCCGCGATTTCGCCGAAGAGGTGAAAAAGTCCGGTACATTGCAAAGGAGCGACGACGGATCGATCGGTGCCGTTTCGACGGTCGGCGGCAGAAAAGTGATCGCTGTCGAATCGGGAACCGGGACGGCGGGCACGTCGGGAATCGCGGCGACATCACTAGCCGAGCTTGAACGCCTGAGTCAGCAGCAGCGGACGATCCGCGGGATCGGCATGCTCACGCTCGGGATACTCACATTTTTACTGATCTCAGCGTCGTCGTGGATCGCGTTCTATATTGCGCGTGGTATAACGACGCCGATCAAGGCGCTCGCCGAGGGGGCCGACGAGATATCCAAAGGTAATCTTGGCTACAAGGTCGAGGTTCAGGCTGAGGATGAGCTTGCATTACTTGTCGATGCGTTCAATACGATGTCCGGGCGGCTTGAAGAAAGCTCAACGGAACTTGAAGGCCGTCGCAAATATATCGAGACCTTGCTCCAGAGCCTTCCGACGGGCGTTATTTCCATAACTGCCGATGGCGAAGTAAACACGGCGAACGACGCTGCGCGAAACATCCTCGGGCTCTCGGATGAAAATGCCATGATCACAATCCAAGACCTAGACGCTAACGCGGTCGGCGGTGACATTTCGCGGCTGATCGCGCGTGCGAGGCGTTCCGGTCGAGCTTCGGGACAGGCTGTGATCGGCGGCATCGGCGATGCTATACACGTCACAACCCCGCAAGAGCGGACCATCGCCTTTCTCGCTACGGCTTTGCCTGACAGCGGCGGCGTGGTGTTGGTTTTGGAGGACTTGACCGAGTTGATCTCTGCACAGCGTGCATCGGCCTGGCAGGAGGTCGCCCGCCGTATGGCTCACGAGATCAAAAATCCGCTCACGCCGATACAGCTCTCCGCCGAACGTATCGCAAAGCGATTCGACGCCGATCCCAATGGCGACGCTCAGATCGGCAGCATCGTTAAAGAAAGCACGGGAACCATACTCAGGGAAGTCTCGTCGCTAAAGGCGATGGTGGACGAGTTTTCGCGATTCGCACGCCTACCCGAGGTCGAGCTGGCCGCGGGCGATATCAATGACGTAATTCGGTCAGCAAGCGAACTTTACCGCGAACGCGGCGACGAAGTGGCAATTTCTCTCGACCTGACCTCGGAACTTCCGACGGTCCGACTCGATGCTGAACAATTGAAACGTGTATTCGTAAATCTGATCGACAACGCTATCGAAGCACCCGGAGATGCAAAGAGGATCGTCTCGATCGCGACGCGGCACGACGCCGCTCGTGAAATAGTGATGGCGGAGGTTTCGGATAACGGCGACGGCATCGAACCCGCAGATCTGCAAAAGTTGTTTCAGCCGTATTTTTCAACAAAGGGCCGCGGAACCGGATTGGGACTCGCCATCGTACAAAGGATAATCTCCGAGCATCGCGGTAGAATATATGCCGTTGGGAATTCTGGATCGGGAGCTAAGTTCAGTATTGAATTGCCGATCGCGGAAATTGTATAGATGAAGCGTTCGATACTTATTGTTGATGACGAGCCGGGAATTCGCGATACCCTTCGCGGCGTGCTCGAGGACGAAGGTTTCGCGGTCAAAGCGGTCGCGACGGGGGAAGATTGCCTGGCGGCGACCAAGGAGGAAGATTTTGCCTGTATTCTGCTCGATATTTGGCTCGGCGACGGCATCGACGGGCTGGATACCCTCGAAAAACTCAAAAAGAACAGCGTCGCTGCAGCCGTGGTTATGATCTCAGGACACGGGAATATCGAGACCGCTGTCAGGAGCACAAAACTGGGCGCTTTTGATTTTATTGAAAAGCCGCTCAGCCTGGAACGCACTGTCGTAACGGTCAGGAATGCGATCAAACAGCAGCAGCTTGAGGCAGCGAACGAGCGGCTCCGCAAGGAAATAGCGGATCAGTATATAATGGTCGGCGAATCGGTCGCTATGCGTGCCTTGCGCAAACAGATCTCTATTGTTGCTCCAACCGACGGCCGCATTTTGATCTCGGGCGAAAGCGGCACCGGTAAAGAACTTGTCGCCAGAGCGATCCACGCGCAGTCAACGCGTGCCGCTGCTCCGTTCGTCGAAATTAACTCCGCAGCGATACCTGAAGAGTTGGTCGAAACAGAGCTTTTCGGCCATGCGAAGGGGGCGTTTTCTGGTGCTTCAAAAGCGAAAAAAGGGAAGTTCGAGGTGGCCGACGGCGGCACTCTTTTTTTGGATGAGATCGGCGATATGTCTGCGCGTGTTCAGGCAAAAATGCTGCGTGTTCTCGAGGAGCAGCGGTTCGACCCCGTCGGCAGCAATACGCCTGTCACAGTGGATGTTCGCGTGATCTCCGCGACGAATCAACCGCTAGATGTTTTGCTGGAAAACGGAAATTTCCGGGCCGACCTTTTTTACCGGCTAAATGTCATTCCGTTCCAGGTTCCTCCACTGCGTGAGCGAAAAGAGGACATTCCACTGTTAACTGACCATTTCAATCACCGCTTTTCAGGTGACTACGGTAAGAAACCTCTGAAATTTTCTGCTGAAGCTATAGAACGTCTCGCCGAGCATTACTGGCCGGGCAATGTCCGAGAACTTCGTAATCTTGTTGAGCGGCTCGTGATTGTTCAGGAAAACAGGGAAGTATCGGCCGGCGACATCGGAGCATTGACCACTGAATCCGAGAGGCCCGCGGGCATTGATAACTTTTCAAGCTTTAAAGAAGCTACGGAATCGTATCAGCGTGACTTCATCCGGCAGAAACTCGCTGAGGCGGGCGGCTCTGTTTCAAAAGCCGCTGAGATAATGGGAGTTGACCGCAGCCACCTTTACCGCAGAATGCGCAATCTGGGTATCAAAGGTTGACAAGAAAAAAGAGGCCGCCAGTTAAGACAGCCTCTAACTGCCGCTACTTTCGCTCTAGTTCACGGGAAATCCACGCTTCTTCATAAGTGCGTTAACGTCCGGATCGCGGCCGCGGAACTTGCGATACGCTTCCGCAGGATCCATCGTGTTCCCGACCGAAAAGATGTACTTTATCATCCGCTGTGATACGGCCTTGTCATACGGTCCCTTGCCTTCGGTAAAAGCACCGAATGCATCGGCCGTGATCACATCGGACCAAAGATAGCTGTAATAACCGGCAGAATAGCCGTCGCTCGAAAAGACATGGCCGAACTGCGGAGTACGGTGCCGCATCACGATCTCTTTCGGCATGCCGAGCGATGCCAGCGTTTCGCGTTCAAATTTGTCAGGGTCAATAGTTACATCACCGGCCAGATGCAGCTTCATATCGACCAATGCGCTTGCTAAATATTCCGTCGTCGCAAAACCCTGATTGAACGTCGAGGCACGCTGGATCTTGTCGACGAGCTCTTGCGGTATCGGCTTTCCGGTCTGGTAGTGTAGAGCATATTTCTGCAGTACTTCCGGTGTCTCGAGCCAATGCTCAAGCAGCTGCGAAGGGAATTCGACATAGTCACGAGCTACACGCGTACCGGACAGACTCGGGTAGATCACGTTCGACGCCAGGCCGTGCAGAGCGTGGCCAAATTCATGGAACATCGTCGATGCGTCGTCCCACGAAATGAGTACCGGCTCGCCCGGTTTACCCTTAACGAAATTCGAATTATTGGAGACGATCGTCGTCGTTTCGCCGTCAAACCGCGATTGGCTGCGGTAAGCATTCATCCAAGCGCCGGAACGCTTGCCGTCGCGGGCATACGGATCGAAATACCAAAGGCCGATGTGCTTTCCGCTCTTCTTGTTCTTAACTTCGTAGACAGTGACGTCAGGATGAAAGACAGGGACATTGTTGACCTGAGTGAATGTCATGTCAAAAAGCTCACCGGCGACCATGAACATCGCTTCACGGAGCTTATCGAGCTGCATGTACGGCTTGATCTCATTCTCGTCGAGGTCGAATTTGTCCTTGCGGACCTTTTCCATGTAGTACTTGTAGTCCCACGGCTCTATCTTGATATCCGTTCCCTCTTTGTTGGCGAGAGCCTGCATGTCAGCGACCTCTTCCTTGACGCGGGCGATAGCAGCCGGCCAGACACGTTCCATCAGCTTCATCGCATTTTCAGGCGTTTTCGCCATTGCGTTCTCGAGGCGCCAATGGGCATGCGTCGAAAAGCCGAGCAGTTTTGCACGTTCTACGCGAAGTTTGAGGACCTGAGTGATGATAGAGTTGTTGTCGCGGGCATCGCCATTGTCGCCGCGGTTGACGAACATCTTCCAAACCTCTTCGCGCAGGTCACGGCGATCAGAATACGTGATGAATGGATCGACCGATGAGCGAGTGTTTCGTATCAGCCATGCGCCCTTCATTCCTTTCGAGGCCGCAGCAGCCGCAGCGGCATCACGAAGTGATTGCGGCAGACCGGCGAGATCGTCTTCTTTTTCTAGCTTCACAAACAGCTCGTTCTCGTCGCCCAATAGATTTTGACTGAACTTGGTAAAAAGGCCCGCGAGCTGTTGATTGATCGCAGCGAGTCGAGCTTTGCCTTCTGCCGACAGCTTCGCCCCGGATCGAATGAAGTTGTTGTGATAAAGCCAGACAAGCCGCTGCTGTTCCGGCGTCAAGCGTTTTTTCCGCGGCGAGTTGTAAACCGCTTCGATACGTTTGAATAGTGCTTCGTTCTGCGTGATCTTGTCGGAATGGGCAGCAAGCTTGGGCGCCATCTCGCTCTGAACGGCGGCGAATTCCTTCGTGCTCATGTTCGCGGACCAGATGCCGTAAACGGTCCCGACGCGGTCGAGCATGTCTCCCGCCCGCTCAAGCGGGACGATAGTATTCTGAAAAGTCGGAGCTGAGCGAACACGCGTGATCGCGTCGATCTCACGAAGGTTTTCTTCCATCGCCGCTTCAAGAGCCGGCTTGAAATATTCGACCTTTACTTTGTCAAAAGGAGGTACACCGCCGAAGGGGCCTGTCCATTTTTCCATTATGGGATTCGTTGAAACAGCGGCTTCAGGCATTACCTCCGCCTCAACAGTTGGCTCCATTACGAGATAAGCGGCAGTAGCTGCTGAGATCAACGCTAAAGTTAAAACGTATTTCTTCATTTATGTTTCTCCGGGAAAGTCTATACTTCGATTCTAAATGTAAATGTCTGGTTCGACAAAATGTTTGAACATCGTAATGAAAAAGCCCGACCGCTGACAGCGATCGGGCTCAAAAGGATGGTACACCCGGCATGATTCGAACATGCGACCTCTTGATTCGTAGTCAAGCACTCTATCCAGCTGAGCTACGGGTGCAGGCAAGTGAATAGACTACAAACCCGGCAAGGTTCTGTCAAGAAAAGGCTGTCAGCGGGCGAAATATCCGAGCCTTGTCCGAGGCAACAATTCATCGTCGTCGATGGTGATCCTGATCGAACGCCATTTGCCGTCGCGTCTGCCGTTGGAAGGCGAATATTCAATTGTGTAGAGCGTTTTCAGATCGGCAGCGACCTCGGCATACAGGCGGCTCATCTCTTCGAGCCTGTTGATGGCATTAATGGTGCCGCCCGATCGCTGTGCTAGCAGTTCGAGCCGTTTTCGTGCGGCTGAGTACATTTCGACCTGTCGGGGCGTGGGGTCGGCCAGCTTACCGGGATCGCCTGTGGGCAATGCAAGCGGATAGATGGTGGCACCGATCGCGTCGGACCGGTTGAGAATTCGGATAAGTTCCAAATTTGTGTCGGGTTTCAGTGAGCCCGGAACCGATCCGTCCGGCAATGTCTCCAAAGCCTCTCGGTCGGCATCACGAGCGATGGTGTCAACACCGTCAGTCAGGACGATGATCGCCTTGCGGCGGTTCTTTTCTTTTTCGAGCTTTTCCAAGGCAAGGTCGAGAGCTCTGTACAGATGTGTTTTCCCACGGCCGTTCGCAACATTGATCGAGTTGAAGATCGTGCTGCGGTTGGTAGTGAAATCGTTTCTCAGATTCACCTTGTCGTAGAACTCAATGACCGCGACACGGTCGCTCGGCGATAACGCGTCCACAAATCTGGATGCCGACATTCTTATCAATTGCCGA
The DNA here is from genome assembly GCA_016700075.1 of Acidobacteriota bacterium. Taxonomy (NCBI): domain Bacteria; kingdom Pseudomonadati; phylum Acidobacteriota; species Acidobacteriota bacterium. The sequence continues at coordinate 429,370 of CP065000.1, read as the reverse complement.
AAGCTTAGCGTTGAGCCGCTCATATCCAGCATTATGACGACTGAAAATGGCGTATCCGCGGGTTCAAAACGCAATATTTGCTGCTCTACATCATCTTCAAAGATCGAAAAACGGTTCGGAGTCAGGTCTGTGATAGGGCGGCCGCGGCGGTCAACTACGCCGACGTTTAGACGCACGATCGACGATTCTACCTTGATGGGATCGTCGTCCTGCGCCGAAAGGAAGGATGTCGAGGTGACCAGAAAAATAATAGCCGGGAGCAACCGCAACAAGCGCATAACAAAATCTTAGCAATAAGACGCAATTGGGCGAAAGGCAGTTGTATTTGTCTTTTGCTTCGGGAAACAGGGAGCAAAGTGCCGGAGGAACAGATGTCAGCCTCCTAGCACAAGATGCATCGCCGGTTTTCTTAACAATCACAGATAGTTCGTTTATAATTTTCAGTTAATTTTAGAAATTTCGGTTTTTGCAACGGTAGAAGAGAAAGGAAGCCCGGGACGGATGCTTTACCGACCAAAATTCTGTGCCGAATGTGGTGAACGCATAATGCGCGTCGATTGGCCGCTTTTTGCGAGCCGCAGATTCTGCGAACTTTGTTCGTCTATTAACAAAGGTGCAGATCTGCTGCCCAGAGTCGTGGCCGCCATCGGAATTGTTATCGGACTGCTAGGGATCGGGATCGCAATGAGGACTTCCATCAAGCCGAGAACGGACGGGCGGGAAGAAGCGCGAAGGTTTTCTGCGATACCGCCGCCTCAAGATCGCGTTCCGTCCGCTCTGATCAACCAAGCCCCGTCGCCGCCTGCAACACCCGTCGCTGTACCTGAACAGCGAATGGTCCCAACAGTTGCCGCACCGCCAAGCAAGACTGCGGATATCGCCGCACCTATGCCGCCGGTTGAAGATAAGTACCTTTGCGGAGCTCAAACAAAGAAGGGAACGCCGTGCTCCCGGCGCGTTAAAGGCCCGAAACGCTGCTACCAGCATGAAGGAATGCCGGCAATTGTCGGACAAAATGAATTGCGTGTGAAGTAGCATTTGATAGACAATGAGAGTTTAATCGGAACTTATGCAGTAGGTCGGAGCAATGAAACCAATATCACCAAACACGATGATCCAGAACCGCTATCTGGTGGTTCATCAGATAGGCAAAGGCGGAATGGGCGAGGTCTATCTCGCCGTCGATCAGCGGCTAGGCAGTGCCGTCGCTATCAAGCGAATGACCTTGATCGGCGACGATGTTATGGCGGCGGCATTTGAGCGGGAGGCTAAAGTGCTCGGACGCCTTCGGCATCCAGTTCTGCCAAAGGTCATCGACCATTTCGTAGACGCGAACGGACAGTTCCTGGTGATGGAGCATATTTCGGGCGACGACCTGGCAAAACGTCTTGAGACCGCCGGAAAGCCGTTTCCGCTTTCCTGGGTAATGTTCTGGTCGGATCAACTGCTCGACGGACTGAATTATCTGCATTCACACGAGCCGCCGATAATTCATCGGGACATAAAGCCGCAGAACCTGAAGCTTACCGACGAGAATCATATCGTCCTTCTTGATTTTGGCCTCTCTAAGGATTTCGATACCGGAAAGGGCGACAGTCCTGTAAATTCCGCGAGCGTCTCGGGCTATTCACCCGCCTTCGCCCCAATGGAACAGATCCGCGGGTCGGGTACGGATTCGCGAAGTGATATCTATTCTTTCGCTGCCAGTTTTTATCAACTGCTGGCGAATACTATTCCGACCGATGCTCTGGCGCGTGCAGACGCGATGCTTGGCGGGTCGGGCGATCCGGTAGTTCCTCTTAATGTGGCGAATCCGCAGGTGCCTGAGGCAGTGTCGGCCGTATTCATGAAAGCACTTAGCGTGAGACAGGACGAACGCTACGCTACGGCGGCCGAGATGCAGCGTGAATTGAGGAGGGCGTTCAATGCGAGCGGACAGCAGACCGGAGCCGAGACACTCGTCATGCCGGGAGCCTCATCCGAACCGGCGGCGATAAAACCCTCTACCTCAACACAGGGTGGTGAGATCGTTGAAACGCCCACACTTGTAATGGGCGGCGGCCAACCGGCTACCGAGACCGATCCCGGAGTGAGCACCGACCAGATCTCGGTTGATCTCGGCGCAACTATCGTGATGGAGGAAAACGTCCTCACGGAGCAGGCTCAACAAAGCCATATCGAAACCCAGGTATTGCCGGTCGTGCAAGCACCGGTGACGCCGCAGCAGGCAGCACCGGCGACGAACGAGCCTTCGGCTGCCGAAATGCAAAAGACGGTGCCGACATCGCCGCATTCTGCTGAGAGGCCTGATGCCTCGCGAGTAGTGGTGTACACCGAGGTTGAAAGACCCATGGCCGCTGCTGCGGGACTAAAGTCGTCGATCCCGCAGACGGCCTCAGCCTCCACATCTAAGAAGGGCTCGGGAGGTAAACTGGTGGCGATGATCCTCGCTGGGATCGCGGGCTTGGTCGTGGTCGTGGGAGGGGCGGCCGCTGGTCTGTACTACTACACCTTAAACAGAGCAGCCGCACCGGAGCCGGCACCTTCGCCTGTCGTTGCCCCGAATATTGCGGCACAGCCTACGCCCGAACCGACTGCAGAACCGCAACAGCAAGCTTCGGAACCCGAGGCCGCCAAGACTGACCTGTCAAATTCGAACACTGTAGCTGAGGATCGCAAACCCGCTGCAAACAAGCCCGCAGGCCCGGCGCCCCGCCCCGCCACAACTCAACAGCGTGATGTCGCCGGCAGGGAACCAAAACCCGTAACACCAAAAGCCACGCCAAAACCCAAGTCCGGCGATGACCGGACGGTAATAATGCAGTAGTCCGGAGAGGCCAAATACGTATGAAAAAGTTCGCGACCTTTGTTATCACAGTTTTTGTTCTGGGAGCTTTCTCGGCGGATGCACAATCGCGGAAGGACCGTGATCAGGCAAAGAAGCTCCGGGAGCAGGCAGATAAGGCATTTCAGCAAAAGCGTTACCGTGCGGCGTCAGATGACTATTCAAAGGCTCTCTCTCTGGTAGCAAACGATGCACATTCGAATTTTTGGCGCGGATCGGCTCATTACTATCTTTTTCAGGAGTGCGATAAGGCCGTTAAGGAAATAGAGGCTCAGCAAAAGTCGGAAAATGACGCAGCAAGGCGGGCCGCGATCACTTCCGACGCAGCTGCAAAGCGGACGGTTTGCGGCAATGAATTGACCTTGGCGGCAAATTCATTCACCACCGCTCTGACCCTCGGGCATAAACCGCTTGATGTTTTTCGTATAAGGTACTTTGTTTATCAGCAGCAGGAGCGTTATGACCTCGCCCTCATGGATATCGACGCGGCATTAAAGCTTGCTCCGAACGATGCGGCATTTTGGAAGGCACGCGGAGATGTTCTGTTCGCTAGGAAGGATCATGCTAAGGCCTTAGAAGCTTATGTAAAAGCGACGGCCATTGATCCGAATGACGGTAATGCATTTTATTCCGCAGCACTATGCGCGTATCAGACCGGTGATGTGAAAGCTCAGCAGCAGTACGCCGAAATGTCGATCCAAAAAGGTTCACTTTCGCCGGGAAGCGCGTTCTTTCTGCTCGGCGATGCCCACCACAAAGAGCGGCGCTACACGCAGGCGATCGAAGCGTACAGAAGATCCATCGGCGCCAAACAAGATATGTATGAAGCATATCGCAGGTTGGCAGAAGTGCTGCGGGTTGAAAACAGGCTGAATGAGGCCATCGATGTTGCAAGGTCTGCTCTTCGAGTATTCCCGAACGACGGCGGCATTTATACCGACCTCAGCTGGTATTACAGTCTTGCAGATCGGTCAGCCGATGCTGTCGATGCAGGGAAGGCGGCGGTGCTTCTGCTTCCAAATGAGCACATGGGCTATACAAATCTATGCCGAGCGTACAACGATACGAAGCAATATGATCTGGCCATTTCAGCCTGCAATACAGCTCTCCGACTGAAACCGGGTGACGGCGAGACCCATTTTTATCTTGGCCGTGCGTTGAACCTGACAGGCAAAACTATCGAGGCGACGCGTCAATATATGCAGGCCGTAAAAGGACTGGAAGTTTTTGTTGTTGAAAGTCCTGATTACGCCGACGGCTGGTATTTGCTCGGAAATGCTTACTTTGCAGACAATCAGCGTGACAAGGCACAGGCTGCATATCTGCGTTGTTTGGAGATCAGCCCAAAGTTCACAAAGGCTCGCTACAACCTGGGCATTATCTACACAAGGAAAAAGGACAGGGCCGGGGCGATGGGACAGTATCAGGCATTGCTGCAGCTTGACGAAAAGCTCGCAAATGCTCTGAAGGCAGAGATCGACAGGATGTGAACAGGCCTAAGAACGGCGTCGGTCGCTTTGGCGGATATTTACGTTCACCTGCTGATATCTGAATACAACACGCACAATTTCCGGCCGATTTTCCATCTCAGCAGGGACGAAAGGGGCCTCAGAGATGCCCGATTCGATCGCACGCTCAAAGGCCGCCATCGTTCCGGGGTCGCGAGGCCGTTCCACGATAGTCGCGATCTTCGCAAGGCCATTTCCAAAAACGTCCGCGACGACAACTACCTCGTCGTCGGTCATCTCACCCCGAACCAAAGATCTGGATAACGCGACGATAGCTCCCTGCGGATTTATGCTTGGTGACTCGCTCGCGAACAAAAGCCTGCTCTTGGCATATTCTTCCGGAGTGAGCGAATGAGGATCGACGGCCGCCGGCGCTCCGGGGATGAAGATCGTTCTGTCTTGCTGCATCGCCACATCACTAGGCGGCGTATTGAGCGACGCCAGCAACGCGATGCATACAACTATGGATGCAACTGCACTTGCCGCGTAAGGGAAAATATTGAATTTGAACCATTCCCGGGCTGATGTCGAGATCGGGATCATGCGGCCGCGTGCACGGGCGTTTTCGGTCCGCACGGCATCTATGATGGCCATGTTAAGCCCCGCGGGAACTGCAGGTCGCCGTAAAGTGCTAAGTTCCGAACAGACCGCGTTCAGCACCTCGAATTCTTCACCGCAAACCCCGCACACTGCGATGTGGGCTTTAACTTCTGCTGTAAGATCTTCTTCCGCTAATTTTTTTTGAACCTCTGAACAATGCATATCGTTCACCTGATCTTGAATGAATGGCTTTCTCGCCCCGGCCGTCGCGCCGCTCGGCGGACGGCTATAAGCGGTAACTTTCTTCCCGGTCTTGGCGTTGGCCTTTTGCTGTTGGTCGTGTCAAACGGCCATCGTTCATATACCGAGATCTCAGGTTCCCGTTGTTCGTTCCTTTTGACCCATCGTTTGGCACCGATGTCTAAAGAGTCAATTCGGATCTTTCGGGGCGGGAAAACCATTCATTCAATTGTCAAAAACCTTTCAACCTCTTCCTCAGTTCCTCTCGACCGCGGGCGATCCTTGATTTCACGGTTCCGAGTGTTACGCCCAGCGCGGCGGCCGCATCTTCGTAACTGAGGCCTTCTACATCCCGCAAAATGACCGCCTCTCTATATATCTCCGGCAAGTCGAGCAATGCTGCTTCCAAAGCGTTCTCGCGTTCCCTCCGAAGCGTCGCGTCTTCCGCGGTCTCGGACGGATCAGCGATGGTTTCTGAGACCGTAAGGTCCGAGTTGCCGATAGCCGCGTCGAGCGAAAGCGTTGCATCGCGTCGGCGGCGTTTCCACCAGCGATTGCGGTTTCGTGATTCGTTTATCGCGATCCTGAACAGCCAGGTTCTCAGGCTCGAATCACCACGAAACTTCCGAACGGCTCCCAAAGCCTTCAGGAACGTCTCTTGGGTTAGGTCCGCCGCTTCTTCGCTGTTAGAAGTAAGCCTGTACAACATCCCGTAAACGTCTCCGGAATACCGTGTCACCATCTCTTCGAACGCATTTTCGTCGCCCGAACGTAATTTTTCAATATATGCCGGCCTTTCGTTATCCAAGCGAGCCGCCTCTTCCGCCCCGGAGCTGCCGAGATCCTTTTCGGTTAAGGTGAGTGACTTGCCAAAGGTCATCGAAAGCCCCAAAAATGCTGACGTCAGTGGGTCAGCGGTCAAATTGCCGGGTTCGCTTTTCAGGCGAACTCAAATTAATAGACACCGCAGACAGGAAAAAGTTCCCAAGCTTCGGCAGAAATTTTTACCGATCCCTAAGTAGGATGGGCTTTTGCCTTGTGGATTTGCCTCGATCATGTTTGCCCTTCTGCTTCAATTCGGTTAAATTAACACTTTTGGCCAATAGCCGTTCTCCTGCTCAATATAACGCGCTAAGGCACTAAAGATTGCAATTTTTTAACGATGGCTCGAAAAAAACGCAGATTTGAACAATTAGAGGCCGCCGCCGCGACGCCTAAGGAAAAGCAGGTCTATATAAACCCGCTTCACGAAAAGGTCGTTCCTAAAATCGAAGAGGCCGGCAAGGTTTTCGAGGGCAGAGGGCGTCAGATACTCTACGGCGTTGCAGCTCTGGCAGTTCTGGCGATACTGGTAGCTCTTTGGTTCAATTACAGCAAACGTTCTGAGGCCGCCGCTCAGACGGCTCTGGGCAAGGCCATTGAGACCTCCCAAGCTCAGATCAATGAGGCCGGGCCGCTGGCCGGCTCAAATCAAAAGAGTTACAAGTCGGAAAAGGAGCGGGCCGAGGCTGCGATAGCCGAATTCGAGAGCGTCGCTGCAACATACGGCGGTGCCATTGCAGAGAAGGCAAAATATTTCATTGCCGTGAACCGGCTTTACGTGGACCGCGCCGCGGCCATCACTGAACTCGAGGCGATCTCGCAGTCAAGATCGCCTTCCGGCACTTTGGCGAAGTTCGCTCTTGCTCAGACACGGATAGCTGACGGGCGTTATGATGATGCCGTGGCATTGCTGCGCGAATTAGCGGCAGCAGATGACCCGATAGTTGCGAAGGAGACCATACAGTTCGAACTCGCTAAGGTTCTCGAGAAACAAGGAAAAGCCGGTGAGGCCGCCGATATTTACTTTGAGATCGCAAAGGCCGCGAGTGAACTGAAGGACGCAGAAGGCAAGCCTAAGCTGTTCAGCGATTCCGCGACTGAGTCAAAGAAGAGGCTTGAAGAGATAGCTCCCGAACGGGCGAAGGAGATCGTCGAACCTACACCTGAGAATCCTTTTGGCGGAATGCCGGGAATTTCTCTCCAATAGATACTATAATTTGGTTCATGACCACGGTTGAGAACCGAACACTAAGAACAGCGTCGGACGTAAGTTCAGATCGGGCATCGGTTCGGGTCTCGCCTCACAACTATTTCACTGTATTGCTGATGGGAAGTTTCCTGTCAGCATTTTTCTTTTATCTCGAGAACGACCCGGCGGGAATGGCTCTCTTTGTTTTCTCTTGGATCATCGTGCCATTTTTTGCTCTTCGCGACCGCATCGTTTTTGACGGCAGGCGGCTGCGGCGGACGGGACTCGTGCCCAGAGTGTGGTCTGCATTAAATCGTTCTCGAAATACGCTCAAATACCGTGATATTGAACAGGTTGAAACGCACGCGACACGAGCTCTTAGACGCGGCGGTGCCGTGTATTACCGATATCGTACCGTTATAAGGGGCCGCGGTCTCGAGATATCTGTATCTTCCGGCGGGGACGGCTATCGAAAGCTGCTGTCGAAGTTGTTGCCCTTACTGAACGAAGATATCCTCGACCATCGGTCCATAGAACTTCGCGATCATCTCCGTGACCCCAAAGAACTCACTGCATTGGCTGAAGAATTCAAGATACCTTCATCTGAGGTACTCGAGGATACTCTGAAAGCCGTTCGCACGCGGCATTCGCCGCGAGAGGCATCTGTACAAGGGTCTGCATCTGCGGGCGATGTATCTCAACTGAGTGTCTTGGCGAATGGTCTTAGGCTTTCCGGGAATTTTCTGCAGGCTCTGGAAGCATTTCGGCGGGGTCTCGCTCAAAGGCCAAAGGATGCGCGTCTGTTGTTCGATTTTGGTAGGTGTCTTTATACGTTTGCGAGCGTGCGGCGGGATCCGCGGCTCGAACGCCGGGCTTTGGCTGCACTTCGAAGGTCGGAATCTCAGGCCGGCGATGACGGCGAATTGCTGGTGCGGGTCGGAGAGTGGTATTTTCAGATCGGTGAGATAGAACGAGCGGCGATCGTACTGAAAAAGGCCTCATCGCATTTGGGCGAGAGTTTTCGAGCCGCACGCGGCATGGCAGAACTGGCACTGCGTGAAGGTAAACTCGCTCACGTTGTACATCATTTCGCCGCGGCAAATAGGGTGACCGAGTCTGCTGCCTTGAAACGGTGGTCGAGAAATGAGACCGATTATTTCGCTTCGCTAAGCAATGATGATGAGTATCTTGAAACGGAGATCGCCAGAGTAAGGCTGCTTGAGAAGATCCTAACAGGCCGGCGATCCGCATTGAGGATCGCGATGCTTGGATTTCCCGCAATTCTATACGGCGTCATCGCCGAAGATGACCTGATCGCAAACATCGGTTGGGCAATCTCGATGGTCTCGCTGGTAGTTTGGTCGGGCCTGGCGGTCGGTGTCGGGATGCTCAGCCGTCGCATTCCATACAGGATGTTCTCCGAAGAAACAAAATAGGCCCTCGGCATTTCCGAAGGCCCCTAAAAACCGCATTCCAATATAAACTAAGCTTTTTTCGCCGCTTTCTCCGGCGGATTCAGCATTGCCGACCAGCGGTATTCCGGTTTTTCCCAGCCTTCTTCTAATTTCTTGAGAATGAATTCCGTCATATTATCAACGATCCAGCGGTGATTTTTCTCACCGACCGAAGCGAGTTCCGCATCAGGAGCGGGATTCATAAAATCGATCGCGTAGGGAATGCCGTCCTTGATCGCGAATTCTACCGTATTCAGGTCGTATCCAAGAGCGGTGCAAATGGTGATGACATCCTGCTCTACGCGTTTGTGCAGCTCCGGTGTCAGATAGTCGTCGACGTCGACGTACTGCATTCCGCTGAGATACGGTTTCGAAGGATCGTACGGCATGATCAGCACCTTCTCTTTGCCGACGCAGTAGCAACGGACGAAATGATCGTATTCGATGCCTTCCTGCAATGTCATGCAGAGTGTGCCGGAATCATTGTACTCAGTGAAAAGCTCCTCAAGTGAGTTTACCTTTGACACATTCTTCCAGCCGCCGCCGTCGTGCGGTTTGAGGAAAGCGGGGAAGCCGACGTATTCGACGATCTCTTCCCACTTGATCGGGAATTCAAGGTTGCGGAGCGATTCCGAAACGATGTCCTTGATATAGCTGTGCTGGGGCAGAAGAACTGTCTTGGGTATTGCAACACCGATCTTTGCTGCCAGCGAAAAGTTGAAGAATTTGTCATCAGCCGACCACCAAAACGGGTTGTTGATGATATACGTTCCCTCAAGCGCCATTCGCTTGAGCATAGCTCGATAATAAGGAACCTCATGCGATATGCGGTCAATGATCACGTCGTATCTTTTAGGTTCATCAAGCCGAATACCGCCGACCGTAACCATTTCGGCAACTACTTCGCCGCCGCCTTTCTCGTTGATGCTCTTTATAATGGCCTCAGGAAACGTAACCTCGCGTCCTGCCAATATTCCGACCTTTCTCATAGACAATTTTCTCTACTATTTAGTTCTTAATTTGTTCTCGCGGTCTATTTTGGGCCGCGACTTATGTAAAATCATAGTCTAGAACAGCCATTTGGGCATGACAAGCGCATTGCCTCTGACAACGAAAAATGATCTATATTGAGAACGCTTCAATGGGAACCGAGGGATTCAACACCCACGTAATGTCATACACATTCTGCGTTGCGTTCTCGAAATTCCTAGATCGGCCGTTCTTTCTCGACTTTGAGATCCCATCGTCAACGCCGCCGGCGTATGCACTAAAGCCCGAGTTAAAAGACAAATTCGCTTTGCTGATGAACAGCGAGCGAAGCCTTGTTTCCGATCTGCTTGATATTCCGGCAAACCGCGTCTTGGAGATCGATCGAAATGCCGAGAACAAGGCAGAATTCCAGCTACTCTACAGTCATTTTGCGACCACTGAGGAAATGCGTGCCAAATTTGAAGGCACAATGATGTGGGACTTTTTCGGTTTCGGGCGTTTTCCGATCATCCGGGAACAATTGCATGAAAAAGACCTGATCGAATGGACGCACACAAAACTTGCCAATCCGAGCACATTCTATTTCTTACCGCGGAAAGAAAAAGATGAACTTCTCAAAGCTTGCGCGATTTGTTATATCGAGCCGTTGGAAAAACTGGCAGCGAATATCATCGAGCAGGCCGGCAGATTCAACGCTGTGCATTTAAGACTTGGCGATTTCAGAACCAACTACGCCGAGGACGAATTCTCAGTTGACGGTCCGAGGTTCAGGGATTTCGTAAAGGCAAACCTAGCCGATCCGGAACTTCCGGTACTGATCGCAACTGACGGCCTCGATGAAAAGGCGACTTTCGAGGAGATATTTGCCGGTGCAGAGGTCATCTTCATCGACGAACTCATTTTTGATGAATTTCGCGACAGCTACGCCACTCTTCCATTTACTGATTTCAATGCACTTACCGTTCTGAATCAACTGATCTGTGCCGCCTCCGGATCTTTCATAGGCACTTACCGAAGTACATTCACGACCATAATTCACAGGCTTCGGCAGGAAAGATACGGAAAGGCGGACTTTAACTTCTTTCCGGACGGCAGAGTCGCGAGGCTGCTGAACGATGAGATGAGGATCGTTCCGGACAGGTCAGGATTTTTCGATTGGAATCGGTATTCGGTATTTGCTGAGGACCACAGCTCTATGGCGTGGATGCGGGAGTGGGATCACACGAAAACCTCACTCGAAATATGACCTATTTCGCCCCGGGCAGCAATTCGAGATTGCCCATCTGCCGGTTATAGGTGTCGAGAGCTCCAACGTCTTCGGCGGTCGCGTTCAGCATTTGCTTCGTCATCGCAATAGAATCCGAAAGCTGCTCGAAATCAAGCAATGAGAATTTTTCGGGCGTTGAGATCGTTACGATCTCGTCATTGAGGTAGCTGAAGAAATTCTCGATCGACTGAAGCTGACCTTCGACAAGCTTTACACTCCTTTCGATCTCCTCGAACGATGCGATGCGGCGTTTGAGAATTTCTACGTTCGTCTGCTGAATTCGCTTGGTCTTTTCGTCCGTTGCAGATTCCGCCGCACGAAATGCCTGCGATAGCTGATTGTGAACGGCCTGGCGATTTATAGTTTTCAGGTGCTGTTTCCTACGGCGATAGACATCGAGGAGATCAACAAAATCTTCCCAACGCTGGTCTAGTGCCTGCAGGTTCGAAGGCAATGTGCCCGCACCTGTGAACTTGCGATAGTTCTCCTGGATCTTGTTCTTCAGCCAGCGGAGATATTCTACGGCTTCACGCTCACGCGGCGTAAACGATTTGATCAAATTCTCGCGTGTCGCTGTCTGTGCCTCAAGCAACCGCTGACGCTCACGCTGCTGAACAAAACGCCGATACGCGGGCATATTAGGTACTACGATCAGATATACCGCTTCGACAAAGAGGGCGATCAAAAGCGGTATGACGCTGCCTGTGAAGGCAGCCGCCGCCGCAAAACCCGCGAGGCCCCAAAAATTAACGGGCTCCTTCAGCGCGGCTTTCGCGTAGCTTTCGTTGAATCGCTCGATACTTTGATCGATCTTCGCGAGGTCGGCCATAAACAGTTTAGATGCGTCGTTCGTGATGAATGTTTACGGCGAAATTCAGGCCGCGTGTCCGGATTCCTCGTCCTCGATTTCAATTGCAGGCTCAACGACCTCAGCCTCGGTCGCGTCAGACCCTGCTTCGATCTGGCCGACAGGCTTCGCCTCGCCCAGCAGCCCCATTTGCTGCTTATACGACAGAAGCTTGTCCTGCAGCTGAATATCCATGGCTTCACGCTCGATGTCTGCCATCTGATTATCGACCGATGAAGTGCCAAGCTGGAGTTTCGCTTCGGCGGCAGCAACGCGGCGTTCGATCTTTTCGCGCATCTCGTTGAATGTGGATGCGTCGTCGCCGATGTTGAAGCTGTCCATCGTCTGGGCGAGCTGCTCTTGCAGCTTCGCCTGCTTGGCGGCGCTGATGAGCTGCATCGCCTCGGCGCTTTTCTTCTTCATGTTCAGCACGTAATTGTCGCGTGCCTTCAATGCGTTCTTGCTGGCTGAAGATGCGAGTTCAAGCTGTGCAGATGTGCGTTCAAGGTCAAGCTGTGCCTGCTGAAGTTGGCCAATGTACGCGGTCGCGATGTCGTCGCGGCCCATCTTGACCGAGGCCTTGATCTTCGAGTCCAGGTCGACGACCTGCTTTTCGAGATTCTCCTGATTCTTCTGAAGCAGGCGTTCCGTCGCCATCACCTGTGCCACTGAATTGTTCAATTCGGGCACCCGATCCCGCATGTCGCGGATCGTCTGTTGGAGGACGAGTTCCGGATTTTCGATCTTATCGAGAGCGGCTCCTGTGCCGGCCCTGAAGACCCTCTTAATTCGTTGCCACAATCCCATTTCTATTTCGCTCCTCTAAATGTGGTTTGAACATCATCGTACCACCAGAATCTCTACGAGACGCTGTGCGGCAAAGTTGCAAGAACTGACTAAGTATATCAGGAAAATCGCATAATTGAAGCATTTCGAGGGACGCGTGCCGTAAAAGAAGGATTTGTTTGAGGCGTATAGTGCGATAAATTAAAATTAATAAGTGCACCTTTTGAAACAAATAAAATGAGAGAGAAAATGCGAGAACTTGTCGCTGAACTTGACGCGTCGCTTCTTCGAGAGCACGGAAACGATGCGGCATTTCACGACGAGCTGACCGAGATGCAGCGTGATCTCGGCATAATGCACGGCGACCGTCCGATCGCGCCGTTCCTGCGTCCTTATTTTCTCGAAGCTTCGCGATACGTTGAGATCCAAAAGGCGGCAAGATCCGTCTTTGGCGCGTTTAACCGAATGACCGAAGCGGCACTCGCCGACCCCGAGATCCTTGCAGAGCTAGGGCTTACCGAGGACGAGGAAAAATGGGCCCGTCTCCACCCGGGTTATGAAGCAGTTTCGGTCAACAGCCGACTCGATACGTTCCTTTCTGCCGACGGCTTCGCTTTTCTTGAATATAATGCTGAAAACCCGGCGGGCATAGGCGACCAACGTTCGCTTGCGAAGCTCGTTCGGTCGATATCTACTGTCGAAAGATTTCTGAGCGAGGTTCCGCACTATTTTCCCGATCCTCTTGAGAGCCTCTCAACCGCTGTCGAAAGTGCATATCGCGAATTCGGCGGTCAGGAAAGCAGTCCAACAGTCGCCATTGTAGATTGGGAGGGTGTGGACACAGAGGCTGAGTTTCATCTGCTTGCGGCACATTTCGAGTCGAAAGGAATGTCGGCTTTTATCTGCGATCCGCGAGAAATGGATTATTCGGACGAGGTGCTATCAGCCCGCGGCCGCACTGTTGATGTTTTTTTCAAACGCATCATAATTCACGAGTTTCTCGAAAAATTCCGCGACGGCCATGCTCTTTTTGACGCTCTGAACAGCGGCAGCGTCTGTATGATCAACTCCTTCCGTTCGAAGATCCCGCACAAAAAGTCGGGATTTGCCATTCTTACCGATGATCGTTTTGCCCATCTTTTTACATCGGAACAACGAGAGACAATTGCGAAGCATATTCCCTGGACGCGCCGTCTGGCGGACGTTTCGACCACATATCGAGGCGGCCGTGTCGCGCTCCTTGATCTGATCAGAGGGTATCGCGAAAGGTTCATTCTGAAGCCCAACGACGATTACGGCGGCCACGGCATAAGTTTCGGCTGGGAATCCGACGCTGCCGAATGGGATACTGCGATCGAATCCGCACTGAACGATCACTTCATCGTGCAGGAACGCGTAGCTGTCGAACGTACCGATATTCCGATCTACGCGGACGGGACTGCTGCCATCGAAAGCCTGAATGTCGACCTTGATCCATATCTTTTCAATGGTGATGTTGACGGAGCGATGGTACGGCTGGGCGGCGGCTCACTGGTGAATATCACACAGGGCGGCATGGAAGCGGCGCTGTGTATCCTTGAAGACTTTTGACGCAAGAAGTTTCATTGTTAGGCGTTCTAACCTTTGAGAGCGGGGCCTTGGCCCGTTCAACTAATATTTCGTTGAGAGTTCGTCATAATGAAAAAGACAATTTCCTATCTGCTTTTTGTCGCAATTTATATCGGCCACATTGCTCCGATGGCATCGATCGCCCAAGGACGCACGTCGGGCAAGACCATGGATGAGATCCTGCAAAATACCTCTGGCGGCCTGACGTTCAGGCTAAGCGAAGGCGTCGATTCGCCCGAACCACGCACCGTTCAGACGCCTGCTGCTACTGATCCACTGTCTGATGGTCAAACGTCGGGCCTGCTCGGCAGGCTTCCCGCGATCAAACAGGATCGGGATGACACGTCGGACTTTCAGAAACGCGCCGGAACATTGCCTGCGCCGAAAACCGGCGAAAAGGTGCCGGTCAAGTTTCCTGCCGATGGAGATGCGCCGACGCGTCCCGTGCGGGGCGATGGGAAGACTCTCGAAGTTGTACGTTTCTCGCCTGAAGGCGAAGTTTCGCTCGCTCCGGACCTTTCGATCACATTCTCGCAGCCGATGGTGGCAGTCACTTCGCAGGATGAAGCAGCGAAATATGCGCCGGTTGAGATCTCGCCGCAGGTCGAGGGAAGGTGGCGTTGGCTCGGCACGCGGACGCTGATGTTCGATACGGACAAGCGTTTCCCGATGGCTACGAAATTCACGGCACGCGTTCCGGCCGGAACCAAGTCTGCAACAGGACAGGTTCTGCAAAAGGACTTCTCGTGGACATTCACCACGCCGCCGCCGAAAGCGATTCAAATGTTTCCGAACGGCGGGACGACTCGTCGAAACGTGCTTATGTTCGCGGCATTTGATCAGGCGATCAATCCTGAAGCGGTTCTCAGAATGATCAATGCAACGGGCGGCGGAAAGCGACTGGCACTACGCCTTGCTGCACAGGCTGAGATCGACGCTGACAGCACGGTCTCATATTACAGCAAGCAGGCCCATTCGGGCCGCTGGCTGGCGTTTCGTGCTGTGAATGCTGACGGTTCAACGGAAAACGCATTGCCCGGCGATTCACAGATATCTGTCGTTATCGAGAAGGGAACACCTTCGGCCGAGGGGTCGCTGACGACCAGTGCACCGCAGTCTTTCGGCTTCAGGACATTCGGACCGATGAAATTCGTCCGGGCACAATGCGGATGGAGCAATGATCGCAGCTGCTCGCCCTTTGAGCAGTGGCAAATACAATTCTCGAACTCTATCGATCCTTCTAAATTCGACAAGAAATTGGTGAAGATCGAGCCCGCGATCGAAGACGCGAATATCTATCCGTCCGGAAATTACATTTACATCCAGGGCACGAAGAAAGGGAAGACCGCTTACAGGATCACAGTTGACGGCACTCTCGCCGACATCTACGGACAAGAGCTGGGCACTCCGGCGTCTGCAACGATAAATATCGGCTCTGCCGAGGCGGTTATGTTTGCCCAAGGGCAGCAGATGCTTGTTGTCGATCCGTTCGGAAAGCCCGGCTTTTCTATCTATTCGACCAATCACCGTAATGCAAAGGTGCGGATGTACAAGGTCGGGCCCGACGATTGGCAAGCGTTTCAGCAGTATGTCCGATACATGAATTATGACGACGGCCGCAAACCTGCGATGCCGGGCCGGTTGGTTTTCGACAAGGTCATCCCGATCGCTGCAAAACCCGACGAGATGGTCGAAACGAACATCGAACTCACGTCGGCGCTCGATGGCGGATTTGGTAATGTCATCGTCGACATTGAGCCGACAGTAAAACGCGATCAATACGACCGAACGCGTATTGTGAAATGGATACAGGCGACGCAGATCGGGCTCGACGCTTTTGTTGACAGCCAAGAGCTCGTCGCTTTTGTGACGGAGCTAAAGACCGGCAAACCGATCACGGGCGTTGATCTGAGTATCGGCCCTGACAAAGCTGCATTTTCCTTTGACACGTCGGCTCAGCCCGAAGAGCCCGGTTATCTGACGCGTGCTTGGAACTGGCTGACAAGCTGGGGCAGCAGCCAGGCCGACGAATTTGCCGCCGCCGATGAGCAGGGAAACCGCGTATCGACCGAGACCATCGAAACATCTCAAACCGACAGAACCGGAGAGAATGGAATACTGCGGCTGCCGCTGCCTACAACCGCGGCAAGCAAGGGCCAGAACTATTTGGTTGCACGCAAAGGCAAAGACGTAGCGTTCCTGCCGGAAAACGCTGATTACTATTGGCAAGACACGGGAACCTGGTACAAGCGTTCCGAATCCGACTCGCTCCGATGGTTCGTTTTCGACGACAGGCGAATTTACAAGCCGAAAGAAGAGGTTGCTGTCAAAGGCTATATCCGACTTATCACGGGCGGAAAATTTGGTGACGTGCAGGGCCTGGGCGATGCAGTATCGGGATTCTCTTGGTCGGTCAAGGATCCGAGAAATAACGAGATCGCCAAAGGCGAGGGCAATCTCAACGCCTTTGGAGCGTTCGATCTGAAGTTCAAACTGCCTGACAATGCGAATCTGGGTAACGCACGGATCGATCTGATCGCAACAACAAAATACGGCGGCAGCAGCACGTCGCACCAGTTCCAGATACAAGAGTTTCGACGCCCCGAATTTGAAGTGTCTGCAAAGGTGGAAACCGAAGCTCCGCATTTTGTCGGCGCGAACGCCATGCTTTCCGTCGAGGCGAAATATTACGCCGGCGGCCCGCTGGCAAATGCTGACACGAATTGGGTCGTTACCGCGACCGCGACCAACTATACACCGCCGAATCGTGACGATTTCATATTCGGAACGTGGATACCATGGTGGAGAATGTACGACCGCGGAGGTTTTGGGCGGCCCGGTTTTGGCGGCGGTTCCTCGCAGAGTTTCAAAGGCGTAACGGACGCTTCGGGCAAGCACATTCTCAAGGTTGACTTTGATTCTGTTAAACCGCCGCGGCCATACGCCATCACGGCAAATGCTTCGGTCCAGGACGTCAATCGTCAGACCTGGGCGAGCTCAACCTCGCTGCTCGTGCATCCCGCGTCGCTCTATGTCGGCATCAAAACGCAGCGAACTTTCGTCCCAAAGGGCGAAAAGATGATCATCGAATCTATCGTTGCGGATATCGACGGTAACCTCGTCGAGAATTGCGATGTCGAGATCAAAGCGGTGCTGAAGGACTGGCGTTTTGACGCGGGTTCGTGGAAGGAAGTGACGGTCGATGATCAGACCTGCAATATTAGGTCTTCGCAGACGCCTTCGAAATGTGAGTTTGTGGCGAAAGCCGGTGGACGTTACACGATAACGGCGACCGTTATGGACGACCGCGAGCGTTTCAACCAGAGCGAATTCACGATCTGGGTTCCCGGCGGCAAGACGCCGCCGAAACGCGAGGTCGAGCAGGAAGAGGTCGAAATTATTCCCTCGAAGAAGGAATTTGCACCCGGCGAGACGGCAGAATTGCTCGTCATTGCTCCGTTCGCACCTGCCGAGGGCGTGTTGACGCTTCGCCGCGACGGAATTGTTAAGACCGAGAGGTTCACGATTAAGGATTCGTCGATCACGCTCCGTATTCCTATCGAAGAACGCTATCTGCCGAACATCCACGCGCAAGTGGACCTGACCGGCTCAGCACCGCGAATGACAGACGCCGGCGAGCCCGACGACAAGCTGCCGCGGCGGCCGGCATTCGCTTCGGGCGGCTTGGATCTTTCCGTCTCTACCGCTTCGCGAAAGCTCAGGGTTACCGCTGATCCCGTTGACAAAACGCTCACGCCCGGCGGCGAGACAAAGCTGAACGTCGCCGTCACCGATCACCGCGGCGAACCGGTCGCAAACAGCGAGGTTGCTGTTGTAGTAGTGGACGAGAGTGTGCTGGCGCTAACGCGATACACCGTTGCCGATCCGGTGTCAGTTTTTTACACGGCCCGAGGCGAGGGTGTTAACGACTTCCGTTCGAGAGGTTACATTCTGCTGGGAAATCCGAAGGACATAGCAGCTCAAGCACTTGCCGAATCTGCAAATACGGGTGCAGGCCGAGGCGTTGCGGCGGCCGCGCCGCCGATGGCAGCAGAGATGAGAGATGACGCCAGAATGAAGCGCTCTGAAATGTCACTCGATGGCCAAAGTTCCGGTGAGGAAGCTATTGAGCTTCGTCAGAATTTCGATGCACTCGCCCTGTTTGCCCCGTCGGTCAAGACCGATTCTAACGGCCGTGCCGTTGTGAACGTGAAGCTTCCCGACAATCTGACGCGCTATCGCATCACAGCGGTTTCGGTAGATCAGGGCAAGCGTTTCGGCAAGACCGAATCGAACATCACGGCCCGCAAGCCGCTGATGGTGCGGCCCTCGGCATCGCGATTCATGAACTTCGGCGACCGCATAGAACTTCCTGTCGTTATCCAAAATCAGACCGATCAGGATATGGCCGTGGATGTCGCGGTTCGCGCATCGAACGCTGCTTTCACTGACAGAAGCGATGCGGTACAGACGGCCGGAAAACGCGTTGTCGTAAAAGCGAATAGTCGTGAAGAGCTGCGTTTCCCTGCATCAACTATCAAAGCGGGAACAGCACGATTTCAATTCGCCGTCACCAGCGGCAAGCATTCCGACGCGGCTGAGATATCGCTTCCGGTATGGACGCCGGCGACGACCGAGGCGTTTGCGACATACGGAACGACAGACAAGAACGGTGCGATCTTCCAGCCGGTACAAACGCCGGGCGATGTTTATCCGCAGTTCGGCGGGCTTGAGGTGACGACCAGTTCGACGCAGCTTCAGGAACTGACAGACGCATTTATTTATCTCGCGAAGTATCCTTATGCGTGTTCCGAGCAGATCGCTTCAAGGATGATCTCGACCGCGGCACTCCGCGACGTGCTGCAGGCGTTCAAGGCAAAGGAAACACCGACCGCCGAGCAGCTTGAGGCTCAGTTCAAACGTGATATCGAGATATTGCAGTCTCGACAACGCAGCGACGGCAGTTTCGGTTTGTGGAAGAAGGACCGCGAACGCTACGAGTATCCGTTCCTGACGGTGCATGTCGCCCACGCATTAGCATTGGCCAAATCAAAAGGCTACAAGGTACCGGACGAGATGCTCAACCGCACAAAGCCGTATCTGCGCGATGTTGAGAAGTACTTCAACAATGAGTGGTATCGCAGCTCGCCGAAGGTTCGATGGACAATATCGGCTTATGCCCTATACATCCGCGACATGATGGGCGACCGCGATGCGGCGAAGGCTCGTAAACTGTTGAGTGAAGCGACCATTGAGAAGATGCCGTTTGAGGCTCTCGGCTGGGTGCTTTCAGTGTTGGCTAAAGATAAAGGCGCGACCGAGGATGTTGAATTGAGCGTTCGATTCCTGCTCAACCGCACTACGGAAACCGCGGCGGCGGCGAACTTCGTCACGCAGTATTCCGACGGTGGCTGGTTGGTCATGCACTCAAATAGGCGTGCCGACGGCGTATTACTCGAAGCATTGATCAAGCTGCGTGAGAATGCGGAGGCTTCATATGCTGCCTCCGTTGACGATCTTATTCCCAAGCTTGTCCGCGGCCTGCTTGCGAACCGAACAAAAGGCCATTGGGGCTCGACGCAGGAGAATGTTTTTATCCTGCTGGCACTCGACAAGTATTTTAATGCTTTCGAAAAGGTCACGCCCGATTTCGTGGCTCGCGTTTGGCTTGGCTCGACATATGCAGGAGAGCAGATCTTCAAGGGACGTTCGGTCGATTCGAATCAACTGAATATCCCGATGAGCTACTTGGTAGCGCAGGGCGGATCTTCGGATCTGATCATCGACCGGCAAGGGGCCGGGCGGCTCTATTACCGCATCGGCATGCAATACGCGCCGAAGAATCTCAAGCTTGATCCTGCGGACTACGGATTTACCGTCATTCGAAAATATGAGGCCGTCGATAATGCAGATGATGTTCGCCAGAATGCCGACGGAAGCTGGACGATACGTTCGGGAGCCCGAGTTCGGGTGCGTCTTACGATGGTCGCACAGGCGCGTCGTTATCACGTCGCACTTGTCGATAATCTGCCCGCGGGACTCGAGATACTCAATCCATCGCTCGCGGTTACAGAGTCTATCCCTCGCGATAAAGGCGGCAACACCGGCGTTATCGAGGTCGGAAGTCCTTCTATCGGACGGAACACCTACTGGTGGCGGCAGTATTGGTTCGAACATCAGAATTTCCGCGATGAGCGTGCCGAGGCATTCGCATCGCTGCTCTGGGAAGGTGTTTACAGCTATACCTACGTCGCTCGTGCGACCACGCCGGGACGGTTTGTAGCACCGCCGGCTAAAGCGGAAGAGATGTACAGCCCCGAGACCTTTGGCAGATCGGGGACGGACTTCGTGAACGTCGAATAGCGGCGCCAGCGTGTGTTAGAATGTTCGACGATGAACGAGCCCGCGGCATCAAGAACATTTGACGAGCGAACGCACGTGCAGGAATTTGCCGAGATACTTCGCATCGAGGCGGAAGCGATCGAACTCGTTCGCGGCCGGCTCGATGCGGCTTCTATCTTGGCCGCACTCGAAGCGATCCTTAAGTGCCATGGCAAGGTCATTGTGACCGGAGTCGGCAAATCGGGAATTATCGCAGACAAGATCGCCCAAACGCTGACCAGCACCGGCACGATGTCGGTATATGTACATCCTTCTGACGCATTGCACGGCGGGCTCGGCGTCGTGGCAACGGACGATGTCGTGGTCGCACTCAGCAATTCGGGCGAGACGGAGGAGTTGCTGGCGTTGCTCCCTGCATTGAAACGACGCGGTTCCGAACTTATTGCGATCGTCGGGAATATGGATTCTACGCTTGCCCGATCCGCGGACATTGTCCTGGACGCGGTCGTCAGCGAAGAAGCGTGTCCCTTGAACCTCGCACCAACCGCGTCAACAACGGTCGCTCTTGCTATCGGCGACGCCCTCGCGATGACGCTGATGAGGGCACGCGGCCTCACGCCTGAAGATTTCGCTGCAAATCATCCCGCAGGAAGGCTCGGCAAACGTCTGACACTTCGGGTCGCAGATCTGATGCATCAGAGTCCGAATGTTGGGTTGGAAACAGGCTGGCTGGAGGTTGTCCGGGCTATCTCGGATCACGCGCTCGGCGCCGTAAATGTGGTTTCTGATGACGGCAAACTTGTCGGAATTGTTACTGACGGCGACCTTCGCCGGGCGATCGAACGCAGCGGTGACAAAGGGCTAGGCGGCCTGAAAGCCTCTGACATGATGACCGATTCGCCGATCACAGCGTCGTCTGAAATGCTGGCATTCGATGCGTTGAAGGTAATGGAGGAT
Organism: Acidobacteriota bacterium; assembly: GCA_016700075.1. Classification (NCBI taxonomy): domain Bacteria; kingdom Pseudomonadati; phylum Acidobacteriota; species Acidobacteriota bacterium. The sequence continues at coordinate 407,975 of CP065000.1, read as the reverse complement.
CGCCCTTCGCAAATATCGGTCCTTCCGGTCGTCGACAATGAAAACATCTGCATGGGAATCATTCGCCTGCACGACATCGTCAAGGCAGGCCTTTAACGATCACACAACCAAGCTGAGATTTCCTTCATCAGACTCTGGGCCGAAATGTTCAAAACCACCTCATTAATTGCCGTCATCGTTCTATTGTTTGCGGGAAACGTTTCTGCACAACAAGCCCCCGTGTGGATAACCTTGAATGAGGATTTCTTTGATTCGTTCCTGAACGCGGTCTTTACCAATTTCGAGCCGCCGCAGTTCTCAATAGCGGCTGTGGATGGTATTCCAAATGAGGCGGCGAATTCCCGTTTTTTTGGCTTTACTAATTCTGCCGCAACTCGCGACGGTTCATGCGGCGAGTCGATAAGAATCCTTCGCGAGAACAGCGGCGTGCGGACCGCAGTGCGTTTTCGCGGCGGTCAAGTGTACGTTCCGTTGGCGTTTTCCGGCAGTTACCGTGCTCCGCTAGTCGGTTGTCTGGAGTTCGCAGGTTGGGCAGAATCGAATCTCGCTTTTGAATTCGAACGCAACGCAGGAAGACTGATTGGCCGCATTACAGTTTCCAATGTTGTTCTGGACGGAACAGAAGGCGTCGGCGGGACGATGGTGGCCCGAATGCTGCAGTCATCGATCGACCGTCGATTGAATCCGATCGAAATTCTGCGCCTCGATAACCTGTCTTTCAATGTTCCGGTTCAGAACGGCGGCTCGCTCAGAATGAAGGCGAGCGATGTGCGTCCGGAATTCGGCGACCGTTCACTTAACGTCCGCATCAATTACACTTTCGAAAAAAATTAGACGCATTCAGTCTTCCGGATGCACAAACCGGCCGGTTCTATTATCCTTTAGAGGATGAAGCAGCCGCTTGTTGCCATTATCGGCCGGCCTAATGTCGGTAAATCCACGCTGTTCAATCGTTTGACGGGCTCGCGTAAGGCCATTGTCGGCGATGAACCGGGAATTACGCGTGACCGCATGTATGGTGATGTCGAGTGGCGGGACGGCGGTTTTCGGCTTGTGGATACAGGCGGGATCGTGCCGGACGATGAAGCGATCATCCCCGCGAATATTTTCAAACAGGCGTCCAATGCTATCAACGAGGCCGCGGCGATCATTTGGGTCGTAGATGCCCGATCAGGAGCGATTCCGCTTGACGAAGAACTCTCCGTATTGCTGAGAAATACCGGAAAGCCCGTCTTTGTCGCCGCGAACAAGGCTGAGTCGTCAAAGGTCGAAGCAGACGCGGCGGAATTCTACCGTTTTGGTTTTGAAATAACTCCTGTCTCAGCTGAGCACGGCAACGGCATTGGAGACCTGTTGGATAAGGTTCTCGATGCTCTTCGCAAAGACGAAGACAGCGATATCGTAGAAGCCGAAGAAGCGGAAAAGGACGACGGCGTCATCAGCCTAGCGATCATCGGGCGTCCGAATGTCGGAAAATCTTCGCTTCTCAACAAGATCCTTGGTGAAGACCGCGTTATCGTGTCCCCGATAGCCGGAACAACCCGCGATGCGATCGACACCGAACTCGAGGTCGAAGGGCAAAAATATCTGCTTATCGATACTGCCGGTATCCGCCGAAAGGGAAAGACCACAGAGATGGCGGAAAAACTGTCTGTGATCATGGCGCGAAAATCGCTCGAACGGGCTGATGTAGCGATCCTCGTCATCGACGCGGTCGAGGGCGTTACAAGTCTGGACGCCAATATCGCGGGTTACGCTGTCGATTCTGGTTGTTCTGTGATCATTGCCGTGAATAAGTGGGATGCTGTTGAAGAGAAAGAAACGAATACCATTTACGAGTTTGAACGCGAGATCCGTCGGAACATGAAGTTTCTGGATTGGGCTCCGATAATCTCGATATCTGCTCTCCTGGGACAGAGAGTTTCAAAAATATTGCCGATGGTGGCTGAGGCATACAAGGCAAGAAATCAGCGGATCCAAACCTCTGTGCTGAATCGGTTCTTCGAAAATGAGATCGCGCAGCCCAAAGGCGGTGCTACGCCATCGCCTGTTAAAGGCGGCCTTTCACGCCTTCGGGTGCAGTTCATAGCGCAGGCAGGAATTCGGCCGCCGCTTTTCATTATTTTTACGTCAGGCGGGAAGCCGGGGCTGCATTTTTCGTACACGCGGTATATCGAAAATCGACTGCGGGAGCAATTCGGCTTTTTCGCAACGCCGATCCGACTTGTCGAGCGGCACAAATCAAAGAAAAAGAGGTCCTGACGCGCCCGCGTTTGTCTTTTAAGGCGGGCGTTTTATAACATTGTTTTCAGTCTAAAGTTTTTGAAATGGAAATAGTTCTCCTCGTAATTAGGCTCGGTCTTGCAGGCGTTATTGGTGTCGCGGGACTTGCAAAAGCTCTTGACCGACAGGGCACTGAAAAAGCTCTTCGTGATTTTGGTGTGCCGGGAACGTTGGTGCCGGCGGCGGCGTTTCTGCTGCCGCTCGCGGAGATCGGTATTGCAGTCGCTTTATTGTTTATCTCGACCTCGTGGTACGGCGCGATCGCATCAGCCGCCTTGTTGGCTCTGTTCACGGTCGCGATGTTATATCAGATGGCGAAGGGCCGCAATCCGGACTGTCATTGTTTCGGCCAAGTTACGAGCACTCCCGTCAGCAACTCCACCGTATTTCGGAACATAAGTCTAATTCTGTTCTCGGCCTTTCTGATATCACGAGGTGCAGCCGAGCAGGGAACACCACTTGTTTCCGGACGTGACGACGCCTTTCCCGTTGTCATAGGGCTCGTACTGACAGCTCTTTTATTTGCGTCTTTTCAAACACTGGTCCGCATACTCAAACGCCAGGATGACATTGTCCGCCGTATCGAGGTAATGGAACTTGTCGCCCGAGATGGCGGCGAGGTAGAACGCGACGAGGCAGGGCATCCGCATGAAGGCCTGCCCATAGGAGGCCACATTGCGGATTTTGAAGCGAAAGACCTTAACGGCGAAAAGATAACACTCGACGGACTTCTTGCCGGCGGCGTTCCGATCCTTTTTCTCTACGTGAGCCCGAATTGTACACCATGCGCTCAGCTCATTCCCGATATTCCTGATTGGGAGAGAAGACTTGCCGGCAAGATCCGGCTTGTTTTCATCAGCTCGGGGGAAAAGAAGGAAAATGCCGCTAAGTTCGGCGAATTTGCAGGTACCATTATTCTGCAGAATGGCAGAGAAGTTTCTGACGTCCTGAAGGCAAAGTGGACGCCGACCGCTGTCATTGTCAGCTCTGACGGGCGAGTTTTGAGCCATCCTGCGGCCGGAGATCAGGCGATACGCGAATTGATAGAACAGATCGCGTCGAACGACCCAAGTGGCCCTTACGCGTATTTTGTGAACGGCACGCGCGATTCCCACATGCTCCGTGTTGGTGAGAATGCGCCGAATTTCGCCGTCAAGGATATCAGCGGCCGCGTGATAAACAACGACTTCCTGAGCGGTAAGCGTACTCTCGTCGCATTTTGGAGCATGACGTGTCCGCATTGCGAGAACATGCTGCCGGCATTGCGTGACTGGGATGCGAACCGCACGGATGCGGATCCGCAGCTGATCGTATTTTCGGACGGCGATGAAGAAGCCCACAAGATGCTCGGTTTGTCGTCGCCGGTAGTTATCGATCCCGGACACGAAACGGCGGGCGAATTCGGCATGTACGGCACGCCGTCAGCTGTGCTGCTGGACGAAGATTCACGTTTTGCGACCGAAACCGCGATCGGCGCGCCAGACATTTGGGCACTTCTCGGCAGGCGTAAATGACCGCGAGACCGATCGAATTCTCTATTGCCGCGACAGACGGCAATGCTCGGGCGGGCACGCTCAGGACCCGCCGCAGCGTCATCGATACGCCGGTTTTCATGCCGGTGGGCACGCAAGCTTCTGTAAAGGGCGTTCGATTCGAATGGCTCGAGAATGAGATAGACGCCCGCATAATTCTCGGCAATACATATCATCTTTTTCTTCGACCCGGTGCCGAAACAATACGGCATTTTGGAGGGTTGCATCGGTTCAGCTCTTGGGAGCGTTCGATCCTGACGGATTCAGGCGGCTTCCAAGTATTCTCGCTCAGTGAACGCCGTAAGCTGACCGAAGAAGGTGTCAAATTCAGTTCGCACCTGGACGGGAGCCCGTGCTTTATCTCTCCCGAAGTCTCGATGGAAATTCAGGCTGCGCTTGGATCGGAGATCGTCATGGCGTTTGACGAATGTCCTCCGGGCGACGCCGGGCACGAGGCTACACGGACAAGCCTCGAACTTACCGCGCGTTGGGCCAGACGGTCTAAGGACAAATTTGACGAACTGCAGGGTGCGGGTCAGGATACGGGTTTTCTTGCTTCTGAAGGCCTTTCGGGAACGCAGGCTCTTTTCGGGATAATCCAGGGTGCAGGGCATTTGGATCTTCGCAGCGAGAGTTTGGAGAAAACTGTCGAGGTCGGTTTCGACGGGTACGCGATCGGCGGATTGAGCGTTGGAGAGGAAAAGAGTGTGATGTATGACGTACTGGCCCACACCGCACCCCTAATGCCCACCGAATCGCCGCGTTATTTGATGGGTGTTGGTACGCCGGAAGATATGCTCACCGCGATCGGGCACGGCGTGGATATGTTCGATTGCGTAATTCCAACACGAAACGGAAGGACGGGTTCTGCGTTTACTTCGAGGGGAAAGCTCAATATACGCAACGCTAAATTCGCACTGGACGACTCGCCGCTGGATCCTGATTGCGGTTGCTCGGTATGCCGGCGGCATACGTGCGGTTTTCTGCGGCATCTTTACCAAGCCGGAGAAATGGCCGCCGCAACTCTCATCTCGCATCACAATCTGTATTTTTATGCATCGCTGATGCGGGCAGCCCGGCAAGCGATCCGCGATGGCAGATTTTCTGCATTTGCCGCGGACACTATCGGGGCAATGAGTGAAATCGATGTAAATGGCGTTTGATTAACGTTCTGTAAATGTATATGATTTCGTTTTTGTCTTTATTTGGCGTTAATTGATGATGTATCTATTGTTTTTTCAAGAAGCCGGCGGCGGAAGTCTGATATGGACTCTGCTGCCATTCGTCTTCATTTTTGGTATCTTTTACTTTTTGGTCATTCTTCCTCAGAAGAAGCAGAAACAGCAGCTTCAGGAGCTGATCAATAATCTTGCGATAAATGACGAGATCGTTACCAACGGCGGAATAATCGGCAAGATAAAAGAGATCAAAGATACGAGCTTCATCATTCAGAGCGCTGAGAAATCTTTTCTGGAGGTGGGCAAAAGCGCGGTCGTCGGCAAGAAGCCGTAAACCATTTGTCCGCTGCAGTAAGTAAATGAAAAATACGGGTTTGTTGATCAGAACGGCGATCATTGTTGTGGTCGCCTTAGTGGGCATCTATGTGGTCTTCGGGCCTCGGCATTCGCCGACGGCGGCAGATTTCTCTTGGGAAGGAATAAAGAAAAACCTTTCTGAGAATATCAACCTCGGGCTCGACCTGAAGGGCGGTTCGCATCTTGTGATGCGTGTTAAGACGGATGAGTACCTTAAGACTCTTACGGAAAACAACGCTCAGGCCGCTTTAACGGCGGCACAGGACGCGAAAATGCCCGCCACGGAGAACCGTGTCACCGCAGAACCCGGCAACTATCAAGTTGACATTGTACTTTCTGACCCTTCGCAGGCAAATGCAACCGCGGAAGAGATCAAGAAAAAGGTCGATTTCTTCAATTGGACCGAGTCTATCGACGGCAACACTATCAGCTGGTCGCTCCCGGTTCAGATGCAGGAACTGCTAAAGCGTCAGGCCGTGGATCAGGCACTTAAGATCATCGAAAGCCGGATCAACGCATTCGGTGTGAAGGAGCCTACGCTGCAGAAGCATGGTGCTGAAAGTGCGGGCCAGATCCTTTTGCAGATGCCGGGAGTCGATGACCCGGAGCGTGTAAAGAACCTGATCGGTGCCGAGTCAAATCTGACGCTGATGAAGATCGTCAGCCCTCCGAATCCTTCGCCCGTTCAGACATATCCGACCGAGGATGCTGCTCGACAATCTCTGGGCGGGACGGTTCCTCCTAATAGAAAGATTTTCCCTTATTCGGAACGCGACGAGCCTACGGCGGGAGCCTCGGCCACGCCGGACCCGAATAGACCAAAATCCTATGTGGTGGTCGAATATCCGGCGATCGTTGACGGCAGCGAACTTCGTGACGCCGCTGCAACATCGCGTACGGGGAGCGACAGGGACTTCGAGATCTCATTCTCTTTGAAGCCCGCGGGTGCACAGAAATTTGGTGATTGGACCGGTAAGAATATCGGAAACTATATGGCCGTTGTTCTAAATGATGAGGTCAAATCTGCGGCATACATTCGCTCGCAGATCTTTGACCAAGGGCAGATCACCGGACGTTTTACGAAGCAATCTGCTGAAGACCTCGCACTCACCCTAAAATCGGGTGCGTTGCCCGCAAAGATCGAATATCAGGAAGAGAGAACCGTCGGCCCGAGCCTCGGCGCTGACTCTATACGTGCGGGTGTTTCCGCATCGTTGGCGGGGTTGGTCTTCATCATCATTTTCATGCTGTTTTATTACCGCGGCTCGGGTATCAATGCGGTGATAGCCCTGCTTTTGAATATGATCCTAACCGCGGCGGCGTTGATCACGATGGATTCTACGCTGACCCTTCCGGGTATCGCAGGTTTCATTCTGGGTATCGGCATGGCGGTCGACGCGAACGTGCTTATATTTGAGCGTATGCGTGAAGAGATCCGCGACGGGCGTGAGATACCGAAGGCGATAAAGAACGGTTTTGACCGGGCGTTCATTACAATTGTCGACTCGAACGTAACGACGATCATCGCGGGCGTGATCCTTTATATGTACGGTTCAGGCCCGATACGCGGATTTGCGGTAACCCTTATCCTGGCGCTGTTGATCAACCTGTTCACGGCTGTATTCGTTTCGAGGACGATCTTTATGTGGCTGCTCGAACGCAATCCGGAAATGAAGAAGTTGAGCATCTAGGCCGACAGAGCTAACAGGGTTTCGAAAGAAAGAAATGTTTCAGTTTTTTACTAACCTCAATATCGATTGGATGGGATGGCGAAAGGTATTCGTCGTTATATCGATAATTGTCTTGATCGCGGGAATGGTGTCCGCCGTTGGCCGCCAGATCACTCCCGGCGGTACCGATGCTTTTAATCTCGGCGTCGATTTTCAGGGCGGAACGGTCATCACGGTCAAGTTCAAGGAGAAGCCGACCGCCGATGCGGTTCGCGCTGCTTTGAACAACGTTGGTATCGGCGATGCGGTGATCCAGGATTCTACTGACAAAGTCGATGAGAAGCTGATCAAGATACCGATAATCGAAGGCAAGGAACTTCCGGCAGCTCAAACAGAGGGCGAAGGCGGGGCTGCCGAGCCGCAAGCCCCTACAACCGGAACGCAAGTTGAGGTCGGCCGCGCAGCTGTGAAGCGGGCACTTGATTCGTTCGGTCGCGAAGCGTCTGCAGAGATGCCTTTGGATCAGGACGCGGAGGCGGCATACAAGATCGTGGGCACGGACTCTGTCGGTCCTGTGGCCGGGGCCCAGCTAAGAGATGCGGCTGTTTTGGCGACGCTTCTCGGCATGGTCGGTATTTTGCTTTTCATAGCCTTCCGATATGACTGGACCTATGCAGGCGGAGCAGTCGTGGCGGTTTTCCACGATGTGCTGGTTACGCTTGCCTTTTTCTCGATCTTCCAATGGGAAGTAAATTTGACCGTTCTCGCGGCCATGCTGACGCTGGTCGGCTTCTCGGTCAATGACAGTATCGTTATCTTCGACCGTATTCGCGAGAACCTTACGCTGCACAGAACCGAGTCGCTTTATTCGTTAACGAATCAGTCGATCAATCAGACAATGTCGCGAACTATCGTGACAAACGGACTGACGACGTTGGCGGTACTTGCTCTAGTGCTGTTCGGCGGAGAGGTCCTGAGGAGTTTTTCGTTAGCGTTGTTTGTCGGAGCAATTGCGGGAACATATTCGACGATCGCCATCGCGAGTCCGATCGCGATTTGGTGGCAGGGGAAGATCGGCGTAGCTGAAGTGAAGGACGTTCTTTCGCCGCAAGAAGAGGGAACAAAACTGGCTTCGAGTTCCAGGCGTTCGGTTACACGGCGGCCGGTAACTCGATAGCTTTATCTATTGATTACTTCGGCGCCGAAATCAGTAAAAAGGTCTTGTTTTATCTTGACTTTCGGATATCAACCTTTTAGACTTCGATTGTTGTTGGTCAATAGATGATTTCACTCTGCTTTGTCCTAATTCGTTGAGGAGAGGTGCGGGTGAATTCTTTTGTATTACGGTTCAAGTCCGAGGGAATTCGGGCGGCCGTTCAGACAAAAACGACCAAGTGGTTTTTGACCCGGTTTGGCACCGATAGTTAAGTGAGGTAGTAAGAAATGCTTGACCAATTAGTAGAATCTAGAGACAACTCCAGCGTTAATAAGAGACGCGGCGAATTCGTCCTCGTGACGTTCATCATCGCAGTTTCAGTATTGCTCGCTTCATGGACCGCAAGTCTTTTCGGAAAGGACTTCAGTGGTGTCAGTGACGGCCTTGAGCTGACGACGCTGGTCGCACCGGTCCCGGTCGCCGAGGAAGAGCCGCCGCCGCCCGAGGAGAAGAAGCCTCAGGAACAGAAGCAGCCTGATGTTGACGTTCGAAAAGAACTAATTCAGAACATCATGCAGTCGCCGGTAAAACCGCCGGACACTATCAGTACGACCAAGAACCAGGTCAAAGAAATGCGTCTTGACCGCATCACCAAGCTGGGTACATCAGATTCTGACACCGGTGCCCGAGTGGATCCGGGAGTAGCTCGTGTTGTCGATTCGGGCGGTACAGGAGGACTTTCTACCGGATCCGGTACGTCTACGCGCGGCCGCGATGATGACGACGATGCACCGCCTCCGCCAAAGCCGACCCCGAAACCCGCCCCCAAAACAGTTTCAGGCGGAGTTTTGAACGGTAAGGCCATCAGCCTGCCGAAGCCGGCCTATCCGCCGGCAGCAAAAGCTGTCCGTGCCGGCGGTTCGGTAAGCGTGCAGGTTTTGATCGACGAGAATGGCAACGTTGTTTCAGCTAACGCCGTAAGCGGCCACCCGCTGCTTCAGGCAGCTGCCGCATCGGCGGCTCGCGGAGCCAGATTCAGCCCGACACTTCTCTCCGGACAACCGGTCAAGGTTTCAGGTGTCATCACATACAATTTTGTGCCGTAATGCGGCATTTCACGCAGGGGTGGTATTTGCCGCCCCTGTAGTTTTGAAAGCATTAGAGTTTTGCAATCGTAGCAGATATTTTTTCAATTCTTTGGAGGAAAAACCATGACTTTTGTTAGCAGCCTGATCGGAACTGACTTTTCGGGCTTATTTTTGATGTTCGCCGGAGAGGGCGTATCTTTCGGTATCTACGATATCGCACAGAGCCTTACGATCCCGGGTTGGGGGGTTATCATTACCCTCCTTATCCAGTCGGTTTACCTGATCGCTGTTGGTATTGAGCGCTGGCTTACCTATAACAAGGCGAAAGCACAGTCCCGTCAGTATGCACCGAAGGTCGCACAGGCCCTTAAGAACAGCAATATCGAGGAAGCGATCAACATTAGCGACAAGCATAAAGATTCGCACCTCGCTATGGTCGTTTCGAGCGGTCTGAAAGAATTCGCAGCTCATCAGGGCAGCGGAGAGATCACCGCGGACGAGATGGAAGCGTCGAAGCGTGCTCTTGACCGTGCAATTGCTGTCAAGACAGCCGAACTCAAACGCGGCCTTTCGGGTCTCGCAACCGTCGGTTCTACCGCTCCGTTCGTCGGACTGTTCGGAACCGTCGTCGGTATCATCGGTGCGTTCCAGGCTTTGGCGGTGAACGAATCGGCCGGTATCGGTGCGGTCGGCGGCGCTATCGCAGAGGCCCTTGTCGCTACAGCGTTCGGTATTCTCGTTGCAATTCCGGGTGTGTGGCTTTTCAACTACTTTACGAATAAGGTCACAAGCTTTAGCGTTGAAATGAACAACTCGGCATCGGAACTCGTCGATTACTTCATCAGACAGCGTGCAAAAGGCGCCCGTTAAGTTAGTTCGTCAGTAGTTTAGGAGAACAATGCTATGGGCATGAGTATCGGTGGAACCGAGGAATATAACTCCGAGATCAACGTGACACCAATGGTGGACGTGATGTTGGTGCTGCTGATCATTTTTATGATCGTCACACCACTTCTACAACAGGGTGTCTCCGTTAATCTGCCCCGCGACATGATGAGTCCTGATGAGGACCCTGATATTGCGAAAGACACGTCGGTCGTTATCGCCATCCCGGACAACAGCAATTTTTACATTGGTAAAGAGCAGTTTCCGTTGGATGCGATGGGCGATGTGGTCAAGCGTCGAATGGAGGGCAGGACGCCCGACAAACGCATCGTGTATATCAAGAGCGGAGTGGATGTTGATTACGGACGTGTGGTTCAAGCCATCGAGACGATTCGACGACAGGACATCGATAAGATAGGCCTTGTCGCGGATAAGAAAAAAGGTGGCGACGGTCAGAATTAAAGGTCCCGCCGCAGTTTCTGCGGCGGTATTGACGCAATTGAAGTTATGGGAATGTCAATGCCGAGCTCCGGAAATGAAGGAGCTTCCCCACATATTAATGTGACGCCGCTGATCGACGTTCTTCTAGTGCTGCTGATCATCTTTATGGTCATCACGCCGATGAAGCCGAGTCGATTTGAGGCGAAAGTGCCGGCCGAACCGAAACCGGAGCAGCAGCAGGCAAATGTTAAGCCTAATCCGCTTACGCTTGTTGTCGCTCTGAATCGGGAGACCGGCGGCATAACGCTGAACAACGAGGCGTTCGGTAATATTACGGATACTGAACCTCTTAGCAATCGCCTTAAAGCGATCTTTCAGGACCGCACCAATAACGGTGTCTTCCGGGAAGGAACAAACGAGGTTGAGAAGACCATATTCATTAAGTCGCCGAAGTCGATGCGATATGGTGATGTGGTGAAGGTTATCGACGCGGCAAAAGTAGCCGGAGCCTCGCCTATCGGCTTACAGATAGACGATCTTGCAAATTGATATGCCGTCTACCGGCTGTTCCTGCAACGTTTGTCGGAACAATGAGGGCCGGATGGCAATGAATGGAGTCAAATGATGAGATTCTCTCGTTTAGGGGTTCTTGTTTTACTAACAATAACCGTTTTGGTCGGAGCGAATTGCTCCTATTACAATCGCGTCCTCGCGCGTAAGAACCTTGTTGACGGTTCAAAGGCTTACAAGGACCGTAAGTTCAAAGAAGCTGAGGAACTCTTCCGAGCGGCTATCGCACGCGACCCGAACGGTGAGTATCTTGAAGGCCAGACCGCACAGGTCTTCCTAGCTAGAACATTGCATTCAGAGTACATCGGGAATCGATCTGACACCGCCAAAGCGGAAGAAGCTATCTCAGAGTACCAGAAGGCCCTAGCGATGAATCCGGGCGATCAGAGTTCGTACAAAGCCATTGCCAGTCTCTACGAGAACCTCCAGCGTAGTGATGACTGGCTCAAATGGGTGACCGCTCGTGCCAACAACAACGACATCGCTCCTGAACAGCGAGCAGAGGCCCTGACCTCATTGTCCGCCAAAAAGAACACGTGCGCCAACGATATCACGGACACGGATAAAACAAAGAAGACCATAACCAAGGATGGTAAACCTGCTTTCCAGTTCGTAAAACCTGAGAAGCCGGAAGAGTTCGAAGAACTTAAGAAATGCGTTGAGGAAGGCCGACAGCTCATTGAACGTGCAGTGGCACTAGAGCCCGATCAGGTGAAGAACGCAAAATCACTCGACATCAAGGGCATGTCTGATGCCGATCTCAAGAAAGCACAGGATCTTCTGAAAGTATTCGAATCTGCTCGTTCGTACAGAGCAAGCCTTATGGTTCAGGCCATGAGGGTAGCTGAAATGGATGGACGCAACGAAGACCGTGATCGTCTGAAGACGGAGTCTGATGCGGCCCGTGATAAATTCCTCGAGATCAGCGATGTGGTCAAAAAGATCCAGGCTGAGATCGAAGAACGCGTTGCAGCGGCAGCAGCTGAAACCAAGAAGCCGGAAGAACAGAAACAATAGCGAAGATTTCTTTTCAACTTACGCGGTGCTCAATTACAATTTAATTGAGCGCCGCTTCTTTTTTCGGCGGCAGACCAAATGATCCGGATCGAGGACATCATAGAAAAGGTTCAGCACAATCGGCCGGGAGCCGATACGGAGATGATCCGTCGAGCCTATTTGTTTTCCGCGTTGCATCATCGTGGTCAGATGAGGGCGTCCGGCGAACCTTATCTTGTTCACCCACTCGAAGTGTCCGACATTCTGGCTGATATGCGGCTCGATGACGTCAGCGTTTCGACCGGCCTTTTGCATGATGTCGTCGAGGACACGCTGGTCGACCTCAAGACGATCAAAGAGTACTTTGGTGACGAGGTCGCTCTGCTGGTCGACGGTCTTACAAAGATCGCTAATATCAGCGATCTCCCGAAAGAGAAACAGCAGGCTGAGAATGTGCGTAAAATGGTTCTTGCCATGATCACGGATGTTCGCGTGGTGCTGATCAAATTGGCCGACCGTCTGCACAACATGCGGACGATGCAGTTCTTAAAACCTGAAAAGCGGGAACGTATATCACAGGAAACATTGGATATATATGCTCCGATAGCACACCGGCTCGGCATGGGTAAGATACGCGGTGAGTTGGAGGATCTGGCGTTTCAAAATCTGTATCCTGACGAATATCGCCGTCTGGCTCGCCAAGTAGATGCACGGCGTCCCGAACTTGAAGCCAATCTTGAGAAGATAAAGTCCACCATCGCTGAAAAACTTCGTGAGAACGATATACCGTTTGTTGCCATCGAAGGCCGCGTAAAGCGCCTCTATTCGCTTTGGAAAAAGCTGAAAAAGCAGAAGATCCGTATAGAACAGGTTTACGATCTGATCGCAGCCAGGGTGATAACGCCGAACGACAAAAAGTATTGCTATCTTACGATGAGTGTCATCCATGACGTGTGGACGCCGGTCCCGGAACGTTTCAAGGATTGGATCGGAATTCCTCGTGACAACCTGTACAGGTCTCTGCACACCTCGGTCATTGGCGAGAACGGACAACCGTTTGAGGTTCAGATCCGTACAGAAGAAATGCATCACATCGCGGAAGAGGGCGTCGCTGCACATTGGCGTTACAAAGAGAAGAAGTTGGGCGCGGCCGAAGAGGAAGAGAATCTCGACGAACTTCGAAAGACCGTCGAACGCCTCTTACTGCCATTGGTAGAAGACTCGGAAAGGGCCAGCGACTCAGAGGATTTTGTAGAAAGTCTGAAGCTCGACCTTTATCCCAAGGATGTTTACACATTTACGCCGCAGGGCAAGGTGATCCAGCTTCCGCGTGGGGCGACGCCGATAGATTTTGCCTACACCATTCACTCGGACATAGGCGATTCCTGTACAGGTGCAAAGGTGAACGGCCGCATCGTTCCTCTTCGCAGTGAATTGCACAACGGGGACGTTGTCGAGATCCTCACTACCAAGGATTCAAAGCCTTCGGGCGACTGGCTTAACTTTGTTCAGACGGCCCGCGCACGTAGCAGGATCCGGCATTGGATATCGCAGGAACAGCGGCGGGAATCAATCGAGCTGGGCCGCAAGATGCTCGAAAAAGAGGCCGAAAGATTTCGTTTGACCGTCAAGAAATTCCTGAATAACGAGGCAGAGATCAAGCGAATCGCCAACGACTATGGACTAAGCCGGCCCGATGACCTATTCGCTTCGGTCGGCTACGGTAAGACCCTGCCGCGCAACGTGATCGCAAAACATTTGGGCGCGGAAAAGTTCAAGGAGCTGGACCCCGAAGGTAGAAAAGAGACTCGGCTGAAGTCAGCGGTCAAGGCGGCCCGCAAGTTCATTGGGATGCCGGATGATGCAATCGTGGTCAACGGCGTCGATAATTTGCTTATTACCCGTGCCAAGTGCTGCAATCCTCTCCGCGGCGAAGAAATTGTGGGTTATATATCCCTAGACAAAGGGATAGTCGTCCATAATAAGCGTTGCAAGAATATGTCCTATTTAATGGTGAACAAGGACCGCATTGTTGATGTCAGTTGGGCCAAGACCACGGACGATCACATACAAGCTGTTCAGCTGCTCGCCACGACCGAAAATCGAACAGGTATGCTCGCCGGGATTACCAATGCCATTGCTGAGATCAAGACCGGCATCCGCGACGCCCGTGCGAATGTGTCACGCGATGACACGGGACTGATCGAGGTCACAGTCGAGGTCCATGACAAGAAGCATTTGGATCGGGTGATCAGCGCGATCGAACAGGTTCCGGGGGTTCTCGCAGTTGAAAGAGTAAATAGCTGATCTGAACGAGCCAATAACATCACGTCTCCTTTTCTTTTGCCCCTCTATTCGCTATAATTTGCCTTTTGCCCGACGTACGGGCAGATCCGTTCTTATGAAGAAGATCGTCTCCACAGAAAATGCTCCGGGTGCGATCGGGCCCTATTCCCAAGCGGTTTCGGTGAACGGCATGGTTTATTGCTCGGGTCAGATACCCATCGATCCGGCGACAGGGGAATTTGTTCCCGGTGGTATCGAAGAGCAGACGAGGCAGGTCCTGAAGAATCTTTCAGCGGTACTCGATGCAGCCGGCAGCAGCATTGGGAATGTGGTCAAGACCACGGTCTTTCTTGCGGATATGAATGATTTCGCGGTTATGAACGAGATCTACGCAGGTGTGTTCGGTGAGTCAAAGCCGGCCAGGGCTACGGTTCAGGCCGCTAGGCTTCCTCGCGATGCTCGGGTCGAGATCGAGTGCGTGGCATTGTTAGATTAAGAAAGCCCGAACCGCGATGAGCCGGCTCGGGCATCCTTGTTATTTGAAAACCTCGGTGGAAGTTAGGCGGCTTTTGTTATCCGGCCTGACTTTATACAACGCGTACAAACCTTCATTTTGGCATTGCCGCCGGCAGGCAGCTGCACCCTTACGGGCTGAAGGTTAGGGTTAAAACGCCTCCGCGTTTTGTTGTTTGCGTGTGAAACATTGTTTCCGAACTGCGGGCCTTTCCCGCATATATCGCAGCGTTTTGCCATAATGTTTTCCTCCCGAGGACGGTTACTTTCAGTTGGGCCGTTGACGGCTCAAACTAATATTTGTATCAAATTGGGTTTTACCCAGTCAAGTTAAGTCAAGATAATGAGAAACACTCAAGGAGTAATGGCACTAGTGCAAAAGTTCAATTTCAGATCTACCCTCGCAATCGCGATCGCCGGGATCTCGGTTTTCGCGGCGGCTTGCGGCAACGGTACACCTTCGGCCGGTGGTCCGGGCAAGGTTGACCCTAACGAAACTGCGGCAAAGGTCAACGGCAAGATCATCACGATGGAAGAGGTTGACCGGTCGGTCAAACAGCAGGCTCAAGGGCAGGAATCAAAATTTTCGCCTCTCGAACTTGCCGGCGCAAGACTTCAGGTCCTTCAGAACCTCATCGAGCAGGAAGTGATGTTCCAGAAAGCCGAAAAGGAGAATCTCGTTCCGACAGATGACGAGATCACGGTTGAGATAAATAAGCGAAAGGTGGAAAGCCGGATGTCGGCCGAGGAATTCGATCGAAGAATGTCGGAAGCCGGGTTAACTGAAAAATCATTTCGTGACGACATCAAGAAGGCATTGGCTATAGCGAAACTCGTTGACAAGGTCACCGGCCGTATCGAGAACCCTAAAGACAGCGAGATCGAGCAGTTCTATAAAGGCAATCCGGAGATGTTCATTAAAAAACGCGGCGTCCGTCTGGCGGCGATCGTCGTCGATCCGGCCGACGGCGGCCAGGGTGACACTACGCGCAACCAGGCCGAAGCGGAACAGAGGGTCAAAGAGGTTCTTGCAAAGGTTTCGCAGCCCGCAAGCGATTTTGGTGCTTTGGCTCGTGAATATAGCGAAGATCCCAGCCGTCTTCAGAACGGGGACATGGGATATCTTAGCGAGGATGATCTGAAGCAAAATTATCCTCAGCTAGCTGCGGGTTTTATGAACCCTCAGTTTACGGTCGGACAAATAACGAATGCTCTGAACATTAGCGGCCGCTACTATATTTTCAAGCTCGTAGAACGCATCGAGAAGGATGAAAATCTTACGCTCGAAAGCCCTGATGTGCGTCCGCAGATACAGCAGCTTCTGGTCGAGAACCGCAAGCAGCTATTGGCAGCGTCGTATCAGGCTGTGGCTATGAACGAAGCTAAGATAGAGAATTTCTTGGCTAAGAAGGTTGTCGACAACCCCAACGAATTGAGCGGGGCACGCCCTGCCGGTTCGATGAACGGTGAGTCGAGCTCGAACACCGCTGCGAATTCGAATACAGCAGCGAATGCGAACTCCGCGGCTAATACGTCAGCAAACGGGAATTCGAATACGGCTTCGAACACCGCAGCAGGGTCAAACGCTGCTAATTCCGCGGAAAAGAAGTAGCGTAGATCGGATACCATTACATCCAAGGCAAAAGGCAGAACGTTGTTTTGCCTTTTGCTTTTTCTGATTGTCCATTGTGTTGTTTCGCTTCTCTGACATCACCAAATCCTACGGAGGCAACGAGGTTCTCCGAGGTGTGTCGTTCCAGATCAACCCCGGCGAAAAGGTCGGACTGGTTGGGCGTAACGGCGCAGGTAAGACCACGCTGTTTCGTTTGCTTACAGGAGCCGAGTCGCCCGACGAGGGGGCGGTCGTAAAGATGAACGGCCTCCGCATCGGCTTGTTGGATCAGCACGTTGATTTTGGGGCCGGTGACACGGTTCACACCGCTGCTTTGTCGGCCTTCAAGCAGATCCATGATATTGAGGCCGAAATGCGACGCTTGGAAAGACAGATGGAAACCGACCATTCTGATGCGATCCTTGAGCGTTACGCGGATCTTCAGACGGAGTTCGAACACGCCGACGGGTTTACTTATGCTGCCAAGGCCGAGTCCGTTCTGCTGGGTGTCGGATTCAGCCGAGAACAGTGGAACATGGACACTGCGATCCTGTCCGGCGGCCAAAAGAACCGGCTGGGAATGGCTAGCTTACTGCTGTCGAATGCGGATCTACTCTTGCTTGACGAGCCTACGAATCATCTTGACGTAAATGCGGTCGAATGGCTTGAGGGGTATTTAAAGGAGATCGACAAGGCGTTTGTGATCATCAGCCACGACCGCTATTTCCTGGATCGCACCGCCGAAAGGATCATTGAGATAGAGAACGGCAAGGCTGTCAGTTATAAGGGGAATTATTCAAAGTTCATCGTTGAGCGCGAGCTTCGACGCGAACAGCAGCAACGTGAATATGAAAACCAGCAGGCGCTGATCAATAAGACGCAGGAATTCATCCGCCGAAATCTGGAAGGTCAAAAGACAAAGCAGGCAAAATCTCGCCGAACCATGCTCGAGCGAATGGAGCGAATCGATGCCGTCCGAAGCGAGAAGCATGGCGGAAACTTCAATTTGAAGAACGTCGAAAGAACAGGCAACAATGTTCTCACTACCGAAGACCTCGCCATCGGCTATGGCGACACAGTCCTTGCAAAAGCGATCAATATCTCCCTGCATCGCGGAGGTGTTCTCGGTGTAATTGGTGCAAACGGTACAGGCAAAACTACACTTTTAAAAACATTACTCGGCCAGATCCGCGAGGTCTCCGGCAGAGTGACGTGGGGAACCAAGGTTAACATCGGCTATTATTCGCAGTCACTCGACGACCTCTATGACGGAAACGACGTGATCGCGGAGTTTCGCCGTGTCGCTCCAATGGTCGAAAATGGTGAGGTCCGGTCGTTTCTGGCACGTTTTCTTTTTTTCGGAGAAGACATCGAAAAGAAGGTACGGGATCTTTCGGGCGGCGAAAAGGGAAGACTGGCCCTAGCAAAACTGATCTACTCTCAGAAGAATGTTTTGATACTCGACGAACCGACGAATCATCTGGACATTCCGGCCCGAGAAGCACTGGAAGCGGCATTGGACGAATATCCGGGAACGATCATAACCGTTAGCCACGACCGCTTTTTCCTTGATCGTATCGCGACACAGATCCTATCGCTGGAGGCAGATGGAACAGTTCTCGATTTCAACGGGAATTACACCGAGTTTCACGATTGGCGGGACAGCAGGCGTGCAGCAAGCGATGATAAGAACGTGAGGTCCAACGTAATTGTAGTGAAATCTGCACCGAACGCCGCCCGAACCAAATTCTCAAAAAACCAACGTCAGCAGATAGAACGGCGGATCGCAGAGATCGAAAAACGGCTTCCGGACATGGAAAAAGAAGTACTGCGGCTGACAAGTGAGATGTCAGAACCGGAAGTAGCTGCGGACTATCCGCGGCTTCAGGAACTAACGGACGCGCTAACTAAAGCCGAAGAAAGCGTCAACGCCCATTACCGGGAATGGGAAGAGCTTAACGCGGAGTTGATCTAGCGTCCGCGAAATCTCGCATTGCACCTGGCCATATTGCTGCCTAACATCTGGTAGCGATCGCAACACATCCCTTAGCAAGTTCACCGATATAGGACAATGCCAGTTTTGAGAAACGAACCGCGTGATTAGCATTATTATTGCTGCGGGCGATCGTGTCATTCGCGGTGTGGATCGCGGAGTTGTCATTGCCGAGAGGCGCCTCAAAAGGGAACGACGCAGGGTAGCTCTTGTTATGCCAAGACGCATGATCTGAACACGCATAGCCGCACGAGGAGTTACCGATGGTCAGGCCCGGTTGATAGGTGGTGAGCAGATCACGGAGGAACTGGTTCTGTGCCGCATTGGTGTTATCCGTGATCATGACCATATCGTAGCCTTGCGTGCCCCGGTAATTGGTCATGTCCAACTGCATTACGCCGAGAACGTTCTTATTGGCATTGCGGTATGAGGTTGCAATTGCATTTGAGCCGCGAAGGCCTACTTCTTCCGCGGCGTATGCCATGAACTGAACCGTTCGTTCAGGCTTGAAGCCGGTTTCCATCATCACACGGATCGTTTCGGTCAAAGTGGCGATCCCGGACGCATCGTCATCGGCGCCGGGAGCCGATGCTGTTTGACCCGATGAATTGATCGAATCCTGGTGGGCCCCTAAGACAATGATCTCGTCCGGAAACCGAGTTCCCCAGATCGTCATGATGATCGAAGGCTGAGGCGAGGTGGCGGTTGGGTGGTTGAAGAACTCGATCGAGATCTGTCCGCGGCTTTGACGAGCCGCAAGCAGTGACCACTTGTCCTTTATCCAGTTAGCCGATTGGAGGCCGCTAGCTTGATTGTAACGGCGGTTCGGAAACGCCGAGAGATCTATAATTGTCTGACGGAGATGCGGCTCGTTGACGTAATTCAACATGGAATTGACCGCGATAGGATTGTCGATAGTGTAGTTTACGAATTGCGACTCGGTCCTGGCTGCGTATTGATCTCGTGCCCAAATTAACGCTTCGTTCTCGTCAGTGTGCGCCACATATCCGCTGCACTTATGAAAGTTGTCGTGCATAGCACGCGACAGATCTTCCATCTGCTCGTCAGTAAGTTTCAGGATCGCTAGGTCGCCAACGACCTGTTCAACGCCGACATCCGAAAGGCTGCTGCGTTTCTTAGAACCGCGGTTCGAAAGGATATGCTGCAGTTCCGACGAGTCAACTGAGATCCAGAACTCCGATGGACCGGCTTTAGTGCTGCCGGTCTGAAGGGCAATAAAAGCGGCCAAACAAAAAACCAGCGAAGAAATAAGAAAAGTTCTTGCGAAGCGCGACATTAAACGGGTTACCTCTCAATATAAGTAATGCGCCAATGATTGAAGATACATCAAAAACCTGCAATTTGCACCCGGCGTTACGATTCCAATCGATAATTTGGTGCTTCTTTCGTGATGATCACATCGTGTACGTGGGATTCACGGAGGCCTGCCGAAGTGATGCGGACAAAGCGCGCATTTGTCTGGAGGTCCTTGATATCCCGGCAGCCGGTATAACCCATTCCTGAACGGAGGCCGCCAACAAGCTGCGTGACCATGTCAGCAACGGTGCCCTTATATGCCACTCGGCCCTCGATCCCTTCCGGAACGTATTTCGAATCGGTTACGGTTCCTTCCTGAGAGTAGCGGTCGCTCGAGCCCTTTTTCATGGCTCCGATCGAGCCCATGCCGCGGTATGTCTTGAAATTTCGCCCTTGGAACAAGATGACCTCGCCCGGAGCTTCTTCGGTTCCTGCAAATAGTGAGCCTATCATCACGCTGTCAGCTCCTGCAGCGATAGCCTTTGCGACATCGCCGGAAAATTTGATGCCGCCATCGGCGATCACCGGAACACCGGACCCGGCGGCTGCCGCAACACATTCCACGATGGCGGATATCTGCGGAACGCCCGCTCCGGTGACGACGCGTGTCGTGCAGATCGAGCCGGGCCCGATCCCGACCTTGACAGCGTCAACACCCTCGAATATCAGTGCTTTCGTCGCTTCGTCGGTGGCGATGTTGCCCGCGATTACATCGATCCCGCTGAATTTGGACTTCACTTGGCTCACAGCCTCGATTACACGGGAACTGTGGCCGTGGGCAGTGTCGATGACGATAGCATCGACCCGCGATTCGACCAATGCTGCCGCACGCTCTAAATAATCTCCCGTAGCTCCAATTGCCGCTGCACAACGAAGACGTCCCAACTCGTCTTTTGCGGCAAGAGGGAAGTTGATCGCCTTTTGTATGTCCTTGACCGTGATCAGGCCTTTCAGATGGCCGTCATCATCGACTACAAGTAGCTTTTCGATACGGTGCTTTTGCAGCTTCACCTTTGCTTCGTCAAGCGTCGTGCCGACCGGGACTGTTACCAGCGGCTGAGGTGTCATGACCTCGGAAACGGGAATATCGGTACGGGTTTCGAATCTAAGATCTCGGTTAGTAATTATGCCGACAAGCAGACCCTCAGAGTCAGTGACCGGCACGCCGCTTATTTTGTAATGCCCCATGATGTTGAGGGCCTCCGAGACGAGAGCTTTATCGTTGATCGTCACGGGGTCGACGATCATTCCGCTCTCACTCCTCTTAACTTTGTCCACCTCTTCTGCCTGGGCCTCAATAGACAGATTCTTGTGAATTACGCCAATGCCGCCCTGCTGAGCGAGGGCTATCGCGAGGGACGCCTCTGTTACCGTGTCCATTGCGGAAGAACAAAGCGGAATATTCAGAGATATGTTTCTTGAAAATTGTGTGCGAGTCTCGGCATCACTCGGTAGGATCTCGGAATATGCAGGGACGAGCAAAACATCATCAAATGTGAGCCCTTCGGCAATTGAGGTGATTTCCATAGCTAATTATATACAAAAATGCCCGCATCAAAACCTGCGGACATTCTATTCGATTCAATCTACCGGCCTACTGGCTTGGCCTGTTTACCGCAGAATTCCGCGGTGAAGCAGGCGTTGATGCCGGTGTTGTTGCCGGCCGCTCAACCGTTGGCCTGGGCGTTGGCCGGACACTATTGGTTCCACGATCAACATTGGAAGCCGGTCTCGGCGTCGGGCGAGGTGTCAACGTTGCCGCCGGTGCAGCGGGTGAAGCGGCAGTGTTTCCTGCTTCGACCGCAGGCGTCCCCGCAGGGGCGGTTGTATCTGCAACAGCCGGTGTTGCCGCCGGAACCTCGTCCGTGATAGTTCCGCTGGACCATATCCGGGCAAGGTTCTCCTTATTTATTTCAAAGTCGATGGCATTACGCCGCGGCTGAAGAGGTTGTGACGGGAGTGCGATCTCTTTGCCGTTTATCAAGAGCTGCACGTTTGCAGCGAGCGAACGGGAATAGCTAAGCTTTAAACTCTCTTTCGGCTCAAAAACGATCGGCGTTCCCGGTACGACGACCGTACTGCTCTGTTTGCCGTCGGAATTCACACTTAGAGAGACCGGTTCAGCGACAGCTTTGAACTCGATCTTAACACTTGCCATTTCTGGGGCAGACGACTCAGGCACCTTCTGTCCGACAGGGCTCTGCTGTTCGGTGTTTGTCGCTGCAGTATTCGAAGACGGTCGGACAGGAATGTCTTCAGCGGGCCGGCGCAAATAATCCACCAAAAACAAAATACCGGCGCTCATTATGCCGAGGATGACGACCGCTCCGATGATCGTTGGGATCGATGAGTTCGAGGTTCTGTCGTCTGTAAGGACCTCAGGCCGATAGGGTAGGTCGGGCTCCTCAGAAATGGCGGGAGACTGAATTCGCGAATAATCAGCAAGAGCCTCCTGCTCGTCAACACCGACGAATTTTGCATACGACTTTACGAATCCCTTGTTGAAGATCCCGCCGGGAAGAGGGCCATAATCGTCATTTTCGATGCACTCGATATAGTGGGGCGAGATCCGCGTCTGCTCCGCTACCTCACTGATGGAAACACCGCGGTCTTCGCGGGCCTGTCGCAGCTTTTCACCCAAAGTTTGTGACATTATAAACGTCCAGGAGGAGCAATTATCCAAGAAAAACGCTAGTCCTTAGGATTGAAATATATCTTTCCAAAGCATTGTGTGTCAATTGATTGAGCCTTTTACCTTCAGCATTTACGCTTTGCTTTTGGCAATATGCATCAGTTGTATTAGTATCTTTCTAGCACTACAACTAGTGAGGATGTCCAAATGAGCTTAGAAGCATTAGGAATGGTTGAGACAAAAGGCTTCGTTTCGGCTGTCGAGGCCGCTGATGCCATGGTAAAGGCTGCAAATGTGAGACTTATCGGCAAAGAATACATCGGCGCCGGTTATGTAACGATTTTCGTACGCGGTGACGTCGGTGCGGTAAAAGCGGCGACAGATGCCGGAGCGGCGGCCGCAAGGCGAGTTGGAGAACTCATAAGTGTGCATGTCATTCCGCGTCCGCACGGCGAAGTCGAGCGCGTGCTGCCCAAAGGCGGATCCGTGGGTCTTAGCCCCGACGAAAAAGCTCTCCGCGGCGGCGGCAAGCAGCTTTCTGCCGGCAGTGCTTCCTCGGAAGCGTCGGGTTCGGCCGCTAGTAAATCGAAATCACGCTAACTTCGGATCGGTTAAATTCGAGAAGTCCTAACATAGGTTTGACCATCGGCGATGGCTGACAAAGACCTAAAATCGATACAGCAGGCTCGCGACGCGGTAGAGGCCGCGTCTCTTGCATTTAAGGCCGTATCTGCGTTTTCGCAGGCTCAAGTTGATGACATTTGCCAGCAGATGTCGCTTGCTGCTCTGAGTGAATCGGCACGGCTTGGCCTGATGGCGCATGAAGAAACGGGTTTTGGAAAACCCGATGACAAACGCGAGAAAAACCGATTCGCGGCCGAAGACGTATGGGCACGATTCAAGGGGCTTCGTACCGTTGGCATCGTAAATGAAACCCCGTCGATCGTTGAAATTGCTTCGCCTCGTGGAGTGGTCGCAGCTATCATTCCCTCGACCAATCCAACGTCTACTGCGATCTTCAAAATTCTGATCTCGATCAAGTCGCGAAATTCGGTGGTTCTCTCACCTCACCCATCGGCGGCCAACTGTATCGCGGAAACGGCCCGGATCATGCGGGATGTGGGCGTTACGGCAGGTCTTCCTCCGGAAGCTATTATTTGTCTGACCGAATCTACCATCGACGGGACCGAGGAACTGATGAAGCACAAACAGACCGCCGTAATACTTGCGACGGGCGGAACCGGGCTTGTGCGTGCTGCTTACTCGTCAGGAAAGCCGGCTTTCGGTGTGGGGCCCGGCAATGTGCCCGTTTTTATTGAACGGTCCGCTAACGTCGAAAAGGCCGTTGCTGACATTCTGACAGGAACATGCTTTGATAACGGCACGATTTGCGCGTCCGAGCAGTCGGTTGTTGTCGATCGTTCCGTTGCGGGTGCCGTTAGGGAACAGTTCAAAGCACAGGGTGCCTGTTTTTTGTCTCCCACCGAAGCCGATGCGGTCGCAAAGGTACTGGTTTCGCCGCAGCGTTCGCTTAATCCGAACATTGTAGGGAAGTCGGCTGAATTCATTGCTCAACTTGCAGGCATAACAGTTCCTGCGGGAACCCGCTGTTTGATCGCGGACTGCGGCGGCGTCGGCCGCGATTTTCCTTGGTCGATCGAGAAACTTTCGCCGACCCTCGCTTTTTTTGAGGTTGGAGGAGTTGATGAAGGGGCTGAACTTTGCCAAAAGATCCTTCATTTCGGCGGTATGGGGCACACTGCGGGAATGCATACAAAAGACCGCACCGCTGCAATCCGTTATGGTGAGTTGATGCCTGCTGCACGCGTGATCATTAATTCGCCCACAACACACGGGGCGATCGGTTTCACAACAGACCTTCCGCCGTCAATGACGCTCGGATGCGGGTCTTGGGGAGGAAACGTTACGTCTGACAACATTTCTCCTCTTCATCTGATGGACATCAAAAGGGTCGCATTTGAAACAAAGCCGATCAATCGAGCTGCAGCAGCTTCTGCCCCGCAGGTCGAGACGTCGTCAAAAGCTGTATCACCGAGACGCCCTGACAGAAAAGAGATCGAGGCGATCGTCGATGGATTTTTGAGCAAAAAGCTTTTGGAAGATCCGCATCCGGAACCTGTTAAGCAGGCACCTGCCGCTCCGCCCCAAGCCGTGATTCATGAGATAAACGAGTCTAATTCCGCCCAAGACCGCGATATCCCGAAGCCGGTCGAATTTGTAAGCGAAGACGATGTTCGGCGAGCTGTGCAGAACGGAGAAAAGATCTACATTTCAAAGAAGACGATACTTACACCGTCCGCGAGAGACCTTGGCGAGGAAAGGGAGGTTTTCGCAAGGATCTGATGTCGGCAACGGTTGAGAAAGCTCTTGGTGAATGCGGAAACTGCGGAATGGCGGTAAGGGAGAATACTTTCTTTTGCTACAACTGCGGACACCAGGTGGCGGAATTACCTGAAAATGGATCGCTTACGGTCGACGAGGTTGAGGCTCGTACGGCACTTGCGGAAATCACAGAAAAGATACACGAAGACGAAAAAGAGGTTCGGGACCTCGAATCTGCGGCAAGAGAGCGAAAGCGTTCGCGTTCAACAAAAAGGAAGAAAACAGAGATCGTTTGGACGCCTGCGTCGAACCGGTCGAATCTTTTTTTGGTCGTCGTCTCGCTGCTGATCGCCGTGATGGTTTTTTCCGCGATCTTTGTGATGGTTCTGTGGAAATAGGATGAAAGGGCTATGGTCGCTCCGATCACGATATTCTTTCTCACGATAGGTCTTGGCCTATTGTTGGTGGGACTGTTCATTATGTTTCTCAAGCAACGTCGAAAATTAAAATAGGTATCAATTGTATGCAGGCACTCGGAATGGTCGAATGTATGGGTCTCGTGGCGATGATCGAGGCGGCTGATGCGATGGTAAAGTCAGCAAATGTTCAATTGGTCGGCTATGAGAAGGTCGATGCAGGACTTGTCACCGCAATTGTCAGGGGCGAGGTCGGAGCTGTAAAAGCCGCAGTGGATGCCGGTGCCGCTGCGGCGAGACGTGTGGGAACCGTGACAGGCATTCATGTGATACCGCGGCCCCATTCGGAGGTAGACGAGGGGATCCCCGTGTTGGTCACCGGTGAGACCAATCGCAAAAAGATCTCGGGTACCGTACCTGAAAACTAGATCCTATTGATTCTTAACTGTCGGGATCGGCTTGCCGCTGCCGGGAGATCCGCCTTCTGCCGTTCTGCCTGCACGCGTTACAGCGATCCGCTTTTGACTGTTCGGGCCGTCAGCTACTGACACTCTGATGCTTCGAAATGTGCCGTCTCGTCGATCGTTCGTCGGAATATAGCCAATTGAATATTGTGTTCTGATCTCGCTGGAAATTTCCTGTGCCAGCCGCGGCAGTTCAGCGGCACTGGTCGGAAAGTATGCTTTTCCACCAGTCTCAGCGGCCATTTTTTCCAGAAGCGCTTTTGATTTTGCCTGCGGGCTTTTGCTTATAAAGCCGCCCTCATTGCTGAGTTCATCCACAAACCCGATCGCATAGATCTGGACCTCCGATTCCCGCAGTAGTTCGATCAACTGCTTTTCGCTGTAGTAGCTGTTTCTGTCCTCACCATCGGTTACAAGGATCAAAGCACGCCTTTTGCGGTCCTCGCGGTCGTTCTTTTCATAAGAATCAACGTTTTCAACGGTCAAATATACAGCGTCAATAACGGCCGTCTGGCCGCCTTCGATGAATAAATTCTCGAGCGCGTCTATCAGGTCCGTCTTGTTAGGCGTAAATGGCTGCTCGATCTCGATCTTGTCCCTGCCGATGAAGCGGACGATCATAGTTTCGTCTTCTGCACGATTAGCGTTAACGAAAACCTTGCCTGCCTCAATAACTTTGTCCAATTGCCGCCTCATCGAACCCGAATTGTCGACTACGATGGCGTAATTTGTAGGAACTTCTGCCTGCGAAAAGAACTCGATCTGCTGCTGAACGCCATCCTCGAATATCCGAAATTCGTTCTGCCGAAGGTTATTGATGGGCCTATTGTTACGATCAATGACGCGGACACTCAAATTGACCAGTTCCGTATCGACCTTGATAACTTCATCTGATTCGTCGGGGGTCGGCGAAGGTTTGATGCTCGGCGGCGTCGCAGTCGGGGACGGCGATGGGGTCACCGTCTGTGCGGTTGTTACATCAAAAGAGACCACCGCTGCAATAACAGCAATGGAGAGGGTGAAGAACAGGATTCTCGGGCTGATCATCGACATTTTCTCGTAACGATTTCTACTTGTAGTTTGTATTCGGCGTAGCGTAATAGCCTTCGCGGCTTCGAACAGTAAGCCTCGGGAGTCCCCGCGGCGGCTTGACTCTGACCTTCACCTTTCTCCATTTACCGTCCGGCTGGAAATCCGTTGGAATATAGCCGACAGAATACTGATGGCGAAGTTCTAATGCGATACGTTCGAAGATCTCGTCCATTTCGACATCCGTTCGGGGGAAAAAGGCCTTTCCGCCCGTGACGGATGTCAACTCCTCCAAGAACGCCTGGCCCTGCATCCCGAGGGCGTTCATCGCGTCCGCACGGTCGATGATCCCGACGGCGTAGGTTATTACATCTGCCTCGCGCATCAAACGCCTGACCTCATTAAAGTTGTAACGGGACGCATTATCCTGACCGTCACTAATAATTAGCAGTGCTCTTTTCTGATGGCTTCCGCGTGTAACACGTTCGATGCCTAAGTAAACGGCATCGTAAAGTGCAGTGTTTGCTTTTGGCTGTACCAATGTGAGCTTTCGAAGCACCGAATCTCCGTCTCGAGTTCGATCCGTCAAAAGCTGGGCCCGGCTGTTGAAAGCAATAAGAAAATACTCGTCATTCGGATGGCTGGTCCGGATGAACCTCTCGAGGGCGTTTCGCGCCTTGCCTATCTTCGTGCCGCTCATCGAGCCCGAAACATCAAATAGAATTCCGATCGAGATAGGAGCGTCGCTGTCGCTGAAGAACACGATATCCTGATCCCGGTTGTTATCAGAGACCGTAAAAGCGTTCCTGGAAAGCCCGGAAACATAGCGTCCGTATTGATCGGTTACTGTAAGAGTGAGAGTCACCAGATCCGTCTTAATGCGCACCGGCGAATCACGGTCATCGGGAGGGGTCGGTGCGGGCGTTTGAGCCCGAATGGCCGCCATGCCTGCGAGCAATAAAACAACGGCCAGAAACATTGAGTTCAAAACTCGCGGATCTGCTTTGATTCCTATTCGACCGACGTAAGATCTCCCCATTTTACAAACCTTGAATGACCTTCATACTATTGGATTGCGGCTACATGTGCAAGACAATCTTTCGATGTCCGCAAGTCTCTAAAAGTTGTTCTTCGCCTCGTTCGCATCGCCGGATGTTTTTGGAACAGCGCGATGACTGATACGTGTTATCATCTAGAGAAAATCGAGTAGTTCGAACTTTTGCATATTTTTTGACCCTCGAATGAACGAATATATCTGCAGGTTAGGTACTCCGTCGGGTGAGGTAATTACACGGGTCGTTGAGGCAACTGGTGTCGCCGAGGCACGCAATGCTCTGGAGAAAGAGGGTTTTAGAGTGTTCGCGGTGTCGTCGCCCGGTGAAGGACTTTCTGCGCTAGTTTCAGGCGGTGCGAAGGGGAAAAAGGTAAAGCAGGCGGATTTTCTGCTTTTCAATCAACAACTATCGGCTCTTTTGCGGGCAGGCATCCCGGTGCTGCAGTCGATCGGCCTGTTGAAGACACGCAGTGCGTCAGCAAATTTGAGGACGGTCCTCGCTGATGTCGAGGACAAGATCAAAAACGGTATTCCGTTATCCGAAGCGTTTGAATCACAGGGCATTTTCCCCAGAATTTACACGGCATCAATCCTAGCCGGCGAGCGAAGCGGCGCATTGGATGATGTCCTTGCCCGTTTTGTCGAATACTTGAGGCGAAGCGTCGGTGTTTCGAGAAAGCTGCGAGGTGCACTGGCATATCCTGCGTTCCTGCTTTTCGCGGCGATGCTGATGGTCGCGTTCCTGACGCTTTATATCGTTCCGCGAATGTCGGACCTGTTCAAAAGCCTAAGCGCGAACAGAACGATGCCGACCATCACGCTTGTGGTCCTGTGGATCTTTAATACGCTCGCCGCAAATATAGTGTGGCTATTGCCGGTTACATTGATCGTAGTACTCGTCCTGGTTTTCTGGCTAAGGACATCCTCAGGTAAGCTTCTGCTGCACAAAGTTCTTTTAAAGGTCCCGATCGGCGGTCAGTTGATCCGGAACATGACTACGGCACAACTCGCCAGGTCACTCTCTACTCTTATCTCGGGCGGTATTACCGTGCCCGAGGCCTGGGATATTTCGTCACAGGCGATCAACAATCTGGAACTTCGCCGCCGCAGCCAGAATGTTCTCCCGATGATCCGGGAAGGTCGCGGATTTACGGAGGCATTGGAAATGGCAAATTGGGTACCGGAGCTGGCCTTGGATATGATCGGAATCGGCGAAAGGTCCGGAAGCTTACGCGAAATGCTCGATGAGGTCGCTACATTTTATGATGCCGAGGCCGAGGTCAGACTTGAGCAGTTCACGACGCTGCTCGAACCGGCGATCCTGCTTTTTATGGCCGGAATCGTCGTTTCGATCCTGCTTGCCATCTATTTGCCGATCATTCAAATGATCTCTGCCGGACCGATGGCGGGCAGATGACACAGCGATACTATGAGTGAAGAAACCATCACCACAAGCATAAAAGGGCTTAACGATACTGAGCACGATCCGCCTGAAGTAGTTGCGGCAAAGCAGTTGGCCTCGAGATACCGGCTGCCCTATATCGATCTGCTTCCGCCCGACCAGCCGTCACCGATCGATGTCGACCAGCTCTCACAGATCCCTGTGGACCTCATGCTTCGGAATCAATTTGTCCCGCTTCGTCGGGAAAACGGAAGCCTGCATGCGGCTATGGCCGATCCGAGTAATCTTGAGCGGCTGGACGAGCTTGAGAATGTTCTGAATGTCCGTATTGTCCCGTATGTTGCGACCGCCGGTGCGATCGATGTCGTGCTGCGTCGCGGTGATTCCACTCAACGTGTTCTTCAAGAGGCCGCATCTACATTCAAAATATCGCTGGTCAAAGAGACGGAACACGGCGAGGAGGTCCTCGATCTGGACCGGCTGGCGTCGGACAGTGATATGTCGCCGATCATCAAGCTCGTCGACACCATCCTTTACAACGCAATGGAATCTCGGGCCTCCGATATTCACATAGAGACAAGAGAACGCGATGTACAGGTCAAGTTCCGCATTGATGGTGCGTTGTATGCGAAGGTCGACCCGATTGACATCGCTTTTCATCAGACGCTGATATCGCGTATCAAGGTAATGTCCGAACTCGACATTGCAGAACGCCGCATTCCGCAAGACGGCCGTTTTCGCGTGATCTACAAGGGCCGCACGGTCGATTTCCGTGTTTCCATAATGCCTACCATTTTCGGCGAGGATGCGGTGATCCGTATTCTCGATAAGGAACAGATCAATGAGAGCTTTAAGAATCTGAATCTGGACGTCGTCGGTTTTGATGACGAGGATGTCAGGCGTTTTAGGATCTATATCAAGGAACCCTACGGCATGGTACTCGTTACGGGGCCGACCGGTTCTGGTAAAACCACGACACTCTACGCTGCCCTGAATGAGATACGCAACGATGAGGACAAGATCATCACCATCGAGGATCCCGTCGAATACCAGCTTCACGGCATTGTGCAGATCCCGGTGAACGAGAAAAAAGGACTAACGTTCGCACGCGGCCTCCGCTCAATTCTTCGACACGACCCGGACAAGATCATGGTCGGCGAAATTCGTGACGAAGAGACCGCTCAGATCGCGATCCAATCGGCTTTGACAGGCCACCTGGTTTTTACGACGGTCCACGCAAATAACGTTATTGACGTCATCGGCCGTTTCTTGAATATGGGCGTCGAGCCCTATAATTTCGTCTCTTCGCTGAACTGCGTACTTGCACAGCGGCTAATTCGACTGTTGTGCCCGACCTGTAAGCGGCCATATCAGCCGGCGGAAGAAGAGCTTGTTGAATCAGCCTTAGACCCGAAGGAATTCATCGGCACCGAATTTTATCGCAGCGTAGGCTGCGATGCATGCAACCATACCGGATACCGAGGACGCTCTGCTATCCATGAACTTCTGGACATGACCGACAATATCCGAGAGATGATCATCGAACGCCGGCCCGGCAGCGAAATACGCCGCCAAGCCGAAAAAGAAGGACTCTCGTCGCTTCGCGAATCAGCCGTCAAAAAGGTCGCCAGCGGACAGACGACGCTTTACGAGATCAATCGCGTGACGTTCGTCGAGGAGATCAGACGATGAGACAGTTCTTTTCTTTGTTAATTACCGTTATTTTTTTGGGATCTATGACCGCAGCCCAAAGTGAGGGAGATCCGGAAAATTGGTGCCGTGCCGGTAAATTTACCGTTGAAACCGAGAATTACCGCCTTGCGTCCGTAAAAGCGATTAAGGGCGGAAGGAGTTATTTTTATAACGATTTTACCGATGATTGTCCTGAAGCTGACAACTGCAGGGAAAAGGCATATGTTGTTTCGGGAGACCAGGTGGTCATCTCGAACGAACGCAACGGATTTGCTTGTGCATGGTTCACGCCCGTAAAAGGAACCGGCTACGTCGGTTGGCTTAAAACGAGCGATCTAAATTATTGGCCGGTCAATAAAAGGCCCGGCATTGCGTCGTGGTACGGCTCTTGGCGATACGGCGAGAACGAGATCAAGTTCGAAGCGACCAGGGTGCGCGGCTATTTGAACGTTATCGGTACCGCGTTTTGGAAAGGCCTCGGTGACAATATCCACATCGGCGAACTTGGGAACAAAGGAAAAGTCGATGCTAATGTCGTTGAGTATTCCGACGGTGAAGATGAATACGACTGCAAAGCGACGATGAGGCTTGTCGGCCAATTTCTCGTTGTCCGCGACAATATGAATTGCGGCGGAGCGAACGTCACCTTTTCCGGTGTTTACCGCAAAGCCAAGAAGTAGCCTCGCCTAGATCAATTCTTTATAAACGGCTGGGTCGACGTTTCCGCCGCTGACAACTAGGCATAGTTTCTTGCCTCTCAATCGTTCAGTATCTTCCAAAATAGCTCCCAGCGTTAGAGCTCCCGTCGGCTCGCATTTCAGGTTCCCGAGGCCGTAATACATTCTAACCGCCTCAGCGATCTTCTCGTCCGAAACCTCGATCATATCCTTCACACCGTCGCGAATGATGGGCCAGTTCAGCTTTCCCAACGAGATCGTCCGTGCGCCGTCGGCGATGGTTGTCGGTTCGGTTTCATTGGGAATCAGGCGGCCTTCGCGAAACGATCGTGTAGCGTCGTTGCCGAGCAGCGGTTCCGCACCGAAAACTTCCGCCGTGTCGCCGTTGCGGCAAAGGCCTGTCACGACACCCGATATCAGGCCGCCGCCGCCGACCGGCACTAGAACAGCGTCAAAACCGCGTCCTGACAGTTCGTCGCCGAGCGTCGAATTGCCCGCGATGACGAATTCATCATCATACGCCGACGCGTGATACGCGTCGGGCATCTTCGCAGCCAACTCGGCAACACGTTCGTTGCGGCCGATGATCTTTGTATCTATCAGATCTACCGTCGCACCGAAATCGCGAACCGCGTCGATCTTGACCTGTGCCGAAGTTTCCGGCATGACAACGGTGCATCGCTTGCCGGTGAGCTTGCACGCGTACGCCAGCGCCTGGCCGAAATTGCCGCTCGACGCGGTCACTATCTCGTCCTGCTCGACGTTTATCGCCAGATTGTACGCAGCCCGAAACTTAAAACTGCCCGTATGCTGAAACGTCTCGCTCGCGATGGTAATGTCGAGCCCGAGCGCATCATTGAGCTTCGACGAAACGACAAACGTCGTCGGCCTAATAGCTTTCAATAATTGCGAATTGATCATCGAAGGCAATTGTAAATTGTAAATTGTGAAATTGTTAATTGGTAAATAAATATCCGGCCTGTCAGATCGCACGATCAGAGATCAGACAAACAATCCGACTTCGCTGTGGCATAATCAAGACTATGACATCGCAATTCGGAATGATCGGTCTCGGCACAATGGGCCGCAATTTTCTCTTGAACGTCACCGAACACGGCTTTTCGGCTGTCGGCTTTGATATTGACGCGGCCAAGCGCGACCTTCTGCTGTCCGAAGGAGTCGGTTTGCCGGTCGATACAGCGCCGGACCTCGCCGAATTCGTCTCAAAGCTCGCCGCGCCGCGCAGCATTATGCTTCTTGTGCCCGCGGGTCCGATCGTTGACAGTGTGATCGCAGAACTCACACCGCTGATTGCCGAAGGCGACCTGATCATCGACGGCGGTAATTCTCACTACACAGACACCGACCGGCGCATGGCCTATCTGGCGGCGAAGGGCATCGGTTTCCTCGGCGTCGGCGTGTCCGGCGGCGAAGAAGGAGCCCGCCGCGGGCCGAGCATCATGCCCGGCGGACCTCGCGACTATTACGACCGCGTCGAGCCTGTTTTTCAGGCGGTCGCGGCGAAAGTGAACGGCGAGCCGTGCGTTGCATATATGGGTTCGGGTTCCGCGGGCCATTTCGTCAAGATGGTCCACAACGGCATCGAATACGGCATGATGCAGCTGATCGCTGAGACGCACGACTATATGCGGCGTGCTCTGCATATGCAGAATACCGAGCTGCACCGCACCTTTGGCGAATGGAACAGCGGCGAATTATCGTCCTTTTTGATCGAAATAACGTCGATCGTGCTCAAAAAGATCGACGCCGAAACAGGCCGTCCGCTTGTCGAACTCATCCTCGACACGGCCGGGCAAAAGGGAACCGGCAAATGGACGTCGCAGGCGGCGATGGACCTCGGGGTTCCTGTGCCGACGATAGATTGTGCGGTCACCCTGCGGCAGATCTCTTCACGCAAACAGCTTCGTCAACAGATCTCTGCGAAATACGACGACATCCACGCCACCGCTGACCTCAGCCGCTCACGCACATCGATAAATGAGCTGAAAGACGGGCTTTACGCCGCGATCGTTTTGACCTACATACAGGGAATGTCGATGCTGCAGGCGGCGTCCGTGGAACGCGGTTACGGCCTGGACCTCGCAGAGATCGCGAAAATATGGCGCGGAGGCTGCATTATTCGTTCAAAATTGCTCGAAACCATCCGCGAAGCCTACGCCGCAAACCCCGCCATCGAGACCTTGCTTCTTGATGACCGTTTTTCACGTATTCTGCTTTCACGCAGCCGCTCGCTGCGAAAGGCCGTCATCTCTTTCAACGAGAATGCCATCCCGTCCGCCTGCATGTCGTCCGCACTGGCGTATTTCGACGCATTCCGCTCCGCAAACCTGCCCGCAAACCTCATCCAGGCCCAACGCGACTACTTCGGAGCCCACACTTACCAGCGGATCGATCAGGAAGGCATCTTCCACACCGACGACTGGGAATAACCGCCGGACCGCAGGCTGCCAGCCTGCAAACCTTTTGCCGCGGGACCGCAGGCAGCTTGCCTTGTCAGAACCACCTGCGGTAGCGGGTGGTTGAACGCATGCGCCTCCGCCGGACCGCCTCCGCCGGACCGCAGGCTGCCAGCCTGCAAACCTTTTGCCGCCGGGACCGCAGGCAGCTTGCCTTGTCAGAACCACCTGCGGTAGCGGGTGGTTGAACGCCTGCGCCTCCGCCGGGACCGCCTCCGCCGGACCGCAGTCTGCCAGCCTGCAACCTTTTGCCGCGGGACCGCAGGCAGCTTGCCTTGTCAGAACCACCTGCGGTAGCGGGTGGTTGAACGCATGCGCCTCCGCCGGACCGCCTCCGCCGGACCGCAGGCAGCCTGCCTGCATCAGAACCGGGGTGGTTGAACGTCCATCAGATCTTCTAGACGGGCATTCCGGCCGTGCGGAAAATTGCGATCGCAGAGTCGCCGATCCTGCAAAGGGCCTTAGTTGCAAAAGCCCGCGCGTCATCAAGGGCGAAACACTCAACGTCATCATCCCAAAACCCCTTCCCGCCGCCAACGCCGACCAACCCATAAATCCTAGAGAAACCGACCCCAGCGATCTCATCGCTACTAATTAATATGTTCTATAAAATAATTCGGCTCGAACCGAATTTAGTGTAATATTTCCCCATGAAAAACATCCTTCTCTCGTCAGTCATTTGCTTGGTTTGTAGTTTTGTATTGATCGGTCAGACCCCGCCGCGAACACCCGAGTTTTCCGAAAACGAGCAGGTCACTACGGCAAACACTCCAAAGGTGGAACCTCGAACACTCGACGAACTCAAATCGCCTATATCATCACGCGTGAACAGGTCGAACAATTGGCCAACGCACAGTAAAGTTGAGATTCGTATCGGCGAAGCGAAGCCTCGCGAGATCAAGCCGAAAATTTTGAAGAGATGGAAGTCGTTGCTGGATGCTACCAAACTAGAAATAAAGAACTAAGTATTCCAACTCGCAGTGACCGTTCGGCAAAAACGCGAGAATATAAGCCGGCTGAGGTATATTGGGATATTTATGGGAATCAAAATCTCAGAAAGCAAACTTCACTGGAACTACTATCTTGCTCTCGAGCGGGATATGGATAAAGTTTCGAGATTTATCGAGTTTAGCAAGCCGAACATGAAGACCTATTCAATCGAGCTTGCCCACTTACTTTTTGCGGCGGCATCTGAGGTTGATGTTGTTTGTAAAAGTCTGTGTAAACTACTTGATGACAATTGCAAACGTGGAAATATAGTAGATTATCGCGCCGTAATCACCGCCAATCTGAAAGAATTTTCAAAAGAAAAGGCATATGCACCACGGCACGGACTACAACTTGATCCGTGGAGTTCGTGGCGAACACGAAATGAGAAATCTAACCCGGTCTGGTGGAAAGCTAATACCCAAGTTAAACACTATCGAAATGAACATTTTCGCCACGCAACTCTAATGAACGCACTGAACGCTTTGGCAGGATTACATATATGCGTGTTTCATTATTATAAACAGTTATTGACGGGAGAGATGGGTGAGATTCCGCGAAATAAGGATGTAAACTTAGAACTGCGACCAGAGCCCCAGTTGATATTTCTTAAAGATGAGTATTATGTTTCAACCGTCGTTATCTAATTTTTCCGAATTCGTTCGTCAGTAACTAATCCCGGGCTTCTCGATGCTGAATTTGGCTGCCTACTGCACAGGAAAATCACTGCTTGACACGCAAAAACCGCTTTTGCTATATTTCCTGCCGTTGGATTTTTGACAATTCGTTTTGTGTTGGGATCGTGGTGAAAACGCTGTTGGGTTGTGGGGTTTTTAGTGAAAGCTGATCGTTTGTGACCCGTGGCCGATGGCGGCCGGATCGGCGGTGATTGACGACGGAACGGATCACGGCGATTTTCCCCAACGCTTGACGATCTTCCCATAGGCGCATCTCACAAACTCAGCTCCCCACAATGGCCTCAGAAGCAGGACACGCACGCAATCTGCAGTACTTTCAGCAATTGATCTCGTTTGTGACCGGATACGGAGCGACATACGATCCGTCGGTTTTGGCGATACAGTTAAC
The DNA here is from genome assembly GCA_016700075.1 of Acidobacteriota bacterium. NCBI lineage: Bacteria > Pseudomonadati > Acidobacteriota > Acidobacteriota bacterium. Next base: position 371,839 of record CP065000.1, on the reverse strand, counting down.
AACGCTGCAAACGCTTTACGCTCAGGCCAATACGGCTTTGCACAACGTCACTGACAAGCTGATGGAATGGAAGGTCGCCGTCAATGCTCGCGAAAACGAGTTTGCGGGCATTAGACAACTTGTTTCGCGTGTCGTGAACGCTTTTGCAGTGAGCGGTGCGGCTCCCAATGCGATCGAAGACGCCAAAAGTTTCAAACGTAAGATTGACGGAAAACGCGCAAAGGCAAAACCCGCGGATGACCCTAACACCGATGGTGACGAATCGGCAGGCAATAGCGTGTCGCAACGCAGCTATACGCAATTGGTCGAGCATCTCGAGGGTTTGATAGAGTTGCTGAAAGATGACGGCAATTACGCTCCTAATGAGGCCGAACTTTCGATCGCGGGGCTCGAGGCAAAGGTCGATGCGTTAAAGAACGCAAACAATGCCGTGATCAATACATTCACGCCGATCAGCAACGCTCGCATCGCCCGCAATGCGAAGTTCTATAACGACCCGGATTCGCTCGTTGAGACCGCCCGAAAGGTCAAACTGTACGTTCGTTCGCTCTACGGCCCGACATCGCCGCAATATAAGCAGTTGGTTCCGCTCAAATTCACGTCGTATAAGAAATAAGCCGCGACGCAAACGGGCAGAGGCTTCACGCGAACGGGCAAAGTCTTCACGCAAACGGGCAAAGCGTTTGGCGAAAAGGGCAAAGTCTTCACGCAAACGGGCAAAGCCTTCACGCAAACGGGCAAAGCCTTCACGCAAACAGGCAAAGCCTTCACGCAAACAGGCAGAACCTTTGGCGAAACGGGCAAAGCCTTTGGCGAAACGGGCAAAGCCTTTGGCGAAACGGGCAAGGCCGCCCGCGAAATGCGTTCAGACGATCTCCCAAGCGGATTCGGTCTTCAGCAGTTTGGACATGAGAGCGGCGTGGACGGCGTGGCCGGATTTGTGAGCGGTGATGCGGCCGATCACTGGCATACCGACAAGAGCGACATCGCCAATGATATCGAGTATTTTGTGACGTACGAATTCATCCGGCGTTCTGAGAGGCGTTTTGTTCAACATACCTTCATCGGTCAGCACAATTGCGTTATCCAAAGAGCCGCCGAGTGCGAGATTTGCCTTTCGCAGCATGTCGATCTCGTGAGTAAAGCCGAACGTGCGTGCTGAAGCGATATCGCGGCCGTATGGCGAGGAGACAGATGAGTGATCGCCGTTGGTTTCGGCGTAATGGAATGTTTGAATTCCTATGAAAGGGTGCGGAAAGTCGATGGTGCAGTCGATCTCGAATTTATCCGACGGCTCGATCGACATACGGCGGTCGCCCTGCTCGATCTCGACGCGTTTCTTTACGCGAAGCCGCCGCCGCGGCGCATTCTGCTCTATGATGCCGGCCTTTGCGATCAGCTCGACCCAATCTTCGCTTGATCCGTCGAGTATCGGCACCTCGATGTTGTCCAGATCGATGAAACAATTGTCCACGCCGCTGCCGCGAAGTGCCGAAAGCAGGTGTTCGCAGGTGGAAAGCACCACGCCTTTGCGTACAAGCGTCGTCGCGTACGAACAATGCGATATGTATTCGACCGACGCCGGTATCTCGAAATTATCAAGGTCCGTTCGGACGAATATGTAGCCCGTATTCTCAGGCGCAGGCCGCAGCGTGAGCGAAACTTCGGCCCCGGTATGCAGCCCGACGCCCGAAACGCTTGCCGTTGACGCGAGTGTGGTCTGATTCATCGCAAATTATCATTACAAACCGCGTGCCAACGCCATTTCGCCGGAAAACGCTGTAATTATCACATTCAAACCGCTTTCCACTGTCGCAGATAATCCCCTCTGTCGCGCCACCGCCACAGGGAAGCGGACGAATTTACTAATATCTGTTTACGAATTACAATCTAATCTGGAAACGAAATGCCTGTAATTTCAATCTTCTACGGCGTTACCGTGCTGATGTATTATTTCGATAACAAGCGGCACAATCTCCCGCACATCCACGTGCAACACGGAGATGATGAGGCCGTTATCGGAATACCCGACGGCGATGTGATCGAAGGCAGTTTGAGGCGTGCTCAGTTGCGGTTGGTGCAGGCTTGGATCGAGATCCATAAGGACGAGTTGATGAAGAACTGGGGGCTGGCTATCAACGGTGAATCTGTATCCAAGATCGAACCGTTAAGGTAGATTATGACAAAAGTTATAGATGCAAAAGCGAATGACGACCTGACGCTGGATCTTAAGTTTAGCGACGGTACCTTGCGAAGATTTGACGCGAAACCTTATCTCGATAAAGGGGTGTTTCGCGAACTGAACAACGTCGGTTACTTTAAGAGCTTTACGATCGCCTACGGCACGGTGACTTGGCCCAACGAGCAGGATTTCGCCCCTGAGACACTTTACGTAGAAAGCGAATTATTAAACTAAATGGCTATACAAACCGCCGGTCAAAGGACGGCGAAAACTAATAAGATACGCATTGAGAACGCCGCTTCCATCGATCTGCCGAAAGGTTACGAAGATTCGATAGAAAAGGTGTTCGAATTTTTGCCTGTTGAGCAGTACCGCGGTGTCGAACGCATAAAGATCGTCGATTTTATCAATGATCCGCGGCTAAAGAATATCGACGTTCCGATGAAAGGCGATCTGCCGGGGCTTTATCATCCGCGTGTGCAAAATCAGGCACCCTGGTTCGAGATATCGGCAGGTGCTCTGCTGCAGCCGACGGAGGGATTCTTTAAAAAATGGATGGCGAAAAGCGGATTCAAAGGAAACCTCGCGGGACTGCTGTTCTCGCTCGTCGGACAGCATTATTATCTGACGCTTCGCCATTCGGTCAAGAAGACAGGCCTCGAACCGCAGATCAGACAATACGCGGAGAAAAACCTAAAAGCCTGGGGCGAAAAACAAGCCGAAGGAAGCATTCGAGCGAAGCTGTTCAAACCTTTCCGCCCAGTCCTAGAACGCTGGGCAAAATGGCTGAATAAGAAAGCGAAGAAGTGAGAGTCTGGGAAGTCTAGGAAGTCTAGGAAGTCTAGGAAGTCTAGGAAGTCGAGGAAGTAGGTACCGGGAAATGGCGACGTTTAAGAGATTTGAAGACATTTTGGCTTGGCAGAAAGCGCGAGTTGTTACCGTTGATGTCTATGATCTTTGTCGTAATGATCATTTTTCTAAGGATTTTGACCTCCACAGTCAGATTCGACGATCTTCGACCTCAATAATGGCGAATATCGCTGAAGGTCAGGGCAGACGCACGGATAAAGACTTTGCCAATTTTCTCAATATTTCATTGGGATCGGTGGCAGAAACTAAATCGCACCTATATTTAGCATTTGATCTCGGATACATTGCCCAAACTGACTTTGATAACATTTACGAAAAGCTGGACGAGGTCGGTCGGATGATCTTCAGCTTGGTATCACATTTACGAAAATAGAAGAGCCGACAGAATTGTCTTCCCAGACTTCCAAGACTGTCGAGACTTTCTAGACTTACTATGAACTACTGGATGGTAAAACAAGAGCCCGACAAGTATTCTTGGGATGATTTTGTCGCTGAGGGGCAGACGGATTGGACGGGTGTAAGGAATTATCAAGCTCGTAACAATCTGCGCGAGATGAAAAAGGGCGACAAAGTGCTTTTTTATCATTCGAACGTCGGTAAAGAGGTTGTCGGCATTGCCAAAGTGACAAAGCCTGCGTTCCAAGACCCGACCACCGACGATGATCGCTGGGTCGCAATCGAGTTAACGCCGGTCAAAAAGCTCAAAAAGCCCGTTGGTTTAGCTGACATCAAAGGCAATCTTGCCCTCGCAAACCTAGGCCTGATAAAGCAATCGCAGCTTTCTGTGATCGCTGTTACCAAGGACGAATTCGAAGAAATTTTGAGCATGGCCCAATAAATCACTATGGATCTGCGGACTGCTGTTGAGTATTATCACGAACTTTTGTCGGACAACGAGGTCGCGGCAGCGTCGCTCGCGATGCTGGACGAGCAGCTCGAGTCGTCAAAGCTGATATTTGGCGGACGGCGTCTGACGCCCTATTTACGGCCGCATTTCGTCAGGCGTTCGGATTGGAAACGCGTGGTTGCGATCTGCGAAACTGTATTCGGAGCCCTGCAAAAGGTTAAGGACGCGGCTCTTGAGGACGAGAATATTCTCAATGAACTCGGCCTCACCGAGATCGAAAAGGACCTTATCCGCATCAACCCCGGCTATTCGCACGTTTCGCCTACCGCAAGGCTTGATTCGTTCCTTACGGATGATGCTTACAGTTTTGTCGAGCTTAACGGCGAAAGCCCCGCAGGCATCGCATTTTCAGATTCAGCTACCGAGATATTCAAGCAGCTTCCGGTAATGCGACGTTTCGCAGAGCGATATACATATAGCGGACTCGAAGGCCGCTCAAAGATGCGGCAAGTTTTGCTCGATTGTTACGAAGAGTATCTCGGCCATAAGCCCGAAACACCGCCCACTATTGCGATCGTCGATCTGAAAGACCTTCCGACCATCAAAGAATTTGAGCTTTTCCGCGATCATTTCAACGAAAATGGCTTGCAAGCGGTAATTTGTACGCCGGAAGATCTTTCGTTCGAGGGTTCACGACTTATGTGCGGGGAGCTGGAGATCGACGTTGTTTATAAACGCTTGCTGGTTAACGAGTATTTGCCGATCGCAGATGAGTATCCTGCACTTCTCGACGCGTACCGTGACGGCAAGGTCTGTATGGTCAACAGTTTCTGTGGGAAGCTTGTCCACAAAAAGGCGGTTTTTTCGATCTTGACCGACGAACGATATACACAGCTCTTCAACGACATTGAGCTGGACGCAATAAGGCTACATATCCCGTGGACACGCAATTTCACCTCTCGTGAAACCAGGTATTCCAACGAAGAGGTCGATTTGGTAGAATGGACGAGAGAGAATTCCTCGAAATTGGTCCTGAAGCCAAACGACGATTACGGCGGTCACGGCATCTTCATCGGCTGGAATTCTGACCCTTCTGAATGGGACGAAGCGATAGAGGTTGCCCTCGCCGACGGCGATTACCTCGTTCAAGAACGCGTCCCGACGGCGAAGGAAGTTTTCCCGATGATCACTGATGATTCCGGGAATTGGCAACTTACGGAGCAGCTTGTTGACCTTGATCCGCTTCTTTTTACCGGAAAGGTCGGCTCGGCTTTCACACGACTCTCCTCCAGCGAACTTGCAAACGTAACAGCAGGCGGCGGCATGGTACCGACGTTCATAATTGAAGATGAGTAAGATGAAATTATTAGTGATCTGTTTAACGTTATTCGCTCTTCCGGTGAGCATTACCGCTCAGAGAAATGCGAGTAAAAGCCAAACCCAGACGCCTGCTCTGTTTCGCGTCATTAATGTGTCGGAAGGCCTGGCCCCTGAATCAAGAACTTCGATAGCTGCGGTCAAAGAGGCAGAGATCGTTTTTGACCGGCCGGCGGCGGAATACGCGCGTGCCGCACGTATTGATATTCCGCTGCTTGACGGCAGGGTTTTTCGTGCAGAACGAACTTATGCGGAAACGAGGGCGTTAGACGACCACAGTTGGTTCGGAAAGGCCAAGATCGGAGAATATGAAGGTGACATTACGCTGACCTTCAAAGGCGGATACGTGGCCGGCCGTATATTTACTTTTGAAAAGACATACGAGATAGTGCCGAAGGGAAACAAGCACATTCTCATGGAACTCGACGGCTCCTTGTTTCCGGAATGCGCGGGTGAAGTTAAGGGAGATCCGGGATATATTCGCGAGACGCCCGGAGCAACAGTTGATTCGGGCGACCGTATAGACGTTTTGGTTGTATACACCTCTTCGGTGAGGACCTCGCTTGGCGGCGATGCTCAGGCTCAAACTTTCGCTCAGCAGGCGATCGATGCTTCGAATGGTACGTATTTCAACAGTAAAATACGGCAACGACTTAGGTTGGTCGGAGCTCAGTTGACCGCCTTGAACGAGACCGGCAGTTTTAGCAGCGAGCTTTCAAATCTTCGCAATGATGCTGCTACTGCAACGCTGCGGAATACTACTAACGCCGATATGGTCGCGATGCTGACCAATTCTACCGAAGCTTGCGGCATCGGTTATCTGATGGGTGCACCGGGCGGCAATCCTAATAATGGTTTTTCTGTGACCGCCCGAACTTGTGCCGTCGGCAACCTTACTTTTGCACACGAACTTGGTCATAACATGGGCAGCCAGCACAATCCGGAAAATGGATCAGGCCCGACATATCCTTATAGTTACGGGCATTGGCATAACGGCATGTACCGGACGGTAATGTCCTATGTGAACCCGTGTACAAGCGGCTGCAACCGAGCCCCTTATTTTTCGAATCCGGACATTATTTACGCAGGTCTGCCGACTGGCATCGCGGACGCACGCGATAATGCTCGATCGATAAACAACACCGCAGATTGGATCGCGAATTATCGATACAGCGGCTCTAATTTGATGCTTTCGAATATGAACGGCGGCGGCGTGATGAGGCGAATGGCCAATCAAACTCTGAGTTGGACATCGGATAACATTACGGGCAATGTTCGTATCGAGCTTTCACGCGACGGCGGAACTTCTTGGGAGACCGTTTCCGCAAGTACGCCGAATGATGGCTCGGAAGCCATTCGAGTGTTTGGTAAACCGACGCAACAGGGTCGAATTCGCATCGTTAGCCTCAACAATACGATCATCTCCGATTCCAGCGTGAACAACTTCCGCATTCAGTAGCGTTTTTGCATTCAGCAAGGCCTCGTTTTCCGCAAAAGGGAAAGCGGGGCCTTTTGTTATATAATCTCCTTTGACAGCCTACTACAGTCATCTATGGACGCAACGAACGGTATTTCACGCCTGCGAAGCCTGACCGAAGAGTATTCAGAGCTTGAAAAGAAGCTAAGACTCGGCGGCGGGCCCGAAAAGATCGAAAAACTGCACAAACAGGGCAAGTTGACAGCGCGCGAGCGGATCGAACTCCTTCTTGATGAGAGAACATTCTCGCAGGAAATCGGGCTGCTTGTAGCTTATGAAGAATACGGCGGGCAGGCTCCGGCTGCAGCGGTCGTTACGGTTGTTGGAAAGGTAAATGACCGCGAGTGCGTCGTTGTGGCGAATGATGCCACGATAAAAGCCGGTGCGTGGTATCCCGAAACGATCCGCAAGATATTGCGTGCGCAGGAGATCGCGATGCGTAATCGCGTGCCGATAATTTATCTTGTCGATTCCGCGGGAGTGAATTTGCCGTATCAAGGCGGCGTATTCCCCGGCCAATACGGGGCCGCACGCATTTTTTACTACAATTCGATCATGCGTCGTTACCTGAAGGTGCCGCAGATCGCCGCGGTGATGGGCATGTGCGTCGCGGGCGGAGCTTATCTTCCGGCGTTGTCGGATGTGATCCTGATGGTCGAAGGAACGTCTTTCATGGGGCTCGGCGGCGCAAATCTGGTGAAAGGTGCGACCGGCCAAACCATTGATAACGAAACGCTTGGCGGTGCGATGACGCACAACGCCGTTTCGGGCGTCGCGCACTATCGGACGGCGAATGACGAAGATTGTATCGCGAAAATTCGTGCATTAGTGGCTGAATTACCGGCGAAGGAGCCGTCGCGCGTCGCGACGGGCGAGGTACGAGATCCGAAATTCGACAATACGAAGCTGTATGAGCTTCTTCCCGAAGATCACAAAGCTCCGTACGATATGCACGCGGTTTTGGATACGTTCTTGGACGAAGGGAGCCTCGAAGAATTTCAAGCGGACTTTGCGAAAGAAATGATCTGCGGCACGGCTCGCATCGGCGGAATCACGGTCGGCGTTATCGCCAACAGCCGCGGCATGATAAAGGGTAGACCCGGCGAACCGCCGCGTTTCGGCGGCATCGTTTACACGGAATCGGCCGAAAAGACGGCGTATTTCATTGAAAACTGCGACCGCCACGGCGTGCCGCTGTTATTCGTGCAGGACGTCTCGGGATTCATGGTCGGGGCGGACGCGGAACATTCCGGCATCATTCGCGCCGGTGCGCGGTTCGTTGAGGCGATGGCGACCGCCGCCGTGCCGAAGATCGTGCTGACGATCAATCACGCCAGCGGTGCGGGCTATTATGCGATGGCGGGACAGGGCTTTGACCCCGATTTTATCTTTACGCTGCCGACGGGAAGAATGGGCGTGATGGAAGGCGACAGCGCGGTGCAGGCGATGTTCGGTACACAGTTGGAAAAGCTGAAGGCCGCAGGCGAGACGCCTTCTGCGGAACTGGAGTCCGAAATGCAAAAGGTCCGCGAAACGTACGACCGCGAATTGGACGCAAAGCACGCCGCCGCACGGGGCCTTGTTGACGCCATCGTTACGCCCGAAACGACGCGTGACGCGCTCATCCTCGCACTCGAAACATGCCTGAATACATCAAAACCGCACATCGGCGCCTTCGTGCTTCCGCAGATCGAACATTGAAGATGGCGGGATTTACGGATTTTGCAGGCGATTGTGCGTTTTAACATCGCAAGCAGGGCCGTAACTACTCTTTTGTAGCTCAAAGTTGGAGTTTCGTTCATGTTTCCCCGGCTTTGAACGCGGTCCTGCTCCCGCCAAAAAAGGTCTTCCAATACCTGCTGTAAAAACGCTATAATTGAAGAGCCGGATTCTTACGGCCCGCCTCGCTCCCGCGAAATCCTCTAAAACATCATGAAGAATATACTGCTCAAGACAGTTTGCGTCGCTGCATGCGTTTTCGCATTCACCACCTTTGCCGCCGGGCAGAATGCCTCAAAGGAACCCCGCCCGGACGACGATAATTTCGTTGAGAATGTCCTCGAAGGAACCGGCAAAGCGACCATGGTCGTGGTCAAAACGGCCGGCAAGGTCACATGGAAAACGACCAAATTTACCGCAAAACACATTGCAAAGCCTGTCGCCAAGACAGTATTTCTCAAAGCAGCACCAAAAATTACCGTAATGACGCTCAAGACCTCAGGCGTCGCGGCGAAACATCTCATGCCTATCGCAATGAAGCTCGCGGTGCTTTGATCGATCTGTGAAAATGTGACAGCGCTCACAGTGAGTTTGGACCAGCAGGAGTAGAGTTGACTTGAGGAGTCTTCCACGTCTATTGGGCAATGTCTAGTAAAATCAAGGGTCTGGTGATGCTCACGGCAGCCATTGCGGTCGTGAGCATTTTTCCTTTTGCAAACCGGGCGTCGGCGCAGGATGGGGAGCCAACTCCGGTTGCGTCGCCGGCCGTTTCAGCCGAAAAGGCAAAGTATAACGAACTTAAAAAGGAACTTGATCGGAAAAAAGAGATCGCGTTGAAAGAGGCGGAGATAGCTGAAGCCCGAAAACGCATTAATGACGCGATGCCGCAGCCAAAGGCCAGTCCTCCAACAGGAAGCGCGACGGTGACAGGCGATGATATCGCCGCGGATATTGTCGTGTATGAACAACTTGGAAAGGCATTGGAACGAGCGGCATTGTCGATAAAAGGCAGTGTTCCGCGCGATGCGACGATCATCATTTTCGATTCTACACAGTTTGCCGACTGGGCGTTCTACAAGCGATCATTGCCGCTGTTCAAGATGGTTTTGGATGAACTTGGAGAGGATTATTGCCGCGTTGCGTCCGCAGAGAAACGTCCGCCCACAGGCAATCGATTCGGTGTAGCCGGCATCGCAGGCCGTGTTGCTCAGAGTACGAATCTTGTCGGGCAGTTCGCCGACCTGCTTTCATATTTCAAGGTTGATACCACGACGTCGATCCGAAATGTTGCCGTCAGCGAGGACGCTGTAGTTGCGGCATTCTTTCCCCTTGTTGCCGAGGGTACGAACATTAGTGTGTTGTACCCGAAAAGTTTCCCTATCGATCCGCCGCTCTTTTGCGGTGAGGAGACGGCGTTGCGGCCATGTTGCAAGCCCGGCCCCGAAGACGACTGCAAGGAAACTCGATCCGTCTATTGTTCGCAGGTCGCAAGGTCGTTCGAAAAACTCTATCGGGCTCGGCAAATAGCGTTCGAGGCACGAAAGGAAGACGTCAATCTTAAGAGGCTTGAGCAATATTTTGCTGAGTTTCTTAAACTATTTTCCTCAGAACCGGTCCAGAACATCGAAACTGCGTTGAAGAAGTACATTAACGCGGAACAGTTCGCAACAGTTGCCGATGTTCAAAACACATTCTTCCTGGAGATCAAGACCGTGAAAGCATCCGGCGCGACCCGGCAACGAAAAAATCTCTTCTTCCTGACCGACAAGATCGACTATTCCGGGGGCGTGATCGTTCAGTGGACACTTTACACTAGCAGCGGACGGATCAGGAGCAGCGGCATTGAATCTTCCTTTGACGGCTTTAGAAGTGCAGAAAAAATACGGCCACCAAAGCCATGAGCGTGGAGGATCAGCCGGAAGCCATAGTGAGAGCCTTGTAGTCGGAGACGGCGGCGTTTATTACTTGGTAGCATTCCTCGCGGTCGTAGGAATACGCGATCTGGCAGATATTCGGCGCGTCGGGCAGCGATTTATAGGTCAGAAAATAGTGTTCAAATCGCTCCAGGATGCCTTTTGGCAGCTGCGATATCTCGGTGTATTGTTCAAATACTTTATCTCCTTTGAGCACAGCGATGATCTTGTCGTCGGCTTCGCCGCCGTCGATCAGGCAAAATCCGCCGATGGGCCGGGCCTTCAAAATGATGTCGCCGCGCGGAATGTGATGTTCACTAAGCACGAGAATGTCGAGCGGGTCGTTATCGCCGTCTGAGATCGGAATAGGCGTCTTTGCACGTGCCATCGCCGCAATGCCGCCGCCGCAATATGTTTCCGGAATGAAACCGTAGTTTGCCGGCACGACATTAGAATACTGCTGCGGGCGGTCAATCTTTAGGTAGCCGGTTTCCTTATCAACCTCGTATTTCACTGTATCCCGCGGTACGATCTCAATAAAGACCGTAACTTCGCCCGGAGCGTCATTGCCGATCTCAATACCATGCCACGGATGGGCTTTGTTCGTGCGGAAGTTCATATTTGGAATTTACCATAGAGACCACCGCAGGCACAGAAGCCTCAAAAACATCAAGATAGTTTCATATCGATGCTATTTTGGACTCTTTTCCCTTTTTGCTCTGTGCCCTCTGTGAGCTCTGTGGTTAAATCTGTTTCTAATGTCCGACTTTTTATCCAAGGAAGTAGTCGACGACGCTTTGATATTGCGCTTCACGCGGCCCGAGATACGCAATCCGCTATCACGAGCGGTCGTCGAACGCCTGCACGAGATTGTTGATGGCCTCGACTCAATCGAATGCCGTCGTGTAGTCTTTACGGGCAGCGGCGATGCCTTTGCGAGTGGTGCAAATCTTAAGGAGATCGCCGCTTTGACCGCTGAGGAAGCACCGGAATTTGCTCTCCTCGGTCAATCGCTGATGCAGAAGATCGACAAGCTGCCGCAGCTGGTTATTGCGGCTATAAATGGCCATTGTTTCGGCGGTGCGTTGGATCTGGCGCTCGCTTGTGATAGGCGGATCGCATCGCCAAATGCCACATTCTGCCATCCGGGAGCAGGCCTCGGCATCATCACGGGCTGGAGCGGCACACAGCGGTTGCCGCGGCTTGTCGGAACGGCAAATGCACTCGAAATGTTCTTCACAGCGTCCCCGATCGGTGCTGAAAGGGCATTAAATATTGGACTGGTCGATGTGGTCGCTTTCGATGTTGTTGCTCAGGCTCTTAAGACTTTGCGATAGCTTTGCACCTTTGCGTCTTTGCGGAAAGGGCTTTCCGGGTTTCTAGTCAAATCACACTTTCGACCTTATAATCTTCATATGAAAGTTCAGCTTGTTGATATTGCCCATGCCCGCTCGGGCGACAAAGGCGACACCGCGAACGTCGGGCTGATCGCTTTGAAGCCCGAATATTACCCGATACTAGTCCGCGAAGTTACGGCCGAACGAGTAAAGGAGCATTTCGGACCAATGGTCAAAGGCGACGTCGAGCGTTTCGAATTGCCGAATCTCGGTGCCCTGAATTTTTTATTGCACGGTAGCCTAGGCGGCGGGGGGACGCTGAGCCTAATGACCGATGCTCAAGGGAAAACATTCTCGACCGCGTTGTTGCGGATGTATATTGATGTCGATGACATCGATCTTCCAATTAACAATTAGCCAATTTACAGTTCACAATGAAAGACAATCCCATCGTTTCAAAGTCTCTTGCATTTGCTTTACGGGTCGTGAAATTGTCTCGGCATCTTGCTGAAGAGCATAAGGAGTTTTCGCTCAGTCGTGAGGTGTTAACTTCGGGAACGGGCGTTGGAAAGTTTGTAATACTCGCCGAAAGCGGCGAGTCACCCGAATCTTTTGTTTTGAACATGGCTAAGGCCTTGCAACGAGCCGACGAGACTGAGTATTGGTTGGTATTGATACATTATGCAGGTTTGTTGAAGGATCATGAGTTCGAGTCTATCGAAGCCGACCGAAAGGAACTTGCAAAGATGTTAACCAGCATCGTCAAGACCTCAAAGCGAGACGACAAATTGTAAATTGTTAATTCGCTGATTGTTAATTGGTCAATGAGTAGTCTGCTATCCAATTTACAATCAGCGAATTAACAATTAACAATCAAAGATATGAGTTCAGTTCTGATAGAAAACGACGGCAGTATTCGAATTATCACGCTTAACCGTCCTGACAAGCGTAATGCGTTGAATGACGAGCTTATCGCTGATCTGAAAGCCGCACTGAACGAAGCGAACGCCGATGAATCGGTACGGGCGATCGTTATTCGCGGGGTGGGCAAGGATTTTTGTTCCGGGGCGGATCTTTCGGCTTTGCAGAAGATCGCTAGTGCGTCGCATGAAGAGAATCTTGAGGACGCGCGGTCGCTTGGGGAATTGTACAAACTGATCCGTCGCGTTCGTCAGCCTGTTATTGCTGCGGTAAAGGGCAGGGCTTTGGCGGGTGGTTTTGGGCTGGCGCTGGCGTGTGATGTGATCTTTGCACACGACGAAGCCCGCTTTGGGTTTCCCGAGGTCAAGATCGGATTCGTGCCGGCTATGGTCGCGGCCATTTTGCGTAGGAACATGACGGAGAAAGACGCATTTGCGACTCTCACGTTAGGAAACGAGATCACCGCCGCCGAACTTCGGGATCGCGGTATCGTCGAAGTGATCATTCAAGGCGAAGATCTCGACTCCGAGGTCATCGCGATCGCCAAACAGTACGAAAAACTCAGCGCCTCAGCCGTCCAAATGACCAAACGCCTGCTCTACGACATCGACGAACTCGATTTCGCCTCCGCTATCGAACAAGGTGCCAAAGTAAACGCCGACGCCCGAATGACCGACGACTGTCAGAAGGGAATTGCTAGGTTTTTGGAGAAGTAGTCTTTACGAAATCATCGATGAGAGAAGAAGCGCGGTCCATTTTCCATCGACTTTTCTGAATTCGTAGTTGTCCTCACCGCCCGCCATATTCGCGTCTTCCATTTGTCCTTTGACCGTTCGATTGTTTACAAGGGAAATTGCGACGCATCGTCCTCGCTGAATCGGTTTTGTAAAGGAGTAATATGTTAACTCGCCGTTCTTCTCAGTTATTTCCTGAATGTCAGCCCTGGATAGAATCGCTATTCGTGACCTTTGTTCGGCGAGGAGCCACTTAGACGAAAAGTTGTCGGGCGAGAAGATAATTTTCTCCTTGTTGGTAGATTGCCTTCCGTCTCCGATTAACAGATTGACGAGTACGCGAACTATTTCTGCGTGGTCGTCCTCAGCGAACTTACTTACGCCAGTTATCTCAGGTTCGTCTGAACAGGCAGCGAACGAAAAAACAATATCGACTTTGAGCAACTGGCTTGCAGAAAGCTCAACTGCCTTTTTGAAAGGGCGAGCAAACCCGCTCAATGAAACGGTTAGTTCGTAATTACCTAAGGGAAGACTTTGGAATGAGTATTCACCTTCCGAATTCGTTGTTGTACCACGGGAAGTGCCCGAAGTCGTACTCCCTTGCGATGACAGAAGCACCCTAGCTCCCGGGACGACAGCTCCGTTCGGATCGGTCACACGCCCACGTATCTCACCTTGTCTCTCTTGTGCAATCGCCATATTAACGAGGACAAGCAGAGCAATTAGCGCTGTCAAAGCCGAAATACGTAGCTTCATGGTTTTCATTGATGAATTAGATGCAATCGAGCCTTTAGGTGTTGGCACACCCAGCGAATCATAGCCACGAAAGAAGGCCACTTTCGCGGCCTTTGATAGTTTCAGTTATGGCGTAGGTTTCTTCTTCGTCGGAGACTTGTATTCGCTCTTTTTCTTGATGCCGAGGGCTTGGATCTCGTTTGAGTTGTCGCCGAACTGGCCTTTGACTTGGGTTATGCTGGTTCAGCGTGGATCTTTAGGCCAAGAGCACCGATCACTTTCAAAACGGTTTCAAAACTCGGGCTTCGTTCGCCAGATAGTGATTTATACAGGCTCTCACGCGAAAGGCCGGTTTCGCGGGCGATCTCCGACATGCCTTTGGCTCGGGCGATATTGCCGAGTGCTTTGGCTACGAATGCCGCATCGCCGTTGGCTTCTTCTAGGCATGCTTCGAGATATGCAGCCATTTCTTCGGGCGTGTTTAGATACTCTGCGACATCGTATTTGGTTGTTTTAATCTTAGCCATATTCCTTTAGTTCGCTTGCGATCTCGATTGCATTTTGAATATCGCGAGATTGAGTGCGTTTGTCACCACCGGCTAGAAGTATTATCAATTCCGCGCCTTTCTGGATGAAATACACGCGATAGTCGGGCCCATAGTCAATTCTCATCTAGGATACACCTTCGCCGACAGGCTTTACGTCTCCAGGATTTCCCAGTTCGAGCCGATCGATGCAGGCTTGAATCCTCGCACGAGCCCGAATGTCACGAAGTTTCATCAGCCATCTTGAAAACGTTTCAGTTTGGCGCACTTCAATCATTTCAAGTGTATCCTAGTGGCTACAGAATTACAAACCTATCACGCTTCCACTATGTCAACCTTCGTATGGATCAGGGTCTTAGGAATCAGGGCGGGGAAGTAGGCCATGATCTCTTCGACTTTGGGGCGGCCGCCGGCGAAGCCTGTGACGGCGGGCGGGCCGGTGAGGATGAGTGGGGCGATCTCTTTGGTAAAGCGTTCGACGTCGGCACGGTTTTGGCCGCGGACGCCGACGCGGAGTTGGACTTCGGGGATATCAGGCGACGGTTCACCGGCCAAATGCCCATGAGTCGCATTGACGCCGACGAACTCAGTTAGGATAACGTCGAACTTAAGATCTAGATTATCGAGTCTTTCACGCAAGATACGGTCGGCGACTTGGGCTTTTTCTAGGGCTTGGGGCCATGAATAAACCAGCGTGCCGACGGATTTGTAGCCGCCGGTGTAGGCGATGGAGACTTTGTAAAAGTCGGTTCTTGGGTGGCCGGTTATGCCGTGGACGCGGACGCGGTTTTCGCCGGCGGGCTCAAGGTTGATCGACGCGAAATCGGCGACGACGTCGGGCGTAATGTATTCGTGCGGGTCGCCCATTTCGTAGAGGAGCTGCTCTTTGACGGACTGAATGTTGACGCGGCCGCCGGTGCCTTCGTGTTTGGTGACGATGAATGTGCCGTCGGGCGAGGCTTCGATGATCGGGAAGCCGATGTTCGCCATGTCGGGGATGTTTTGCCAATCGTACTGGCAATTACCGCCGCTCGATTGGGCGCCGCACTCGATGATGTGGCCCGCGATCGTCCCGGCAGAAACGCGGTCCCAGTCGTCAAAGCTCCAGCCAAACTCGTGCATCAGCGGAGCGAGCGTCAGTCCCGTATCGGTCAGACGACCGCCGACGATGACATTCGCACCTTTGCCTAGGGCTTCGACTAAAGCTTCGGCACCGAGATAGACGTTGGCGGACTGGACTTTGTCGCGGATCGCGGACAAAGGCGTGCCGTCGTCCATCGAATTTAATTCAACTCCATCAGCGATAAACTGATCGAGCCGATCGAGAATATCATCGCCGGTGACAACGCCGATCTTTACCTTGCCCGAGAGGCCGAGTTCGACGGCGACATCTTTGATCGCGTTGGCGCAGCCTTCGACGTTGACGCCGCCGGCGTTTGAGAGGACTTTGATATCTTTTTCGACGCAATCCGGCAATATCTCACGCATTAGCGTCACAAAATCACGTGCGTAACCGGCGTTTGGGTCGCGTTGCTTCTGCTTCTGGACGATCGACATCGTTACCTCGGCGAGGTAATCGAGCATCAAATAATCAATCGGACCTTTTCGAACCTGATCGACCGGTGCCGTCAGTAGATCACCCCAAAACCCTTGTCCGCCCGCTACACGCACTTTCTCTTTCATACAACAAAAATAAAGGCTGGAGTTGCTTAAGGCAAACCCCAGCCGATCTAAAGCAGATGTTTCGAATTTAGTAGATAACCTTCTTCGAACGTCGAAATACACGCTTGGTGCCGGTTGCAGATTTTACCGTCACCCATTTGCCTGCCTGCCAGACCCTCTTGGTCACCCATTTACCGCCGCGGTAGGTTCTGACCGTAACCCAACGCCCGCCTTTATATGACGCTTTTGCGCCTTTCTTACCTGCGCGGTACCCGCGGCGGATCAGGCCTACGTTCTGCTGTTTCTTTTTCGTTTGCATAGCAGGCGTCGCCGCTGATGCGCTGCTGCTGCCGCCCACGACGACTAGCGACGCGGCCATAAATACACCGAGTATCAATGCTGTTAATGTTCTTTTCATTGTTTTATCTCCCTTGTCAATTACCACCATTACGACAGGCCGGGCCTGACGTTGCTCTGCAGAAACTTAACGATGTCCTCTGTCGACGTGCCGGGAAGGAATACTTCTGCTATGCCGGCGTTCTTCAAAGGAGCAATATCTTCTTGAGGTATGATGCCGCCAACGACAACAAGGGTGTCATCCATTCCGTTCTCGCGTAAAAGTTCTACGATACGCGGGCATAGCGTCTTGTGTGCTCCGCTGAGAATGGAGATGCCGACGGCATCGACATCTTCCTGAAGTGCAGCCGAAGCGATCATCTCCGGTGTCTGACGAAGACCGGTGTAGATGACCTCCATTCCGGCATCACGCAAAGCACGTGCTATCACCTTTGCACCGCGGTCATGGCCGTCGAGGCCCGGCTTTGCTACTAAAACTCTGATCTTTCTATCTGACATAACTTATCTCGCGGCCTTTGCCAGCAGGCTTCCGGGTTTGATGAACGGCCGCATGTCACGCCACGACAGTTGATAAATGCCGTCCGGTTCGAGAGCCTTCACGACGTGCGGAAACCCGTAATCATAATAGAACGTCACGCCGCGTTCAGTCACCTGGAATGCGTTCAATTCGGCCACGCGGAAATTGGCCCTTGCGAACATTTCATTCGGGTCAAGGTCCTGTGCGTCGGGGTCTTTACGCATCGCACGTCTAGCAGCCGCGATCTCAGCCGCCTGTTTCCGTTTGACGAGGCCGGCGAGAGCGGGCAAGTTGCGGAAAACATCTTTTGGAAACAGGCGGACGCCGCGGACCGTGTCTATATTCAGTTTTTTGGTAACGGAGTCCGGATACGCAGCGACACCGTCGATCCGCAATTCGATGCTCAATATGCCGTTGGTATTGTAATTCACCTCAAAATCGGCCTCAGAAAGCCACTGCAGGTCCTTCTTTTCCTCTTCGATGGTAAAGTCGAATGCCTTCTCATAACTAAGAAGCGATTCGATCTTTGACGCGATCTCGCGCGAAGAGGCAGTGATGCGGGGATAATTCACCGTGAATGTGCTTTTGAATTCACTCGACGGCTCGGGCCTGGTGTAGGTGATTTTTTCGCCTTTGACGCCGACGGACTGGCCTAAAATAGATACAGTGGAGGCTAACAAAAGAATAAAAACAAGTCCGGCGGATCTTTTCATGAATTAATTCGTGGTCTCCAGATTCGGCGAGCCGAAGACGCTTTTCAGCTTCGCCCTGAAACCTCTATTTGAACGGATAGCGGCGAACATTTCAAACCAGGCGTGGGTGTTTATCCACAGCGGGTTGTAGCTTTTGATCGGTTTGATAATGCCGTAACGCGGCTCCTCGGTCTCGGGCACAAAGCTGCCGAACAGCCTGTCCCAGATGATCAGTACACCCGCGTAGTTCTTGTCGAGATACTGTTCGTTGACGCCGTGATGGACGCGATGGTGCGACGGCGTGTTGAGGATCCATTCGAGAGGACCGAGGCGGCGGACGAATTTCGTGTGGATCCAGAACTGATATATCAAATTAAAGCCGTGCATCAGCGCGAACATCCACGGTGCAAAGCCGAGCAGCATAACCGGCGCGTAGAATATCCAATGCAGCAGCCCCGAAAACCAGCTTTGCCGCACGGCGACGCTAAGATTGTAGTGTTCGCTGCTGTGATGCACGACGTGGAAATTCCAAAACAGTCGTATCTCGTGGCTTGCGCGGTGGAAAACGTAATAGGCAAAGTCGTCCACGAAGAAAAGCACGGCCCACGTCCACCACGCGTCGGCGGGGAACTTAAAGGGTGCGAGGTTGTAGCAGAGATCGTAGATGAAGAAGGTGAAAACGCCAAACACCGCGCCCCAGACGACGCTCATAAAGCCCAAAAAAATGTTGGTCCAGGTATCTTTGTTGTCGTTGTATTCGGGGTCGCGGCGGCGGGCGGCGAAAAACGCTTCGGCGGCGATCAGAGCCGCAAATATCGGTATCGCGATGACCGTCGGGTGAAGCATCACCTAAAGGATAAAGGATAAAGGCGAAAGGATAAAGGGAAAATACGGAGCATAATTTCGGAGGTCTGTTGCGTGAGGGATGACCATACAAGACGAAATCTAAACGGCTGAAAGAATCACGGGAAGAATAGATGAATCGGGGCCTAGTCCTTTGTGATATATTTGCCTCATAGAGAGGCGGCGCAAGGCTTTTATACCGATCGGATCGGAGGGACTAAAATGAAAAGGGTAATTAAATACGTCGTTATCGTTCTCGCCGCGGCGTTTGCGGTTCTGCAGTTGTTTCAGATCGACAAAACGAATCCGCCGGTAAACGCCGCGGAAACTATGGAGGCCGCCGTCGCAGTTCCGCCCGACATTTCGATGATGTTGGCACGCAGCTGCAACGACTGCCATTCGCACAAGACGGTCTATCCCTGGTATTCGTACGTTCAGCCCGTCGGCTGGTGGATGCAGGACCATTTTCTCAAAGGCCGAGACGAGCTCAACTTCAGCACCTTCGCACGCATGAACGCAAAACAGCGCTCCCACAAGCTTGAAGAAATGTGCGACGAGGTCCGCGAAGGAAAAATGCCGCTGCCCAGCTACACCTACGGCCATCCTGACGCCGTTTTGTCCGAAACGGAAAAAGACGCGCTCTGCAATTGGGCAAACATAGAAGCAACTTCAGCAGATAGTCGCGAGCAAGATTAATGCTACGCGTGAGGAAGATAGTTTATTTGAGTATCATGCGAAATTCGGCCATAGGTCCTATATTCCGATCATATATGAGTAATTAAGTGTTTCGACGAATTCCAATTGCGATCTAAGGGATGGCCATAAACTTGCAAACGGTTGCAATCAGAAAGAAAAAAGGAATGGACGTTATGGTTGAACAACAGGAAATACATTCCACGCCCACTTTTTGACATGAGCGCCGCGTATATCAAGTACTTTTGCTCTATACTTAAATCGGTTGCCGTGCAGATCTTGTCTTCGTGATTCACGAAATAGCAACTCGATTTGACGAATTTCTGAATGGGGCAACGCTAAAAGTTCGTCTTGTTCTGAAACACCATTGTGTTTGGTGTCCCGCCACAACTGAAGGAACGGAAAGATTGTGTCCCTGTGATCAATACTGCCGTCACCGTTACCGCCATTCGCAGGCTTATCATATTCAGCTAACGCTATAAAACCATTTCCTATTCCGCCTATCGGCGGCACGGGCTGCGGAGTGGAGCATCCAAACAACTCACTGCCGTCATCAATCGTCCCGTTTCCGTTTCGGTCAAGTACTAGGAACGCATCATCGCTACCGAAGGCGGTCCAAGCCGTCCTAACAATTTCGCCATCAGGGCTTGATTTAAAGTAAACTCCGTTGGCCCCGTTCGTTAAGTTGAAACCGTTTCCTGCAACATCAATCACTATCGGCGTCCAACAATTACAATTTGTTTCACAATATTGTCCACCATTGGCGTAACATGCTGCGCAGCACTCTGGCTTACAAAATCCCTGATAAGGGTCAATGAACGAACCGCAACCGTACCCTTGATCGAAACACAACGGTTCGGTTTGTTGCGTACAGCAAACGCCACCCTCATCAATATTCGCATCGCAGTTGTTATCGACCGAATCGCAAACTTCCGTGTCATTAGGGTGAATAGAAGCATTATTGTCGTTACAATCCAACCACGTTCCGCATCCTGGTCTATTCCCGACAAATCCGTCGTAGTCGCGATCACAGCAATATCCTGAGTTGTTCGTGGCAAGACGAACGTCAGGAACCGCACCACCTGACGTGCCAACGCAGTTAGTGCTCCCCTCAACGGCAGCATTTATTCCTTCTCCGGTGGAAACGAACGCTGTCTCTATGTAGTAACCGAGCCCAAACGTTTCATTGTTACCGCAGCCGTGCTCAAAACTGCTAAATTGATCGCACTGAATTGAATATTGTGCGTAAACAGGTTCTGGGCTCCGGAGCCATTGATACCCGATGGCAAACAGTGCTCCAATTCCGAAAAGTATAAAAAAGGGCGTAAATCGCTCACCTGGAAAGTTTGCCAATGCTCTTTGCACACCTTGCCTAGCTATTCCAGTGGAATGAAGCGATTAGGGTCTTTACTATCGCGCCTTAGGTGTGTACCGACGCTCCACGCAGTCTGATCGTCAAAAAGCAAAAAACCAACCTCAAGGCGGGCTTTCTGGATGTCTGCCATGGAGTGCCTGGGACTTACGAATGTTTCAATCTTCGAATACTCGTTTGCCAGTGAAATTCTAGTTCTCGCACCGGGTTCCAGGAGAAATGCGGGACCCCCCCCTTTTGATGGATTTAAGTTTCCAAAAGCGATCTGATAAACCAAAACCGATCCGGAGGCTCTAGTTTCTGGAAGCCACAAATGGATGAGCATGTATTCGATCGACTTTTCTGAAACATTCTCTACAGTAAATGAAACTCGACTCAGCCAATCTGAGGATTCAGCAAAGGTCTCGTTAGACTGTATGTTTCGGCCACCGATCTCCAATTCTTTAATAGTGATTTGCGGCTTCACGACGCCGTCACGAGTGATCGCAATTGACTTGTAATTTGATTGTGAGTAGATAGATATAACCTTAGTCGTTACGACAAATCCCGCAGTTAGAATGGCCACGCCAACAATAATATTCCTACAAAACCTAAATCCAGATTGCAGTCGTTTCGGCGAAGTTTCGTGATGGAAAAAATAGATCGATGTTCTCATGGGCGCTCCTCTAGCCGTGGAATAATGATTTTTTGAAGGCGACTATGGAAAAGGTCTCACTGTAGATGCCTTCTAGAATATATACGCGTGTATGTCAACTTCGCCTTGAGCCTCCGAGCGAGATTCAGAGATGCGGCCGTACGGCGGAAATCAAGTTGCAGAAGCCCGCACGTTAGTAAGGGCGATATCCTGAGCATAATCAGACGGAAAGAACGCAGGTAGAAGATGCGTGCGGTCTTTTCGTTCGTGTCGGTCGGTCGCTGTCGCCCTTGCTCACGCGCGGGCTTATGCAAAAAGGCGGCACGCCCGGCAGCCTTCTTATTCGACGGACCGTAGGCGGCCTTTCCTGCATTCTTTCCGGAAGTTGCCACTTCCTGACGGAAGTGGTTCTCCCTTTATCGGACCGCAGGCTGGCAGGCGCCCGGCCCGGCGCTGACAATTGGCATTAGAATCGCGTAAAATGGCGGTTATGGCGTTGCTGCCGATAGTACATTATCCGGAGCCTGTGCTGCTGACGGTCGGGCGGCCGGTCGCGGAGGGGGAATTTGACGCGGAGCTGGAGCGGCTGGTCGCGGATATGTTCGAGACGATGTCGGACGCGGGCGGCGTTGGATTGGCGGCGCCGCAGGTCGCGGTTTCGAGAAGGCTTTTTGTGATGGACACGCCGAACGAGGACGGTTCACACGAGCGGCACGCGATCATTAATCCGGAGATCATCCGCGTCGAAGGCGAACAGACCGGCGACGAAGGATGTCTTTCGTTCCCGGGGCTGTTTCAGGTGGTAAAACGCGAAATGCGTGTAATTATTGGCGGAAACGACGTCCGAGGCGAGCGTATCGAGCTCGATCTGCAGGGCCTGGCGGCCCGCTGCGCTCTGCACGAGACCGATCACTGCGACGGAATTGTGTTCCTGGATCGGATGTCGGCATTGAAACGCGAGCTTGCAAAGCGTAGAATTAAGAGACTGCAAAAAACCGGCAAGTGGGGATAGCCTTTTGGAGATACAGGACACGAAACTGACCGCCGAATTGACGTCGAGCGGCGAACTTAACAAATATCTGGGCGAAGGCTGGGTGCTGCTGCTCGCATACGTTAAAAGGTTGAACGATTCGCAGCAGCCGCGTTTCGTCGTCGGATGGCCGAACGACGGCCCCGCCGTTTTCCCCGAAATGCTGGACGAGTGGGAGATGCGCGAAATGCGCAGATCGCGAAATTTGTAGCCGCTATTGCGGTGAAACTGCCGTTGGCGAGGCTTGCCCGCCCCGAAACGGCGTTGGTGACGGAGTGCCGAACACGGAGAAGAGAGATGTTCAAGGGGATAAGGCACTGTATTTTTGTGGCCGCGGTATTGATTGCGGTGAGCTCGGCAGCGGCGTCCGCGCAGATGACGATTATCAACACGCCGACGACCGATACGCTTGAGAAAGGACGGTTCTATCTCGAGGCTAATGTCATTTTCAAGCCGAAGAAGTTCGAGAACGGCGGGTTTCAGACATACGGATACCGCACCGTTTACGGATTGGGCAGAAAGACCGATGTCGGCGTGTCGTTTTTTTACACACGCGACGGCAACGATACGCCGCTTGAGATGAATTTCAGCGTGAAACAGAACGTTTATAACAATGAAAAGCACGCCGTCGGTGCCAGCGTCGGGGCCGTCGTTTACGTCCCGCTGCGTCGTTCTCTAGCCGGATCGTCGCAGGTTTTCACCTATGCGAACGTGGGCAAGACCTTCAAGAAGATCGGCGGAGCCCGCGTCACCGCAGGCGCGTATCGTGTATTCAACGGCGGCGATGATTTCGGTTCGAAAGGCGGTGCGACGGTCGCGGTCGAACAGCCCATCTCGCGGCGTTTTACAGCCGTCGGCGAATGGGTCAGCGGCAATAATCGTTTCGGCTACGGCTCGGCCGGGCTTACATATCAGATCAATAGCCGCAGTTTTGTACAGGGAACTTACAATATCGGCAACGTCGGCCGCGGTAACAACTTTTTTGCGATATATTACGGTTATACGTACTAGGTTTTAGGAGATACAGGGATGCAGACAGCAGGAGCTTTGGACGAATTTAGGAACGAGCCTTTTACGGATTTTACGACGCCGGAGAACAAAGCGGCGTTCGAGGCGGCACTCGCGAAGGTTCGCGAAGGGCTCGGGCGCGAATACCCGATAATCATCGGCGGCGAAAAGATAAGCCTGCCGAGTAAATTCGAAAGCCGCTCGCCTTTTGACCATGCTACGGTCGTCGGCGTGTTTTCCGAGGGAGATACGGATACTTCGCTGGTGGAAAAGGCTATCGCAGCGGCGGCGAAGGCGTTTGTGACGTGGCGAAAGGTGCCTGCGGCGGAGCGCGCGGCATATCTTTTCAAAGCGGCCGATATAATGCGGCAGCGCAAGCACGAGCTTTCGGCTCTGATGGTCTTTGAAGTGTCGAAAACGTGGGCTGAGGCCGATGGTGATACCGCCGAAGCCATCGATTTCTGCGAATTCTACGGCAGAGAGATGCTCCGCTGGTCCGAAGAACAACCGCTCACGCGGATCCCAGGTGAAAACAACCATTTTCAGTACATTCCGCTCGGCGTTGGTGCCATCATCCCGCCGTGGAACTTCCCGCTCGCCATTATGGCCGGTATGACGATGGCCGCCGTTGTTGCAGGAAACACAGTTGTGCTCAAGCCTTCGTCGGATTCGCCCGCGATCGCAAGCGCGTTCATGGAAATTCTGGAGGAGATCGGGCTGCCTAGAGGCGTGGTGAACTTCATTTCCGGCAGCGCCGCGACCGGCGAGGCCATGGTGACGCATCCGAAGACGCGTTTTATTTCGTTCACTGGTTCTAAAGGCGTCGGCCTGCACATCAACGAAGAGGCTGCGAAAACGCGCGAAGGACAGATCTGGATCAAGCGCGTCGTCGCGGAGATGGGCGGCAAGGATGCGATCATCGTCGCGGATGACGCAGACGTGGAAAGCGCCGCCGTCGGCGCCGTACAGGCTGCTTTTGGCTTCCAAGGGCAGAAATGCTCTGCTTGTTCGCGGCTCATCGCCGATGAGAAGGTTTACGATGCTCTGCTCGACCGAGTCGTGGAATTGACCGGCAAGCTCAAGGTTGGTTCGCCTCTCGACGCTGATATGAACGTCGCTGCCGTTATCAATAAGCGATCATACGAAACTACGCTCAGTTACATTGAAAAAGGAATCGCTGAGGGCGGACGCCTGATGACCGGCGGCAAAGGCGATGACAGCACGGGCTGGTACATCGAGCCCACGATCATCGCGGACGTTAAGCCCGGCGATACCATCGAACAAGAAGAAATATTCGCTCCGGTTCTCGCCGTTACGAAGGCCCGCGATTTCGAACATGCTCTTGAGATAGCGAACGGGACGGAATTTGGCCTCACCGGTGCACTTTACAGCGGTTCGCAGGAACGCATCGAGCGGGCCAGGGAAGATTTCCACGTAGGCAATCTTTATTTCAACCGCAAATGCACAGGAGCGCTGGTAGGCGTGCATCCTTTTGGCGGTTTTAATATGAGCGGCACGGACTCAAAGGCAGGCGGACGAGAATATCTGCTTCAGTTCATGCAGGGCAAGCTGTCGTCGCAAAAGGTGTGATCGGTAAGCTGACGCGATTAAGATATGAAAAGAATAATGCCGCATTTTGCCTTTGCTGTCCTGATGGCCGGGTTGTTTTTCATGGGCGAAACCCTTGCTCAACGAAACGCCAAGCCCACGCCTCGCAAATCCATCGTTTTCGCCGTTTTGAATGACGGAAAGACGCTGGAGCCCATTGCTTACATTAGCCGCGGTAAGATGCAGGAACCCGTGAACGGCAGCGATGAATTGCGTATCATCACCGCATTCAACAGAACCTATTACAAGCCGGGGCAGAAGTATCGTTTGATCTTTGGCGGCAGCGAGGTCGGCAGCGTTTCTGTAACGAGTTCGGATCCGAAGGCCGAGTGTTCGTCGAATATGGCCACCATCACGACCACGTCCTCCACATTTACGCCTAAAGGCCTTGTTATGGGACTCGCGACGAATCTGCCGGGCAAGTTGGGCACGTCGTTCCGCAAGCGGCCCACCGCAACCGAAAGGGCCGAGGTCGAGGCACTCGTTTCGGCAGAGATCGCAAAGTATAAACTCTCCGGCAAGAATCTGAAATATCACAATTTGACCTCGATCGATGTCGATAATGACGGGGTGGCCGAAATGGTCGGCACATATTGGATCGAGATCGATCCCAAAACACGCGGACTATTCTTTTTCATCGCGGAGAAGGGCAAGAAGCCGAAATACTCACTCGTCGTGAAGGATTTCCGTACTATTGACGAGGCGAACGTCATGAGCGGCGACATCAAATCTGTTGATGAAGGCGTTTACCACGAACTGCTTCTCGACTCGATTGACGTGGACGGAGACGGCGTTCGCGAGGTATTCACCTACGTTCAGTCATTCGAAGGTGCTGGATTTACAGCCTACAGCCGAAAGCAGGGCAAATGGGCCAAGTCATATGAATGGTCTAATTATCACTGCGGATTCTAAGCATCCTCACGCTCGTTCAGAATGAAAATAGTGTTCATGGGTACGCCGGCGGCCGCCGTTGCCTCGTTGGAACGGCTGGTCGCAGATGGCCACGATGTTGTCGCCGTCTATACTCAGCCGGACAGGCCCGCCGGACGCGGTCAGCACTTGACAGTGTCTCCGATCAAAGAAGCCGCGATGCGGCATGGGCTTGAAGTTCGGCAGCCGGAACGCATCAAGACTGACGAGGAGATCGAGGCGTTTCGGTCTCTGATGGCCGATTGTGCTGTGGTCGTTGCATATGGCCGTATTTTGCCGCAGGCAATGCTGGAGGCTTTTCCGCGCGGAGCGATAAACCTTCACTTTTCATTACTGCCGAAATATCGCGGTGCCGCACCGGTCAATTGGGCGATCGCAAACGGTGAGACAGTGACCGGTGTGACCACGATGAAGATGGACGCCGGACTCGACACAGGCGATATTTTGCTTCAGGAGCCTTTAGAGATCTCTGACCGCGATACAGCGCCGCAACTACTGGAACGCTCGGCAGTCATAGGTGGAGAATTGCTCTCCAGGACACTGAATGAACTCGATGACATCGTACCGAGAAGGCAGAATGACGATGTTGCTTCGTATGCGCCGATCCTGCGAAAGGCGGACGGTTTGATAAACTGGAGCAGCGACGCATCGGAAATTGAACGCAAGATCCGCGGCTTCAAGCCTTTTCCGGGCAGTTTCACGATGTTTCGAGGGAAAAGGCTTGTAATACATGATGCTGAGGCTGAGCGCGGCGAAGCCGGCATCGATGAGCCGGGGACTATCATAGAAGCCGGCAGAAATGGTATTTCGGTTCGATGCGGCAATGGATCGGTGCTGAAGATCACGGAGCTTCAGGCGGAAGGAAAAAAGCGTCAATCAGCGTCCGAGTTTGCTAACGGTGCCCGTGTGACGGCGGAAGAAGTATTTGGATCGTAGAGTAAAGTGTTCAAGATCGTCTCATTCTATAAGTTCATGCCACTTGGTGATGCGTCGGAAATTGGCGTCCTCAAAGAACGGCTGCTGGCTGCCATGAGTGCTTCCGGAGTTCATGGCACCATCATCATTGCGGAAGAAGGCTACAACGCAATGCTTTCGGGTGTGCCGGAAGCTGTCGATAGCTTTATTGCTTCAGCTGAAGATATTTTGGGTCAGACTGTCGTTCCAAAAGTATCATTTGCCGATGAAGAACCTCTCGGCAAGGTCGAGGTGAAGATCAAACCTGAGATCGTCACTCTAAAGAGATACGTGGATATCCGGCTTGGAGAAGGAACTCACGTTTCTCCTGAAAGGTGGAATGAGATCATTTCCGGTGAAGACGTGTATTTGCTCGACACTCGAAACGACTACGAATTTAAGACGGGCACCTTTGAGGGTGCTGTTAATCCTCAGACCGAGAAGTTCAGCGATCTGCCTGAATTTGTGAAAGAGAACTTGGACCCCGAACAGCACAAGAAGGTCGCGATGTTTTGTACCGGCGGCATAAGGTGCGAGAAGTTTGCGCCGTATCTCATCGCTCAGGGTTTCCACGAGGTGTACCAGCTTGAGGGCGGTATTCTGAAATATTTAGAAGCCGTGCCTGCCGAAGAATCGCTGTGGCATGGCGAATGTTACGTTTTTGATAAGCGAGTTACCGTAACCGCCGATCTTTCGGTAGGCTCGCGGCGGGACCTTTCGGGACGACATCCCGAACCGCAGCACGCAGAGAGTGTTGACGAATGAAGATCTCACCTGCAAGGGTCGCCGCATTTGAAGCTCTGCGCGACTGCGAGTTCAAACAGATGTCGACGTCTGATCTGCTTGCCTCGACAGATGAACGACTAACAGCAAAGGATGCGGGTCTTTGCCGAGAGATCGTTTTAGGCGTGCTCAGGAAACAGATGTTCCTAGACGCGATCATCCGCTCTTTTGCCGGAAACCGCAGTATTGATCCTGAAGTCAATCTGTCCCTCCGCATAGGAGCTTTCCAGCAATTGTCATTGGATAGGGTTCCCGCCTATGCTGCCATCAGCGAGAGCGTTGAGCTTGTTCGACGCTATAAAAAGGGATCGGCTGCGACCTTTGTTAATGCCGTCCTAAGAAAGCTCCAAAGGGGCGTTCCGGAACTCGAATATTCTGACGATATAGAACGCTTAGCGATCGAAACGTCGCACCCTCGCCAACTGATCGAAAAATGGGTCGGAGACCACGGCTTTGAGGCGGCTTCCGCGATCGCGTTGGCAAATAATGAACGCCCAACAGTCGCGTTCAGGACATTGTGTGACATTCCAAATGATGAGTTGTCGGCATATTCCAGGTCGTCTTACGTAGAAAACTGTTATTTATCTGAGGGCTTTAATGAGCAGCTGTTGCAGTGGATGCGTGATGGCAATGTCTATGTTCAAGACGAAGGTTCACAGATCGTTGCATCGTTAGTCGATATACCTGAAAGGTCGACATTTCTTGATCTTTGTGCCGCACCCGGCGGAAAGACCGGTCTTGTCGCAACTCGGCAGAGTCATCCGGACCGCTTGATCGTCGCGGCTGACAGCAGTTGGCGTAGGCTTAATACTCTTCAGAATAACCTTGAGTATCAGAATGTGACGAGCGTGCGAATAGTCCAACTGGACGGCACCTCGTCTATGCCGTTTGACGCCGAGAGTTTTGACCGGATACTCGTGGATGCCCCATGTACGGGCACGGGCACGATAAGGCATAACCCCGAGATCAAGTATCGTGTGACCGGGGAGCGAATAGCAGCAGCAAAAGAGAAACAACTGAAACTGCTCCGGAATTCATCCAAACTGGTAAGAAAAGGCGGCAAGCTGACCTATTCTACGTGTTCGCTTGAACCGGAAGAGAACGAACAGGTTGCGGGTGAGTTTTTGGCGGAGAATAAGGAATTTGTTCAACTTCCTGCATCGGGAAATATGAAGGAACTGTCAGTCGGTTACGCTATGCGGACCTGGCCCCATCGTGACGGCATGGACGGATTTTTCGCCGCTATTTTTGTCCGGCTTTGATGTAGATGCCTCTTATCATTTTGAAACGCAGAATGTTACACTTTCTTTTTTGCGCCGGACTGTTGGAGCCGAAGTTATGAAACGCGGAATTGGTGCGATCGGGCGGCTTGCCGCAACCGTGATATTGCTAACGCTTTTTCTGTTCTCCATGGGAACGGTCGTTTATATGTCTTTGCAGGGCAAGGAGGTAAAAGTTCCTGAAATAACAGGGAAGGATCTTTCAGAAGGTGAAAGGGAGCTTGCATCCCTCGGCCTAAAAATAAAGAAACGTGCGGATCGATTTAGCGAGGAAACTCCTAATACTGTAATTGAGCAGCTGCCGAAGCCCGGCGAGACCGTGAAGACCGGTCAGTTGATCCTCGTAGTGACAAGTAAGGGGCCGGGAGAAGGGAACACGCCAACCACGCTTAAGAAGAATACTGAGGAAGACGATTCGGAAAAGATCGAGGAGATGATCTCGGACAAGCCGAAGAAGACGAAAGCGAATTCCAACACCAACCGCAAGAAGGCTGAGGCGACACGCGATGTGGCGGGCAATACCGCCGGAACATCCGACGGCGATAATAAGAACGACGGCGCAACGCCTGCTAACAAGAAGGAGCCGTCAACAACGACACCGCCAAACGAACGTCCGACGCCGAAGCCTGCCGGAAATACACGGCCTGCCGGACGTCCGTCGTCGGGCGAATCGGGCAATCGGCCTGCTCCGAGGCCTCGGTAATACAACCGGCAGCCCGAGTTTTGCACCAAACATAAAGCTTTGATGATCGAAATAGCCCCGTCAATACTTTCTGCGAATTTCGCAAAGCTCGGCGAACAGATCGACGCCGTCAAAACAGGCGGAGCCAATATTCTGCATTTTGACGTAATGGACGGCCGCTTCGTGCCGAACATCACCATCGGCCTTCCGGTTTTGGCGTCGATCCGAAAGGCAACGGATATGATCATTGACACTCATTTGATGATCGTAGAACCGGGAAAATATGCTGCCGAATTCGCAAAAGCCGGCGCGAACATGGTTTCGATACACGTGGAGGCTGACCCAAATATTCACCGCACGTTGACATCGATCCGGGATAACGGGGCAAAGGCTGGAGTAGTTATCAACCCGGCGACCTCATTGTCGACGCTGGACGAAGTGCTGCAGCATTGTGATTTTGTGCTGTTAATGTCCGTGAATCCCGGCTTTGGCGGACAAGCATTCATTCCTGAGGTACTTGAAAAAGTTCGTCGTCTCAAAGAAATGATCGTCCTAAGCGGACGCGAGGTGAAGATCGAGATCGACGGCGGAGTTGATGAAACGAATATCGGGCGGATAGCTGAGGCAGGCGCGGACATCGCGGTAGCCGGTTCTGCCGTATTCGGCAAGGAAGACCCCGGTGGTGCGGTCAGAACCTTGATCGAAAACGGTACAAAATGGGTTTGAGTTTTTTAGTTATGAAGCAATTAAAAGGTATTGCCTTTATCTCATTTTTACTTTTGTCATTGATGGCCTTGCCGTCCTACGCTCAGGTTTCGGGCGACGGAACGGTGGCACAGCGCCTTGATGTGATGCGGGACAAACTCGAACGCATGCGGCGTTCTCTCAACAGTGCCATATCGGTGATAAAGGAAGAAAATAAAAGCGACAGGTCCAAAAAAGATGACGACAAAAAGCTCAACACGCCGTTGGGCCGCCTCGTCGCATTGGAAAAGGACGTCAGCCGCCTGCAGTCTGACATAAACGGGCTCCGCAGTAAGATCGATCGCGGCGATAAATACGAACGCTCCGATCTCGACGGTTTTGAGCAGAGTGTTGCGGAATTGCAGAACCGCGTCGATACTGCACAGATCGAGACAGCAAGTGCCCGGGCAGGTTCAGATTCACCGGTTGGAAAGCCTCGAGAAAAGAAAAAGAAGAAAAAGTTTCTAGGAATTTTTGGCGGCGGCGGCACAGATGAGTATGAGGAACTGATCGGAAGCGTTTCGCCTGGCCGCGACAGGGAGCTTTTCATCGTTGCAACTCGTGAGATCCGAAAAAAGAATTATGACGTTGGCCGGCTGCTGTTCCAGACCATCATTACCACTTATCCGGATTCGGCATATTTGCCGATGGCGAAGCTTGCTGTCGGTGATTCGTTCTATTTGGAGGGTTCTACCAGCTCTTTGATACAAGCCATTGCTTCGTATCAGGATTGGCTCACATTTTTTCCGACGCATCCTCTGGCAGATCGTGTGGTGCTGAAGATCGCCGAGTCTGAAATGCGACAGATAGGATTACCTGATCGTGACGCAACTCGCGCGCGTCGAGCGGAAACACGCCTGAAAGCTCTGCTTCAAAATTATCCTAACAGCATTTTAAAGAGCGATGCTGAGCTAAGACTGAAAGAGGTCCAGGACAATCTGGGACTGCACAATCTCATTATTGCGAATTACTACTACAATCTTTCGATCGATCAAAAGAAGGGCGGTTTGAAGGGAGCTCAGTCGAGATATCGGGAAATACTCGATAAGTATCCTGATTTCTCCTACATGGAAGAGGTCCTTTATAAATTGGCCGTGACATACCTCGTCGAAGAAGAAACGGATGAGGCTGCCCGCTATTTCCAACGTATCGTGAGCGACTATCCCAACGGCGAGCATGTTCGCAGAGCGAGCGAACAGCTTGAGCTGATAGGTGCGACCGTGCCGGCACCAAATCCGGATCGTATGAAAGTTATGCCGCCGGAGCAGGTGTCGTTCTTTCAGAACTTCAGGAACCAGTTCTTTGGTATTTATCCGATGACCATAGACAAGAGCGGCGTGCTAATGTCGCGGTCATTTGACAGGGAGAAATTCGAACTCATCGATCAGATCATCGAGAACCAGGGCGACATACTTCAGAACCAGATCCCGCAGGCTCTCACGACGGTGATATCACAGAGGCCGCAGTCATCTCAACCCGAACAGCCGCAGCCATGAGAACAGGTTATCGAAGAAAAAAAAGGCCCGCCGAAAAGCGGGCTTTTTTTTAACCTTGGACCTCAGAATTGAGGGGTTGGTGCCGGTTCGGGTTGATCCCGCTTCTTGAGTTTCGGCGGACCATCCGACGAAGAGCTTGAACTGCTCCCGTCGTTATTCGCGTCCGGTGCGTCCGGCTGCCGTTTTTTCAGAGTTGGCCTAGTGTCTTCAGGATCATCAAAATCTATAGATACTCCCGCACGGGCGTTGGTGATCTTCATCAGATGATTTTTCACTCGTTGAAATTCGGATGTGCTTATCAAATATTCTTCCTTTTCAGGGAACCGTGTGACCAACTGATCACTTGCATCGCGGCGTTCAAGCGATTGCGGATGAGTAGTGAAAAGCCTTGCCAGCGTACCGGGCTTTTTCCTGTTCTGTGATGCCAGCTTTTCAAACATTGTCGACATTCCGCGTGGATCGTATCCCGCAGCGTAGAGATACTGGACGCCAAGTTTATCTGCCTCTTCCTCGGCCCCACGGCTGAATTTGAAAAACGCCAGTGCCTGCGTGATGCCTGCGGTGTTCTGCAGAACGGAGCCGGCCACGCCTCCGGTAAAAATAATGCCGGCGAGGAGCCCGTAGTTAATAAGGGCACCCTTGCCCTGATTTTCCATCGCATGGCGGGCGGCGACGTGAGCTATTTCGTGAGCCATCACACCTGCCAGCTCTGACTCGTTGTCAGCGGCAAGGATGAGGCCGCGATTTACGTAGAAAAAGCCACCGGGCAGAGCGAAAGCATTTACCTCGTCACTATCGATGACCTTTATGGTGAATGGTATCTTTGCATCCGAATGAAGCACGAGGTTCTGCCCTACGCGATTGACATATTCAGTAACGATCGGATCATCGACCATCTTCGCCTGCTGTTCAACTTCCATAGCCAGCTGCCTTCCGATCTGCATCTCTTTCTCTTGAGATCCGCCCAGCCAGCCAAAAAACTTGTCTTTGCCCTTATTTATATTACGTTTGCCGATCTGCGAAGGATCTTCTGACGGACTCAGACCGCGCGGAGCGGGCGTCGGCTTTGGAGATTCGCCTTTCTTATTATCTTTCTTAGGCTCCGCTTTTTGAGAAGACGAAGAACTCGTCGTCTGACCGTGAGCTGGCATGGAACCAAATAGTGCTGTGGCGACGATCAAGTTGTAAATGAGTACAAAAGAGATGAAACGTGAAATTCTGTTCACCATAAATAACTCCGTTCAGGCTAAAGACTAATATATCCGAAAAGTCGGTTATAGCAACGACAATTTGATGCCGCCGGATGAAAAATAGTTCGATTGTTTGGACTGACGTAGCGTAAAGTTTGGAATTCTCTCATTTCGTAACAATAAACGTGTTAAAATTCTGTCGTTGCGGTGGTCTGCCGCCGTCGAATTCCTGTCGATCTCAGCTAGATGTCGAAAAGTCGATCCAAAGTCAAAGACCTTATTGAAGCGAGGCCGTTCAGCAGTTCTTCCTCAGCAAACGGAAGTCCCCGAACGGTGGTTGAAAGCTATAAATTCACGTCTTTGACCTCAGATCTGATGTCCACCTGGCTGGGCAGGATCGCGGGCTTTGCGCCGGGCGGAAAGGCGGCGTTCGCGATCGCCGGAAAGCGAGGTGTCGGCAAGAGCCATTTCCTTTCTCTTTTTGCCGTTTTGTGCAGCGACGCATCGTCCAGAGCATTTCTGGATGATGAGCACATCCGTCGGAACTGCGAGGCATTCGGCGGAGCCGAATTCAAGGTAGTTCGTGTGTTTCGCGGATCTGAGAGTGATCTGCTAAAGGAACTGAGAAGCGCGGCGGAAAAGGAATTTAAAACGGATCTCAGTTCTTACACCGAAATTCCTGAGCTGCTTAGTGAATTGGTAAAAGCCGGAGGCGACAGGATCGTAGCTTTGATCATCGACTCGAATCCCGGGCGGGAAAAGAGGATCACGCGGGATGACGGCGGCGATCTTGCTGCAATTGCCGATAATGCAAAAGCACTGGGTATCTTTGTTGGGATCGCTCTTGATGACGACATTTCGGGGGCCGACGGTCCGAATGTCCAGGTTGCCGAGAAATTTGTCATCGACTACCTGGATCCGCAGCACCTTTATCAGATCGTAGATTCCTACGTCTTTCCGAAACTGGAAGGTTCCCGTTCTGAGATTGGCCGGGTTTATGCGGGCTTTAAGGACAGATTTCGTGCATTTCGGTGGAGCGAAGAGAGATTCGCTTCGCTCTATCCACTTCACCCAGAGAGCCTGGACATTGCGCCTTTCGTAAGGTTCTACGTCCCCGATTTTGCTCTTCTGGGCTTTGCCTCAAATGCAGGGGTCAAGATCTTGGGCCGGCCGGCGGAATCGCTGATCGGGCTGGACGAGATGTTTGACGCCGTAGAAGCGCGGCTTCGAGCCCACGAGGACCTTGTGCCTGCATTCGCAATGCTCGACCGGATAGACAAGGAAATTGTGGAGCAATTGCCGCTTGCTCAGCGTTATCCGGCCCGGCTTGCCTTGAAATATCTGATACTGCGTTCCTTGTCAGGTTCCCCTGCTACTTCTGACGAAATTGAAGCAGGAGTATTGATCGATAGTGGCGGAACTACCCTCGATCTTGAAAAGCTTCTCTCCAATATTTCCCGTACAGAGTCTGCACCGATAAAACAATTTTCAGATCCGTCCGGAAAGAGGGCATATTTGTTGGAAGGCCTTGAGGTAGAAAGGGAAGAGTTCGAGTCTCCTGCCCCGATGCCGTCTGCTGCTGTGATCGAGGATCAGCCAAGCGAGCACAGCGACAGTCCCCTTGTTGAACTTCTGCATCTGGCAGGCTGGCATTTTTCGGATCTCGACGGTAAGGATCTGTTTTCGGATGCCGGTGCCTTGTCGGTTCTGGAATGGCAAAACACACTTCGGCGGGGAAGGATAACATGTCACGAAAACAGAATCACCGCCTCCCCCGATGCCGAACGGCTCGACTGGCAGATCATTGTCTTACCGAAAGGTACTAAAGATCCGACAACATCAACGGAAAGTGTTCACGTTACCGGCTTCTGGCGTCTGCCCTCTCTTTCCCGCGAGGAGAGTAGTGACATCGAAGACTATATCAGGATCACTGCCGCCGGAATTTCGCGATC
This sequence comes from Acidobacteriota bacterium, assembly GCA_016700075.1. Taxonomy (NCBI): domain Bacteria; kingdom Pseudomonadati; phylum Acidobacteriota; species Acidobacteriota bacterium. The sequence goes on along the minus strand of CP065000.1, from coordinate 336,755 downwards.
GGACAAGGTCGACGACGTTGAGATCCGAAAACTGAGGCTTTCCATCGAACGAATTCTTACACGCGTGTTGGTTGAGGACGCAGAATTCGAAATTGGCGGCAGGAGAATGTCATTCGCGGAAGAAGACCGCGAAAAGCATACGTTAGCGTATCTATTCTCACCACTTTTCGACGACGATTTCCGTCGACTATTCGTGCAGCATCCGTCCTTTGGCGGGCGGATCGGAACAAAAGAGTTTTCTACGCTTGTTTCAAAGTTCTTTATCGGAGCAGAGGCTGAATCACCTGAAATCCAGAAACTCGCAAAGGCTATTGCATTACCGCTGGGGCTGGCAGAAGAACACGGCGATCTGGTCAAGCCTTCTTCGCTTGAGCTTCTTTCCCGGTCGCCGTTGACGTCTCAGCTGATCAGTACAATTGAAGCATCCGATGACAGAACGTCCATTTCTGCCCTCGAGGACGTATTGTACCGGCAGCCAACGGGTCTGAGCCTTGAGGCAAGGCAGTTGATAATAACGGCCTTGGTCTCGGCGTTGGACCTGGAGTTCGTGACCGTTCGAGGCAGCCGTATCAATAGCCGGTCGCTGGACCTGCAGATCGTTTGGGATGATATTGTTGCAGTTGCCAGGCCGCTCCAGTCCAAACATGAACACGTCGAACTCGAAGAATGGTGCAGGCGCCTGACATCGTTGGACTATTCAGCAGAAGCTGGCACACCTGATATCGAGGACTTTCTGCGATCCTGGTTTGGAGAATGGGAACGGCGCGATCTATTGTCTCGCCTGGAATCTGTTCCTCCGGAAAGCCTCACACTGAACTTGTGGAAAAAGACCGAGCACGTGCGTCGTTCGCTTGGAAGGGCAGGCTCGATAGTTTCTGCGTGGATGCGAAGCGGCACATCGGCTGAAGAGTGTCTATCTCAGTTCATTGATTGTTTCAAAGGGTCTCTAGACGATTATTCCGAGCGGTGGCTTGAGGCTTCAGCGGTGGAAGCAGCTTTGGCGAGTTCGGAAAGCGCTAGATCCGAAAATTCCTATTTCACATTTTCATTTTTGACGGAGAACGGCTCCGTTGAAGATCTGCGGTCATCAGCGATCTGTTCCAAGACCGTCACAATGTTTGAGGAATCCGACCATCTTTCGACTGCCGAACTTTTCTCCGTTTTTAAAAACGCATATGCGGAAAACTATGTTCGTGCACACCAAATTGCAATGAACGGCCGAAAGGAATTGCGGGACGTTGTTTCGGATGCTGTCGGCAGAGATCGTTGGAGCATTTTCTTAGAGGCATCTGATCTGCCATGGTTTTCTGCTTCGGATAGATTGGTCCTGTCCGGCATAGAAAGGGAATTACGTCGGCACTGGTGCGATCTGATAAGTGAAGCAGAGTTGGCGGCAAAGCCTGTCTGCAATTGTGTCTTTAACCCAGATCTTACTCTCCCGATCTCCTCGTCAAATATTGAGACCTTCGTAGCACGAGCATCAGAGCGTTTCGTTTCCAATACGATAGATGAGCTCGGTGCGTTTACCGAGGATGAGCTTGTTGCCGCGGTAAGGGACAGCCTGATCTCCGAACTGTCACGAGGTGAAGCCATTGATATAGACGCACAAAGTATTGAGTTGCTTAAGGATATCGCTTCGGCAGCCTAGCGCTGCTATTTCGATTATCGTCTTTGGAAAAGCTATAATTGGCGATATGCGGTCGGTCTCGATCATAGGTGCCGGACGGGTCGGGTTGGCTCTTGCTCTCAGCCTTCCTCCGGACAATTATTGCGTGACGCATCTTGTTCACCGAGGACGTGAGATGCTGGACGATGTCGCCGGCCAGTTGCCGGGTAACGTCAAGATCGAACTCGCCGAGGAATTTACCGGCGGTGAGGCTGACATCCTTATTGTCGCTGTCCAAGACCCTTATATTGCTGCCGCAGCGGATTGGGCGGCCAACTCATTTGATTCGGTCAGGTACGCCTATCATACGAGCGGAGCATTGCAGAGCGGGCTGTTGTGCGCATTAGAGAATGTTGGGGCATCGCTGGGGTCGGTACACCCTTTGGTCTCGATCAGCGAGCCCGTGTCCGGAAAAGAACGATTTAACGGTGCTTATTTCTGCGTTGAAGGTGAACCGGACGCCGTTGAGATAGGAAGGGAATTGGTGGAGGCATTGGGAGGCCGCCCGTTCGCTATCGACACGAGATTTAAGACCCTTTACCACGCGGCAGCCGTAACCGCGTGCGGGCATTTGGTTGCGTTGCTTGACGCGTCATTTGAAATGCTTGAGACATGCGGTGTTGAGCGTGATGACGCTAAGCGGATACTAATGCCGTTGGTAACAAGCACGATCGCAAATTTATCGCGTCAGGATACCGCGAGTGCCATGACAGGGACCTTCGCCCGGGCCGACGTTGAGACATTTTCAAAACATGTTGCAGCGATCAATGAACTTTGCTCCGAGGAGATCATGGAGATCTATCTTCTTCTTGGCGAAAGAGCACTTGAACTTGCAGCAGAAAAGGGAGCGAATCCCGAAAGGATAGAGACCATGAGGTCGCGTGTCGCATTCGCGAGGGCGAAATTGCGGTAGGCCGATGACGGCTTTGAGCATCAATGGGACGAAAGGCTAAAGATTTCGAAGAAGAACAGATCCTTTTTGAGAACTACTTGCGTTCGGCGGGACTTCGCCGGACCGAGCAACGGGATCTGATACTTCGCACCTTCCTTGACGTGGGAGATCATATAACGAGTGAGGACCTTTACAGATTGGTCAGCGAGATAGATCCGACCGTTGGGTTGACGACCGTTTATAGAACGCTGAAACTTCTTACGGCGGCCGGCCTGGCCCAGGAGGTGCGGTTCGGCGATAACAAAACGTATTACGAGAAACTTCATTCGGACGAACATCACGATCACATGATCTGCACATCATGCGGTTTGGTGATCGAGTTTTTTTCTCCGGATATCGAAGCTCTTCAGGACGAGATGGCAGCAAGTTTTGGTTTTGAGGCAACACACCACAGCCTTCGGCTTTGGGGATACTGTGCCAAATGTAAAGCCTCCGCCGGCAAGCTCACCAATGCACCGCCCGGAGCTGAGCCGCGGGTAAGGGTAAAGAGCGGTAGAACTGTTGTGCGTTGATTCGGTTGATGTTTCTCGTGGAGGATGCCTGCAATGGGTGAGATAGACAAACGGACCGAACAGTTATCGGTAAGATCGGAAAAGTTTACCGCGAAAGAGATCGCCACCTATTCGGTCGCAAGCATAGTTGTAACGGCTTTGCTGCTTTTTTCAGGATTTCCGCTCGCATTCCTGTTCTTCCTCGCGTCAGCATCCTATTTGGTTTGGCGATTGATCGCGCCGGCCAAGACTTCGACGGCACGCAGTATTTTCGAGTTTTACCTTCTCGCTGATGAGATCATTTCAAATCCGAGGCGGCGGTGGTACGGATTCGAGGTGGAGGAAGTGATCGTTCGAGGTGAAGAAATTGTGCGTCGCTGCGACCCGCCGCCGCCCTTGGCTTTATATGCGTTGGGGTGCCTTTATAAGATCAGCGGCGATCATGAAAGGGCAGGTGTTTTTCTGAACATGCTCAGCGATGAGAGTTATGACGAGATCGCGATCAAGGATCCCTCTTCTGAACTGAGAGAATATGTTGCATTGCGCAGGCGTATTGAGCGTGCCCCCGAAGAAAGCCCAAAGGTCTCAAGAGCGATCCGCCGCCTGGAACGATCCCGCATGTTGCGGCTTGAGGGCGTGATGTCGGAACTGACAGCACACAGCAGGCAAGCAGAAGTTGGGAGCGGCCTTCCGCCGGGGGAGAGCCGCGGCCGCGACATTCTCAAAACGGTATTCAATGAACGCTTAGACACTTCTGGTGTGGATCGATTTCGTCCACCTATCTCAGAAGTTCTTCATTCGGTATATGACGTGCCCGGTGAGAAAGATAACTGATTCCGTCTAAAACGATCAGTGTTTTAGCCCAAAGAAATTCTTAATTGATGCCAGCACGCGGCCTCGGGGTTCAGACGCTACTGGTTGTACACTTTTTTCTTTAGATCTCAAGGCTTTCTTACGTTCCTCGATGTGATGGTAAACAGATTCGACCAGTGCCGGGTTTTCAGCCAGTATCGGCCGAAGTGCTTCCTTGCCCACCTTAAGGACCTCCGTTTCCTCGATCGCAAGAACTGTTGCCGTTCGGGGTTCCCCGGTCAATAGGCTCATCTCTCCGAAAAATTCGCCATCGCCGAGTTCATTTACATTTACCGTTTTGCCCCCTACAGGTATTTGCACGGAAACTCGCCCGCGCATAATAACGAACATCGACCCGCCCTCCTGGCCCTTTGCCACTATCGCCTCGCCCGGAGCGTAAACCCGAGACGATGAAAAGTGCGCGAGTCTGTTGATCTCGTCCTCAGATAGCGGCTTTAAAATATCGACGTTTCGGAGTATCTCCTCGTTGTCCAATACTATTTCGTCGCCGGTGGAAACGTGCTGCCGCCTCGCGATGTGAAGGGTTCTGGTCGGGAAAGCAAAATCAATACCTTCGCGCTGAAATACGTACCAAATTCGCTGGCGGATCAGAGCATCAGTATCGTTGTGCGGAATATAGTCATCCAGCCAGTATTTCACTTCCCAATCTATGCCGTTGTCGCCGAGGTTGCGGATGCGGACGTTCGGCACGCGTGCGGCCGAAACGTTTTCGACCTGCTGGACCGCCTCACGCACGGCCCGAATGGTCTTTGCAGGAGAATTAACATATAGCGTGTTAAAAAAAACGCTTCTGGCGTTCAAATTGTTACGAGCAGCAACCTCAATGGTTTCTCGTCCGAGAACGGCGTTGCTTATGACCAGGGTCTTTTCCTGAAACGTGCGTATCTTGACGCCTCGCCAAGAAACTCTCTCAACGATCCCCGGCTTGTTGGTTCCGACAATGATGACGTCGCCTACCTGAAATGGCTGATCTGCCTGCAGAGCCAGTCCTGCGAAGAGATTACCCAAGGTGTCCTGAAGAGCAAGGCCGACAACTATACCAATGATCGTAGAACCTGTGAAAAGGGGGGCGAGCTGGACATTTGGAAACTGAGACTGAAAGATTATGAAAAAAGCGACAATGTAGATAATGATCGATATGACCGATCGCAATATCGATGACAGCTCCCCGGACGTTGCGCCCCGGAAAACGGTTTTGGTCATCAAAAAGCCTGCAAGCCTTACAACACCGACAATTAAGGCCATCCAAGCAATGACCCGAAGTATGTGCAGCACGGCGATCGCGATAGAAAGCGACGTTTCTGCCATTTTGGCATTAACACCGGTGGCTGCGGCACTAATAGAGCCGTCCTCCGCTATCGTCAACTCCAAATACGAACTGAGCGAAGAGACCAACAGATCTTCTACTATCGGAAAAAGAACAAGCAAGAGTGCTGAAACGGCGATAAACCCGAGAAGGCGAAACAGTTTCCGTCGAGTGTCCGTTGAGGCCATAGAACGTCCTAGAACATATCAACAATCGTCTTTCCAATCAACAGCAACGAAAGCGCCGACACCACTACTCCGGTCCCAATTGCAAGAATGTTGTGCAGCGTTCGATTGCGGTGCTCTCCCATGATCTCTTTGTTATTTGCGAGGGTTATCATTGCGATGAGCAGAATCGGCAAAAGAAGGCCGTTAACGCATTGGGTGAAGATAAGAAGCTTGAACTGCGGGATGCCGGGCAATAGTGCGACGATCCCGCCCAACAGCAAGAGCGCGGTAAAGACGCCCAGGAAAATTGGGGCATCTCTAAACGACCGAGAAATACCCTTCTCAAAACCAAGGGCTTCGCTGAGGCTATAGGCAGTTGCTAAGGGAAGAACGCCCATAGCCAGCATCGCGGCTCCCAATATCCCGACCGCAAAAATTATTGTTGCGTAATCACCGAGGACCGGTGCCAAAGCCAACGCCGCCTGAGATGCGTCGTCAGGAATAATGCCGGCCGGGAAAAGTGTGGCCGCCGCCGAGATCATTATGAAGGCAGCGATCGTATTGGCAAAAAATACGCCGAATATCGCATCGATCCTCGCAGTTCTGAGGTCGTCCTTGTCCAGCCCCTTTTCAACTACGGAACTCTGAACATAAACCTGCATAAAAGGCGTGATCGTTGTTCCGATCAAAGCCACCACGGTGAACAAATAGCCCGTTTCCAGGCTGAAGGCGGGACTGACCGCTTGTTTTCCCACGTCGGCCCAATCCGGGCCGGCCATGAAGGCCGAAATGACGTAAAGGAAAAAGACCAAGGACATCAGAAGAAAAACGGTCTCGATCCTTCTTGCTGATCCCTTGACGACAAGCCACCAGACGAATAACGCGACCAGCGGAACTGTATAATATCGCGAAAGGCCAAATATCTCAGAGGCCTGTGCGATGCCAATAAATTGAGCAATGATGATCCCCGAATTTGCGATCAAGAGGGCGATCATAACAACCGTCGTCCAGCGTACCCCGAATTGTTCACGAATAAGGTCGGATAGGCCTTGTCCGGTCACGACTCCCATCCTGACGCACATTTCCTGAGCTACACAGAAAAAGAGCGTCATTGGCAGAAAGGTCCAAAGCAGCGTGTAGCCGTATTCAGCTCCCGCAATGGAATATGTCGCGATACCGCTGACCTCATTACCGGAGCTGGCGGCAACGATGCCCGGCCCGATCAATGCAAAATATGCGTAAAAGCGGTACCCGGCAAGCCTTCGTCCTAACGCCGACGGCGCCCTGCGTATAGCCTTTGCAATTCCCGGTTTTGGCAATATTGAACGCATTTGTCGGCCTGTTGCAAACATTCCCACACGGGAACAACCTAAACTTCGATATTGAACTGTAAGGATACACTTCGCCAGCCCTAAAAAGAAACCAACGGCCCGACGGACTTACTTAGATCGACCTGACTTGAGAAGAGTCGCACTAAATCAGAAAATAGCGGAATGAGAATATCTTCTATTCGTGCATTTTATGCGAGTCTTCTCGTTATTGCGGCACTTGCGGTGCCTAAAAGCGTCGTCCGTGCCCAGATCCCGGCCGGTCCGTTCATTCACGAGGCACCTTCAGCAAAGAATGCGATGGTCGCTTCGCAGCACGAGATCGCATCACAGATCGGCGTTGATGTTCTCAGGCGGGGCGGCAACGCAGTTGATGCTGCTATCGCCGTCGGCATCGCCCTTGCGGTGGTTTATCCTGAGGCAGGAAATATTGGCGGGGGCGGCTTCATGCTTATCCGTTTTCCGGATGGGC